>JAYSTF010000109.1:0-9265 GCA_043720065.1 Pseudobdellovibrionaceae bacterium | reverse complement strand
GCAACTTTTTTGTAATAGGACTTCCTCGCCATACCAAGTATAAATACTTAGTATTTACATATGTCAATGAAATAATTCCCCAATAACTGACGGGTTACGAAAGTTCAAAGAATTAAGTTGACCTTGTTTGTGAGTGTAGCTCGACGGGATGATTTTCCGTAGCATCCCGCAGTTTTGGGTTCCGCCCTGGTCCCGGTACCACTGGTGACTCCGCTTCGTCGAGCCTGGCGCTTTCCAAAATGCTAATCAAATTGGCAAACATTCGGCTGGCGGGGCCGCCACCCATGATTCTTCGATCGAAAACAAGAACGACCGGCATCGTCAAGCGGGCCTCGACTTTGTCATTGACCACAAATGGACGCTTTTTGACCACGCCAAAGGAAATAGTAATGGGCCATGGCCAAGTTGTGGCCACCATGTCGGCGCCCGCCTTCGAGGGAGCGTTGACCCAGCAGGCGCAACCGCGATGCTTTTGCCAGAGGGTGGCGAACCAGTAGGGGGCGTTGATTAGCCACAGGCTAAAGGGACGAGGAACCCACTTAAGGATTTTCATGAACGTCGCGAAGTCCTTGTTGTTGGCCTCGGTCGCATCGGCCAAGCGGCGAAGATCTTGGGTAATTTCATTTAATGATTTGGATAAAGTGTCTTTGATAGGGCAGGCATAGGCCTGGCCGGGAAGTCCCGGCAAATCTTTTTCGACCGCCACACTGATATCAATATTTCTGAATTGAATAAGCCGCTTGAATAACGGTAGGCCAAGAATCGCCCGATTCGCAGAAGGGTTATTTCTGAGCATCAGCGCGGCGGCCTTTACCACCAATGCCGTGTATGATGGCGCCACTTTGCCCATTGCCTTCGCGTGGGCTCGGAGGTGTTCAAGCGCCGTGGCGTCAATCTCTGAGACCATGGTGACCATATGAGCTGGAACCATGATGTCGTTCATTGCCCAAGAAGTTTTTTCGGCTCTAGTGACCGCAATTTTTTTTGGCGAGTCGTCCATTTTCATTTTCCCCTTTTAAGGCTCTCGTAATGAGTCATTTTGAGACGCTAGAGGTCGATTTGCTTTACCCATTCCCGATTCCGAGATCAGGTTAGCAAGTCAGGAGCGTCGTGCTAACCAACAAACAGCAATGCGATAACCGTAAAAAACACCAGTGATATTAAGGTCTTTCCTTAGGCGCATAACCGGCAACAAAAATTTTGCGAAAATCTTAAAAACCCACGTTATTTCAATTGCTTAAAAGCACTTGTTTACTCGCCCCCAGTTGATCTTTAAGGCGAAAATACCGAATATAAAAGTATGCTTAGCGAACGCCACCTGGTCACTAAATGCCAAGCCCTTCATAACGAATTTGAGCATTTGGTGTCTCGCGGCGAGCACGAGAAGTGCCGCGATAAACTAAGTAAATTAAGTTTGATGAAACTGCCGCGTGAGTTCGCACAGAAGTTCGGGCAACTGGCATTTCGCGTACATGCGCCTTTATTGACGCTTAAATTCCTTCATAAATATGTCCATCCTGAAAATGCGTTGGTGAAAGCGGCGAGCGATCAAGAGCGCTTGATTTATTCGTCGGCGCTCTTTGGCCTGGGGGCGGTGAAAGAGTCCATGGAAATCTTGGCCCCGATCTCGCCGGAGAAAGAGCCCGAGGTCTACTATTATCTCGCGATCGCCAACTTTTTCGATTGGAATTACGAAGCCAGTGTACCACTGCTGAAGAATTTCATTAATTCCTCAAAGATCACTCCGTATCGTCGCTTGGTCGGAAAAGTAAATCTTGCGGCGGCGCACATTTGTGTCTGCAATTGGAGCGCGGCCGAACCGCTGCTTAAAGAGATAATTGCTGAATGTGTTGAAGGCGACCATAAGCTTTTACTTGGCAATTGCTACGAATTGGCTGCGCAAATTGAGCTTTTTCAAGGGCGGTACGACACCGCCGTCGCAAACCTTAAAGAGGCCTGCGAGCTATTACAGAATCAAGGCGGTCTCTATTCACTGTTCGTGGACAAATGGACAGCGATTTGCGCCTGCTTAACGACGGGCGAGCCCACCGACTTTGAGAAGTTAGAGGCGGTTCGCACGAAAGGCCTGCAAGAGAGGCATTGGGAAACGGTCAGAGAATGTGACCTGTTTAAAGCCGTGGCCGGACAAGACGAATTGCTTGTGCGAAAAGTCGTCATGGGAAGTCCGTCCGAACTTTACCGGCAGAGAGTCAGAAGGCTGTTTGGCACCACGATTCGATCAAAGGGCCGGTTTCTATTATTTTTAGGAAATCCAGATCAAAAAAATTCTGTCATTGAGACATTTGATCCATATAAAAAAACGGTGATGAACGAAGCTTTGACCGGAAAGCGATATTTGCTCGCGGTATTTGAAGCGCTAACACAGGACTTTTATAAACCTGCGACCATTGGAGTGCTTTTTCAGAGAATCTATCCGTCTGAAAAATTTAATCCGTTTACCTCTCCGGCCAGGGTATTGCAGCTTCTTAAGCGGCTGAACCGATGGTTCATCCACAATCAATCCTCTGTTCGAGTGCAGTTTCGTAAGAGCGAATTTTGCCTTACTTCGGACGGGGCGGTTTATGTAGTGGTGCAAAGAGGAAAACCGCTATCGGCCGTAGAAAGTCAGATTTTATCATTAAAAGAGGAACTTGGTGGCCGGACGTTTTCGGCGGCCAAAGCCGCCTTGGTCCTCAACTGCTCAAAAGTTTCGTCACAGAAGCTGTTAAAGCAAGGGGTCAAGGACGGCGTTCTGGAAATAGCGGGGCGCGGCCCGTCCACGATTTATTATTTCGCGAATCAGCGTGGCAAGCGACGGTCGGCATGAATTCGTGGTGGATCACAAACAGTAGATTTTTATATTTAGCGGCATTGATTCTCGCCGTCGTTGGCGCATTCCAAAACTGCTCCCCGGCGAAATTCAGTAGCCCGGGAGTCAAAACTGAAAATAATGGTGCTGGATATGGCGGAAAGCCGACCGGAGAGTTCTATCGCTTCGTTCCTGATTTCACCTGTGAACAAAGCGAGGCGCCCGCAGCACACATCAGTATAAATGGTTCACAGGTTACGCTGATAGAAAACCGGCTTTTGCTTTGTAAAGCGGTTAACCTTCCATTAACCAGTGCGCAAATTGATAATTCGGTTTTTCAAGGCGATATCGTCGGCTATTTAGAAGGAATCTTTGAAGTGAAAGAGCTGATGCCCACTTCCATACCAGCAAACTTGGTTGAAGTCTGGTGCCGGGATCGTAAGGATGCGGCTGGGATTGAAACGATCACCCATTATGATCGCAATTTAAATTTGGCCATGAATCGAACCTTCTATTCCACGGCCGGAGTGACGCAGCAAATTCCTGACTTTCCGGTTTCGCGACTGATTGCCGATAGGACGGTCACCGTAAGGGATGCCAATGGCTTTGAACTCATTGTCCACAGAGATCAGCCCGCGCCGGAAGTTGGACTCTTCAATGGTGAACTGACCACGACCATTGATGGTAGGTCGGTCCGCAGAAGTACATTTTGCCGATTGGGCGGCTCACTTGATCCCAAGGTATGGCCGGCGAGACAAATTGTCGACTTCGCTGTGCAAAAGGTGAAGGCGTCTCCGGATATGAACCACTTGGCTTACTCGTCTCCAACCGCAACCGGAATACCGAATCTCTACGTCACGAAGATGGATGGTACGTCGCAACTCCGAGTGAGCCCGAAATTGTTGCTTGCGGGAATTAACGATGGATTCGATATGAATATGAACTTCATGTATAGCACGGGCAATTTCCTTTTTACTCCAGACTCCCGCTCATTAATTTATAATGGTGACGTTAATATTCCGGATAAAATGGAGTTGTTTCAGGTCAATGTCGATGGCACCAACCATCGGCAAATCGACGGTGGCTTAACCACGGATGGAATCGGCGGAAACTTTCAACTTCTGGACGATGGGAACACGGTGATCTTCCGGCGAAGTTGGTTTGGGATGATAACGTACCTTACCTCGGTGACTCTGACGGATCTTGCGCCGAAAGTTTTTCAGGCGCCGGTCAGCCACACTCACCAGAGCAATTCAAACAATTTTGATTTTTCTAGAACGAAAAATAAAGTGGCGTTCCTATGTTGCGTGTACAAGACTTTTACTGATCCAGCGGCGACCGACTTCTATGTTCACCTTTATGCGGCTAATCCGGACGGCTCCGGCGTTACGGAGATTACTCCGCCCATGCCATCGGCTGATTGGGCCCTGCAAGTGAATCCCAGTGTCGTAATACCAAACGGTTTAGACTATGCCCTCGTTGAGGCAATGGAAATTAACGGTAATGGCAAACAGGTGTTCGCTGTTGCCGTGGATGGTTCGGGATCGATCGCCTTGCCGCAAAACATGATGTTTAATTTTGCGAGCCCGTCGGGATCGGCATTTCTAATTGGAGATTACAATAGTGAAGGCCGCACCAATCTGAAGTTGTTTCGTCCAGCGACAAATACGATAGTGAGCCTTCCGCGAATGAAAATTTACACGGACGGGGATACGGTGTCCTCGAGTGGGGAAGTCCAGTCCACATTCTTTTCCACGGATTCCCAGGCATTTATAGGACCTGAAATCCTTGCCAATGGAAGTTTGCGCGCCATCTCGGTAAATACGTCAACGGGAGCCGTTCAGGATTTCTGCCCAGGGGCCGTCGGCGAGCAAATGTTGATCAAGGAGATCCGTCCGGACGCCTTCGCGATCGTAACTTTTAGCCTGAGCGCCAAGATTGTGAGTGTCTATAGACGAAATATAACCGGGCCATGTGCACTTGTGAACTCCGCGCCGTCGACCAACCCGGAAGCCATAGGCATCCATGACGTCTTGCTATCGCCGGATGGGGAAAAAGTTTTGGTTAATCTTGGCGCGCCCCAGTTTCAAAGCTTAGGCTATTTTGCCTCAAGCCAGCTATTCTATATTCCTCTCAACGGCCTGCCGTCATACTTAGTCAGTACCCCGGTCTTTAATGCGGCGACGGTTTCCAGGGCTCATTTTTTGAACGATTCTAAGACGGTTATCTACGTCGGAGATCAAATCAGATCGGGTGAATTAAACGTCTTTAGATGGACCGCGCCCTAACCAATGTCGCGACTAACACCGCTTAAGTCCATTTCCTAGCGGGGTTACCGCGCCAAGTTTCTCCAGCCGGTATCCTTGTTCCTTGATACACGACGGAACCAGTGATCAAAACAGCACCATTACCAATCGCAACATCCGGAAACACTACGGCATTGACCCCAACCGTGACATCATTCCCGATTTGGACTCGACCAAGGAGAAGCTTGCCATTCATGGTCATGTTTCCACATACCAAAGAGCCGGAGCCGAGAACGGTGTTGTCTCCAATGGACACCATAAATGGATCGTAGAGCGCTCCAGCCAAGGCTGCGTTCGCGCCAACTTTTGCGCCGAAAAGTTTGGCGGCGACAGGTTTAAGGAAGATCGTGGTAAAGGGCACCAGCGTAAATCGACCCATCTCACTGATCATTATCAGTAATTTCCAGTAGGTAAAGTTGCGGTCATTCATGCCGAACTCACCAAGCTTTAAGGGGCGCGCCAATAGCAATAGCCTAACGGTGAAACCAGAAATCACACCGTAGGTAAAGAGGAATAATAAACAACTTACGACGACAAAATATTCGTTCAGTAAAGGTGCCAAGTATGGAGAAACCAAAAGCACATGACTGGCGACGCTTAATACGAGGATCATGCTCATAAAAACGCCGCAAAGTACAAAGTCCCAAAGATCGACTTTCATATTCCCTCATTGTGATCTGTAATTCTTACGGCTACAATCTTTACTTGAGGGGGCTTGAAATAAATTAAATGAATAGCGATCACCTACTCCATGACCTTCTTTTCTTATCGGCGCGCAAGCGGCCCCAAAATGTTGCGCTTAATTATGACGACGAAACTCTCGATTACAAAAGCGTAGCAACATTAGTTTTGCATTTCTCTCAAGCATTGACATCTATAGGGATTGAATCACAGGCTCGGGTCGCCATTTTTTTAGAAAAGCGATTTGAGTTTGTAATCGCATGTTTTGGCGCCTCTTGCTCGGGCGCGATTTTCGTACCCATAAACCCTATTTTAAAAAAGGATCAGATTCTTCATATCCTAAAGGACAGTGGGGCAAAGGTTTTTGTCACTTCAATGGACCGATATCAGGCGCTATCCAACGAGCTCAAAATTGCGACAGCCGTTGAGCATGTAATTTTAGTTAATGACGACGAACCGTCAGAGGAACTCGGGCGAACTAGTGATTTGAAACCGGAGGTCGAAAAAAAACCTACGGTTTGGGGCTGGAAGCGCTTACTAAAGCTGGCTCTCGTAAAACAAGAGCCAGCGGAGTCGCGCGCCATTGTGGATAACGACGCCGTCAGTATATTATACACTTCTGGAAGCACGGGACCTCCAAAGGGCGTAGTGCTTTCCCATAGAAATATGGTGGTAGGCGCAAGGAGCGTTTCTTCTTATCTGGAAAATAACGAATCTGACAGATTGCTGGCGGTCCTACCGCTATCGTTTGATGCAGGGTTTAGTCAGCTGACGACGGCATTTCATGTCGGCGCAAGAGTCATATTGCTCAACTACCTCCGACCTAATGATATTTTAAAGTTAACCGTTAAAGAGAAAATAACGGGAATTACGGCGGTGCCGCCCCTATGGATCCAAATGTCTGGATTGTCATGGCCTCTCGAGACCACAGAACACCTCAGATATATCGCAAACACGGGTGGCAGAATGCCATTTGAAACACTTAGCAAATTGCGGAAATATTTCCCAAAAACCAAGACCTATTTGATGTACGGATTGACCGAGGCTTTTCGCTCAACTTACTTGCCTCCGGATCAAGTTGATAGGCGGCCCGACTCTATCGGCAAAGCCATTCCAAACGCCGAGATCCTAATTCTGAATAGCAAGGGGGAGCGCTGCAAACCCCATGAGCCCGGCGAGTTAGTCCATCGTGGGGCCCTTGTCAGTATGGGTTATTGGAAGGATCTTGAAAAAACCGCAGAGAGATTCAAGCTAATACCCTTTTCTGCAAAGGCTCGACCTGAAGAAATAATGATTCCTGAGATCGGGGTGTTTTCCGGAGACATGGTTAAAATGGATGAAGAGGGGTTCATTTTTTTTATAGGCCGTAACGATGAAATGATAAAGACTTCCGGTTATAGAGTGAGTCCAACTGAAGTAGAAGAAGTCATTTACAACAGTGGTCACGCGGTCGAAGTCGCGGTATTTGGAGTGCCGCATCCTACGCTGGGGCAAGCCATCATTGCTTGCATTGTGCCTGAAACGCCTTCTAATTTTCCTGAAGATGAGTTGCGCAAACAAATTCTATTATATTGTGGCTTGAAGCTCCCCACGCATATGGTCCCTGCAGTTGTCGTCGTGTCGCCCACCTCTCTTCCGCGAAATCAAAACGGTAAAATTGATCGTAAGCGCGTTGGTCAGGACTATCTTGAACAAATGGATAGCGATGGATCAAAGACATGACCTCGGGACTATTAAACGTAAAATATTTTGATCTCAGCTCAAAGGGCCTAATAATTAAAGGCAGGTCCGTTTCTGATTGGGCAAGGCGGGTGGGGCGGACGCCATTTTATCTTTACGACAGTGAGGTGATTTATAAAAAAATAGCCGAACTTCGGAGCGTATTGCCAACGGAGGTGTCTCTGCATTACGCAATTAAAGCCAATCCAAACCTTGAGTTGGTTCGGTTCATGGCGCAAAACGTCGATGGCTTTGATGTGGCATCTGCGGCGGAAATGCATTTGGCTATCAAGGCCGGAATGAATCGAACAAAGATTAGCTTTGCGGGACCAGGTAAGACGGATCAGGAGCTTGAGCAAGCCCTTCTCGAGCACATATTGATTAACGTCGAATCACTCAATGAAGTTCGGCGCATCGCGGAAATATCAAATCGAATTGGAACGAAGAGTCCCCGGATTGCTCTGCGTATAAATCCACCTTATGAAATGAAATCTAGCGGCATGAGAATGGGCGGCGGCGCGAAAGCTTTTGGAATCGATAGCGAACAAATTCCCGCAGTCTGCCAGGAAATTAGAAAACTCAATTTGAAGATTGAGGGCGTGCATATCTTTGCAGGCTCCCAATCGTTGAGCGCCCGAGTGCTCTCCGAGACATTCACATCAAGTTTTGACCTTCTGAATGCGCTTAAAGAAAATTTCACTCAGCCGCTCCAGTCCTTCAACTTTGGCGGAGGATTTGGCATTCCTTATTTTGAGGGAGACCCAGAGTTGGATTTGGTGCAAGTGGGTGATGCCCTGCGCCGACTCGTAAAGAAGTTCAAAGTTGATTTTCCGAATACCGAAATGATACTTGAGCTTGGTCGATTTCTCGTTGGCGAAGCTGGAATTTTTGTTTGTCGAATTATTGAAAAAAAGATTTCACGAGGACAAACATTCCTCGTTATGGACGGAGGAATGAACGGCCACCTCGCGGCCACCGGAAATTTAGGACAAGTCATAAAAAGGAACTTTCCCATTTTTGTTGCAGCGCAGTTGTCATCAGATTTTCGAGAAACCGTTTCGATTGTAGGCCCCCTCTGCACGCCGCTTGATTCTTTTGCTCAGCAGATAGAGGTCGATTGCTGTTCCAGTGGCGATCTTGTCGTTGTATTTCAATCAGGAGCGTATGGCCTCACGGCAAGCCCAATCCACTTTTTAAGTCATCCGCCTCCGCTTGAAATATTCATTTAGTTCGTATTAAAGGAGCATGATGTGGAAAAAGAATTGCTTACGATCCTCGATGATATTCTAAAGCTAGGTGGTCGCGCACTATCATTCACGAATACCACCAAGCTCTTGGGCGCCTTGCCGGAATTGGACTCCCTCGCAGTGACAACGCTTCTCACGCAACTGGAGCAACACTTCTCCATTCGAATCGAAGATGATGAATTCGATGGATCCATTTTTAGGACCGTCGGCAGCTTGAGTGAATTTCTCCAGCAAAAAATTGGTGCAACCCGGGGATAGGTATTTACGCGTCGCCTGAAGGGTGCTGGCTAATCAAGGCCTGGGAATTAAACGGATAGCTTTTCAAGTACGCATGGGATCCACGAAACCGCCGTCCCTCACTCTTATCCGTTGGAACGCTCCACCTGGCCCCAATCTTGCTTATTTGTTTTGGAGTAAGTCGTTGGAACTTAAAATGAGGGCCTTATGTGCAGACCAAGCGCCAACTGGATAACAATTTTTGTCATTGCGGTTTTAGCTCAGCC
>JAYSTF010000108.1:0-25980 GCA_043720065.1 Pseudobdellovibrionaceae bacterium | reverse complement strand
TCAGTCTTTGGGGACATAGCTTTGGCGTACAAGTCGCAATCCGTATGTACGATATGTTTCCTAAGCGCGTCCATGATTTGATTTTTGTGAATGGCTTCGCCACAAATCCGATAGCAGGAATGTTTGGCAATGATCTGGCTAGTTCCGCCTTTCATTTAGTTAAAGAGGGTTATCAAAAATTGCCAGAGACGATCTCCTTTTTGTGGCGCACGGCCGTGACTAATCCGTTAGCAATTCAATTAAGCGCGCTAGCTGGTGGTTTTAATTTAAAACTTACCTCTCTTAAAGACATTGAGATTTACGCGCGAGGAATTGCGTCGATGAATCTCGACGCGTTTCTCACGTTGTTTGAGAACATGATGTCTTACGATGGTCGACCAGTTTTAGACCGGATAGAAGTTCCGACTTTGATTATCGCTGGCCGAAATGATTCGGTCACTCCCCGCGAGCACCAAGAGGAAATGAATCGCCGAATTAAGGGCAGCCAGTTTTTAATGGTTCCCTTTGGCTCTCACTGCGCCCAGCTCGACATGCCCGATCTTGTGAATTTAAAAATCGAGCAGTTTTTGGGCGAGAACGATTACAAATAATAAAAAACCCGCTGTTCCGAAAAACAGCGGGTCCATAACTCGTCCGTGAGCTTAATATTCTTACTTGTAAGCGATGCCGTCGATATCGAAGCCATATCGAGTGGCGGAATCGTCAGAGGTCATTGTGATCACGGCGGTGTCGCCATCGATCACTGGAGAAAAGGTGCCCTCTCGGCTGCCGCTCAGTGAAGCAACGACTTTGCCTTGAGCATCCTTAATTTCCACTTTGTCGTAACCAAGTTCAGTGTCGAACTTAGAGAAGTAGAGGGCGATCTTCTTCGCGCCATCGACTTTCACGGTCCAAGTGTTTTTATATTTGTCCGTGTAGGGATGAGGGCTAGAAACTTTAATGGCGTTCTTATCCCAATTAAACGGATCGTTCGGATCACCTGGAGGAACTGTATTCATCAGTGCGTGATACGCATTTACCAATCCAGCGCTGGCAACCTTGCCGCGAAGTGCGCCGATGGGCTTAGACGTTTTCATGATGCGCTCTTTTACTTGCGCGTATGTCATGCCTGGATTCGCCGACATCAGAAGAGCCGCAACGCCGCTGACGTGTGGTGCGGCCATCGAAGTTCCTGACCAGCTCTCATAGCCGCCGGGAATACTGCTGTAAACGTTTACGCCGGGTGCTGCAACGTCCACGGACGTTTTTCCAAAACAGCTGAAGTACGCCATTTGACCAGCGTTATCAATCGCCGCAACAGAGATGATGTTGTCGAGGTCGTAGCTCGCTGGATACTCAGGATCGCTGTCGTTGTTTGTGCCGGCGTTACCAGCGGCTGCAACGAACAAGATTCCTGCATCGCGTGCACGCTTGATTGCGTCGTAGAGGGCTTCAGAATAACCGCCGCCACCCCATGAGTTCGACGTCATATCGACTTTCATCGTTGTCGTGTAATCAATCGCCTTGATTGCATCCGCCAAAGATCCGCCACCGGAAGCAGACAAGAACTTAACGCCCATGATACGAGCGTTCCAAGCAACTCCGACGATTCCTTTGCCATCGTTACCTTTTGCAGCAATCGTTCCGGAAGTGTGTGACCCGTGACCGTGATCATCTTTTGGATTTCCGGGAGCTGTTACGGCGCCGATTGCGTTGTATCCATAAACGTCGTCCACAACACCGTTGTTGTCGTCATCGACGCCAGTGGTTCCGTTTTTCTCAGCGTCGTTGGTCCACATGTTCGGAGCAAGATCGGGAATCGTGTAGTCAACACCTGTGTCGATGCTGGCGATTACGATATCGCGACTTCCGGTTTCGATTTCCCAGGCGCGCTTAGCATCGATATCGATACCAGCGACCCCTGTGATATCACCCATGTCGCCAGTGCTTTTTTGTCCGGTGTTGATCATGCCCCAAAGTTTGCTTAGCTCGGGATCATTCGGTAATCCCTGAACTCCGCCAACTATTCTATATATATAGTTAGGCTCAGCGTACTCAACCAATGTGCTCTGGCTAATTGCCTGAACCGCGAATTCCGCGCGTTCAACTTTCGGACGACGGACAAGTACCGCTTGTGAGGCCGGCGATAAATATTCTACGATTTCCGCGCCCAATGCGCGCTCGACTTGTGCCACTGACATCGTCGCGAAACGATTCTTCAGTTTCACTACATATTCACCTGGAACAGAATCGTGCTTTTTCGCATGCGCCGAAAGGCTCGCTCCAAGAAGGCCTAAAAGTAGGGCCTTCGTAATTCTTCCTTGAATCATCTTTCCCCCTAATGCCCATCCATTGAGCATTGTTGCTGGGCTTCCGCCCGAATCAGTTCCAAAATGGTACCAGGGGATAGGCAATTTATGAATTAATTTTATACGTTTTCGTAATGTGCGGTTTTATCCAGCAGGTTTTCGTGTTTTCCTTAAGGTTTCAATTTCTGTCGAGTTCTGTTCGAACTCAAAACTTAATTGCTGAGGCTCTTCCTCTACAGGCTTTGATTTTCTTTGGATTTGGGAAACTTTGGCCGCTTCAACTAGATGGCGGACAAAGGCTTCCGCCGTAGCTTGGGGTGCGTCCTTGTTAAATCCAAGATCCTTCATAAGATCGCCGATGCGCCGCATATATCGCTCCTCATGCAACTTTAAAACCTTACTGGCGTAAACTCTTGTCGGATTTGAAGAGGCTTCGGTGAAGTAAATCGGCGATGCCTACTATCTAGACCCTAGATGCGGCAAATCGTGGTTAAAAATTAATCAACCACCAGACAAAGGGCTAGAAATATAGCTTAAATCCGACCATTTGTGTGGATAACTCTGTGGGAAGAAGTGCATAACTACCCCTATCTGTGGGTGCGGGGCTATGGACTGGCCCTAAATCTAGCCAGCTCCGCCGGGCTCTTCAGTTTGCAGTTGTTCCATGACAGTCGCTTTAAGAAAATCACGGTTCATGCGCGCGATCGTCTCTAAACTAATCTCTTTCGGACAAGCGGCCGAGCAAGCTCCAATATTCGTGCAAGAACCAAAACCTTCGCGGTCCATCTGAAGAACCATGGATAGGGCGCGCTCTCTGCGCTCGGGCTGACCTTGAGGCAATAGACCAAGATGGGAAATTTTGGCGGCAACAAATAAACTTGCCGAAGCGTTTTTGCAAGCAGCCACACATGCACCGCAGCTAATACATGCCGCGGCTCCAAATGAGGCGTCCGCATTTTCTTTCTTTATCGGGAGGTTATTTGCATCTTGCGCGTTTCCCGTATTCACAGAAATAAAACCACCGGCTTGAACAATGCGATCAAAAGCACCGCGGTCGACTACTAAATCTCTTATGACCGGGAATGATTTCGCCCGAAAAGGTTCGATCGTGATGGTGTCGCCGTCTTTGAATCTTCGCATATGAAGCTGGCAAGTCGTGGTCGCACGATCAGGTCCATGCGGGTTGCCATTAATTACCATCGCGCATGAGCCACAAATACCCTCGCGGCAGTCATGGTCAAACTGCACGGGGATCTCACCCTTGTGAGTTAGATCCACATTCACGACGTCGAGCATTTCAAGAAAAGACATGTGCGGGGAAATTTCCTTCGCGTTGTATTCGAGGAACCCGCCCTTCTCGTTCGGACCCTTTTGCCGCCAGATTTTTAATTTCAGATTCAAATTGTTTTCAGCCATTGCTCAACGCCTCACTTATAGCTTCGGTGACTGAGTTTAACGTTCTCAAAAGTCAGCGCTTCTTTATTTAATTCCCAACTCACTTTTTTCCCGTCGCCCTGATATCCCCACGCCGCCACATATGCGAACTTCTCGTCATTACGAAGGGCTTCGTTGTCGGGAGTTTGGTGTTCGTCTCGGAAGTGGCCCCCGCAGGATTCTTCACGATGTAGTGCGTCCGTTGCCATCAACTCACCAAGCTCCAAGAAATCTGCGAGACGACCCGTTTTTTCAAGCTCTTCGTTTTTGTAGGTCGTCTCACCGGGAAGTTTTAGGTCGTGCCAGAAGGCGTCTCTTAATTTTTGAATCTCGGTGACCGCTGTCTTTAGTCCCGCTGAATTTCGTGACATCCCAACATGGTTCCACATAATGGCGCCAAGTTCGCGATGGATTTCGTCGACGGACTTAGTGCCTTTTATCGCAAAATACTGATTCAATTTTGTCTTTACCGCTTCACGGCTATCGGTAAAGGCCTGGTGAGTGCTGTCGACCTTTTTAATTTCATTGGCCGCCATGTAATGGCCAACAGTTGCCGGTGCAACGAAGAATCCGTCGGCCAATCCTTGCATAAGCGCACTAGCGCCTAATCGATTTGCGCCGTGATCTGAAAAGTTCGCTTCTCCCAGAACATGAAGACCCGGGACCGTGCTCATTAAATTGTAGTCAACCCAGAGCCCGCCCATTGTGTAATGAACAGCGGGGAAAATTCGCATTGGTTGCTTGTAAGGATTTTCGCCCGTGATCTTTTCGTACATTTGAAAAAGATTGCCGTATTTTGCGGCGACTGCGGATTGGCCAATCCGCTTGATGGAATCTTGGAAATCTAAGTAAACAGATTCACCTGTTGGGCCGACGCCTCTGCCTTCATCAACGCGGAACTTCGCTTGTCGGGAGGCGATATCTCTTGGCGCGAGATTGCCATAGCTCGGATAAATTCTTTCCAAGTAGTAATCGCGTGCACCATCGGGGATTTCTTTCGGATGACGGCGGTCGCCTTTGGCTTTAGGAACCCAAACACGGCCATCGTTTCTGAGGCTCTCTGACATGAGCGTCAATTTCGATTGATAATCTCCAGAGCGGGGAATGCAAGTTGGGTGTATTTGGGTAAAACACGGGTTCCCAAAGAGCGCGCCTTTTTTGTGGCAGCGCCAAGATGCTGTGACGTTGGAATGTTTAGCATTTGTGGACAGGAAATAAACGTTGCCATAGCCGCCGGTACAAAGGAGAACCGCGTCGCCCGCGTGAGATTCAATTTCACCGGTGAGCAAATTCCTAACGGTTATTCCTCGCGCTTTGCCGTCAATCATAACCAGGTCGAGCATCTCGCGGCGAGGCAGAAGCTCCACGGTTTTCTTCTCCACCTGACGCATCATTTGCTGATAGGCGCCGAGCAAAAGCTGCTGGCCCGTTTGGCCCCGAGCATAGAACGTTCGCGAAACCTGCGCGCCGCCGAATGAACGGTTGTCTAAAAGTCCGCCATATTCACGCGCAAACGGAACACCGATCGCAACGCAATGGTCGATAATGTGATTCGAGATCTGCGCCAAACGATACACGTTTGCTTCTCGCGCGCGGAAATCTCCCCCTTTGACTGTGTCGTAAAACAAGCGCCAAACGGAGTCGCCGTCGTTGGGATAATTTTTTGCGGCGTTAATCCCCCCCTGGGCCGCAATGGAGTGCGCGCGCCGTGGTGAATCGTGAATACAAAAAGTTTTTACGTTGTAGCCAAGTTCACCAAGAGTCGCAGCTGCCGACGCTCCCGCGAGTCCCGTGCCGACGACAATTACCGTGTGCTTACGCTTATTTGCTGGATTCACCAGTTTCATATCGAAGCGATGCTTGTCCCATTTATCTTGGAGTGGGCCGTCTGGAATTTTTGAATCTAAATTCATTGTCGATCCCTCTAGCCTTGATGGAAGAAATAAATGTAAATGGGTTGCGTAAGAAATCCGCCTACAACAATAATCGCATAGCCCCAAGCCAACGCTTTAAGCGCCGGCACGTACTTCGGGTGATACGCACCCCAGGTCGTAAACACGGACTTAATGCCATGACTCAAGTGCAGACCTAAAACCAAAAGTGTCGCCACATACCAAACGAGGTATCCCGGTTGATTGAAGACTTCCACCATTACGCGGAAAAGATCCCTGATCGGTCCTTTGCCGTAATCCATCATGTACACGGGCCCATATTTAAAAGTTCGTAAATGAAGAATCACGAAAGCCGCGATGATAAAGCCTTGGGTCGCCATAGTGCTGCTGACTTTATCGCTGGCTTTCTCGCCCGTGGCTTGGACCGCGTATTTGTCAGACCTGGCTTTTAAATTTTTGAATTTCAATCTTAACGCGACAAACACGTGAAACAAAAAGGCCGCAAGAAGTCCGATTTCGATTGGCAAATAAAGCGGGCTTGAGGTGATTCCATGGCCATATTCATTGTATGCCTGAGGGCTAATGAACATCAAAAGGTTGCCCGCCATATGGCCTAGCACAAAGCCGCTTAAGCCAAGGCCGGTGAGAGCCACAATCTGTTTTTGCCCGATCGTGCTCCCCAAATATCGCATTTTTTGGGTCATTAAAGATTCCTTGAATTTATAATCGAAAACGATTGTTCAATCAGTACCTTGCTTGAGCGAAAAGGTCCTCTCTTAACGCAGACCGTAAGGGGCCAATTGCTTTGCCTTTCATTTTTACGCTATTTATATAGATCTTCCTCCAGGAGAAATGAATGCGAATCTTTGTCTGCGTAAAGCAGGTCCCAGACACTGAGTCCAAGATTAAACTAAAGCCCGACGGCTCTGGAATCGATGAGGCCGGAATCAAATGGGTTCTTAACCCTTATGATGAATACGCGGTTGAAGAGGCCATAAAAATCAAGGAAGGCCGTGGCAACACGCCGGTTGTTACGGTCATGACGGTGGGCCCAAAGACGAGGGTCACGGACGCTCTTCGGACTGCTCTTGCCATGGGCGCTGATGATGCAATCGTTATTGATTCACCGGGCGACACGGACGGTTTCGCGGCGGCAAAATTAATGGCGGCGGCGATCAAAAAGGAAGGCGCGTTTGATTTAATTCTCACTGGCAAGCTCGCCATCGATGACAACGCGGCAAGTGTTGGCCAGTTTCTCGCGGAATTTTTAGCTATCCCTCACACCACTGTTGTCTCAAAACTTGAAGTCAAAGAGGGTAGTGTTATTGCTGAGCGCGAAGTCGAAGGCGGAACTCGCGAAGTGGTTCAGCTTAACGGGCCGAGTTTAATCGCTGCTAATAAGGGCTTAAATACACCTCGCTATGCAAGCCTGCCTGGAATTATGAAAGCCAAGAAAAAGCCGGTGAAAGAGTATTCCGCGGCGGACCTCGGCGGCAGCCAGCCAAAAACTAAACATGTGAACTTTAAGCTCCCGCCAGAAAAGCCAAAAGTGAAAATGCTTACGGGCGATCCTGCGGCCCAAGCGAAAGAGCTTGCGAATCTTCTCATGCACGAAGCTAAAGTTTTTTAGGAGAATCTGATGGCCAATGTTTTGGTTTTTTGTGAATACAACGAAAGTGGTTTGAAAAAAGGAAGTCTTGAACTTCTTCATGCGGCAAAAGCTTCCGGGCGAACGGTGCATGCTGCTCTTCTCGGTGCCGGGGCAAAAGCGCTAAGCTCTCAGCCTGGCCAGCATGGTGCGGCTACGGCGTGGATCTGTGCCGATGATCGCCTTTCCCAATACAATCCTGAGCTTTTTACGGCCGCGATTTGCCAGGCAATTAAAGATTCTGGCGCGGACCTGGTGCTTGCTTCGTCGTCCATGCTCGCTCGTGATCTTTTCCCAAGAGTCGGCGCGCGCTTGGATTCCGGTGTAGCGAGTGATTGTACTGTAATGGAGTTAACGTCGAGCTCGTTAAAAGTTCGCCGCCCGCTTTACGCGGGAAAATGCATGGCCGAAGTCGAGTTCATCAATAGTCCGGTGAAAATCGTACTTATGCGAGCAAATCAACTTCCTGTTGGCCAGGCCGATGCGAGTGCGAACGCGACGGTAAAAGAATTTTCTCTTCCCCCGTCAGATGTAAAAACCACGGTTCAAAGTGTTTCAAGGGGCGCCGTCGGAAAAGTCGATTTAACGGAAGCCAATGTGATTGTCTCTGGCGGCCGGGGAATGAAGGGTGCGGAGCATTTTAAAATGCTTGAGGAGTTGGCGCAAACCATACACGGAACAGTTGGTGCCTCTCGCGCGGTCGCGGACGCGGGATGGGTGCCTCACTCCATGCAAGTCGGGCAAACCGGAAAAACAGTTGCGCCAGCGCTTTACATCGCAGTCGGTATTTCCGGAGCAATTCAACATTTGGCCGGCATGAGTGGCAGCAAAGTGATCGTAGCCATTAACAAGGATCCGGAGGCGCCAATATTCCAAAAAGCCACCTACGGCTTAGTCGGTGACCTTTTTGAGATCGTTCCAAAGCTGACCGAAGAATTTCGGCAGCTTCTTAAGTAATGTTCCGACGGTATCTCCTACCGCATTTAGTTTGGTGGCTTTACCGCCTCTGGGCATGGACTTGGCGAGTGGAATTCCAAGAGCCCGCGGAACTTCGTGATCTTCTTGCCCGCCGGGAACCCGTTATTTTCGCTCACTGGCATGGTGATGAGCTCGCCATTGCTCATTTAGTTACAAAATATCGGATCGCAACCATGACTTCCAGAAGCTCTGATGGCGCCTTGATTGATTTTGTCATTCACAAGCTTGGAGGGGCGACCTCAAGAGGATCAACCACCCGCGGTGGAGTGGGTGCTTTGAAAGGGTTGATCACGTTGATGCGCAAAGGTTTTAACGCTTCAATGGCGGTCGATGGCCCCAAAGGACCGATCTACAAAATTAAACCTGGAGTGTTTGAGCTTTCGAGACTTGCAAAGGCTCACATTGTTCCAACCGCCGCGGATTGCTCTTCGGGCATTGTGTTTAAAAATTCCTGGAATAAAGCTTTGCTGCCTAAGCCTTTTTCGCGAGTCATTGTCGCTTTTGGCCAGCCACACCGAATTATTTCAAAGAAGGATGATGTGCGGTCTCCGGAGCTTAGTTCGGCACTTGCGGCACTGCTGTCTGACGCTCGTCATCAGGCTGCCAAACTCATTGCTGAGCCTTAATTGCCGATGCTAACCTCGAGTGACTCATAGACATTCTGCTAGCTGAAGAAGAGGTTTTGCACATGAATTTCAAGCACTTGTTGGTATTGTTAAGCGTCGGTACTGGATTAACTTTAGGCTCTTTAGCCAATGCGCAAGCTGTCGCAACGGTTGGCAGTAAAACGATCACTCTTCAAGAATTTAACAAGCGCTACGATGAAGTTAAGCGCAACGCTTACAACCCTCCTGCAGCTGAAGTTTTTTTGGAAGATCTAGTGCGTTACGAAGTCGGCGTTCAAGAAGCTGAGAAGCAAAAAGTTGCCGACGATCCAATTGTAAAAGAACGCTTCCGACAGGAAATGTACAAAGCCCTTGTCGAAAAGGCCCTCGGCGACAAAGTGAACAACATCAAAGTCACCGAAGGTGAAATGAAAAAGTATTATGAGAAGAGCCCTTACTTACGCACATCTCATATCTTGGTGGAATATAAGCCCACGGTTACGCCTGCGGAAAAAGAGATTGCAAGGAAGCTGGCGCAAGAGATCTTGGCCGACGTGAAGACCGGAAAACGTGAGTTCGGCGAGATCGCAAAACTGCGCAGTGATGACGTTGTAACGAAAGAGCGTGGCGGGGATTTGGATTTTCAAAACCGCATTACACTTGTGCCTACTTATTATGACGCCGCGGTGACTTTAAAAGTGGGCGAAGTTACTGGTCCCGTTGAAACGCGCTTTGGTTTTCACGTCATTAAGTTGACCGGCCGCCAAGCTTATTCCGACATCACTGACAAGCGGCCGGTTCGCACGGCGGTCTTTGATGAGAAACGTAAAACCATCTTCGACGATTATTTTAAAAGTCTAAAGTCGAAGTACAAAATTGAAGTAAATAAAGCGGCTTTAAAGGGTGTTAAGTCCGAATGATTCGAGCGCGATCAACGCTTATGCTTCCCGCCAGGCTGCTCATTGCAGCCTGTTGTTTTTTCGGCCTTGGTGCATGCACGAAAGCGCGCCAAGTCGCCAACCGCCCAGTGGTGAACGTGAATGGCCAAGAGCTTAAAGCCTCGGCGTTTGCCGACCTGCTCGCCTCCCGACTACGCCACCTGGATGCCCTCACGGCGAAAGATCCTTCCGTCATTCAGCGCGCGAAAGACCACTTGCTGCGCGATTTCATTATTAATGTTCTGACCGAAGATTGGGCCAAGACGAATAATATTTTCGTTCGTGCCGAGGACATTGAAAGCGAAATTCAAAAAATTAAAAAGACTTACCCCGATGATTTAACGTTCGAGCGCACTTTAGCCGACGAAAACATTTCGTTTAAAGATTGGAAAGGGCGACTGACACAGACTCTACTTCTTCGCCTCGTTTCACAAAAGCTTAACGAAAAAACGCAAAGTCCGACCGATGAAGAGATGCGAAACCATTACCTAACGAACAAAGAAACCTTTGAGCGGCCAGAACAAGTGAGGCTGAGACAAGTCGTGGTTTCCTCAGAAGCCGATGCCAAGGTGATTCAAGAGCAGCTAAAAAAGGGCAAACCCATGACTGAACTTGCGGAAAAGCACTCCATTACGCCGGAGGGCAAACGCCAAAAGGGCGACATCGGCTGGATGGAAAAAGGGGTCATGGAAGGTTTTGACGCAGCCTTTACCATGCCGGCTGGGCGACGTAGCGACATTATTAAAAGCCCCTACGGGTATCATATCTTCGAAGTCATCGCGAAACGGCCAGCCCAGACCGTACCCTTTGATCAGGTGAAAGATCGGATTCGACGCGCCTTGATCGCCAATCGTGAACAGGCAATATATACTTCGTGGCTTGAGAGTGAACTTCGCAAAGCGCGAGTTCTTAAAGATGACCAGCTCATCAATGAGATTCGCATCGAAACCAGGGAAGAGTGATATGAGCAAAATTTTTCTGGCTCTTGCTGTTTTAGCCGCATCTGTCGTGACTCATGCGAGAACTGTCGAGCGGGTACTAGCCATCGTTAATGATCAAGTCTTGTTGCTCTCGGATGTTGAGGCATTTAAGAAGCGCCTGCAAAATGATGGTTTGATTGATGATGCTCTGGTGCAAATGGCCGGCAAAGACAAATTGATCAAAGATCGCCAGGTGTTGACCAGTTTCTTAATTGACGAAAAAGTTTTGGATTCGGAAGTTAAAAAACGCGGCCAAGAAGTGACTTTTGAGCGAGTAGAACAGGAAGTGCGAAACATTTTAAAAGCACGCCGAATAAATCGGAATCAGCTTAAGGATGTTTTGGCCGAAAAGGGCGCGACCTTTGCCGATTATCAAGCCTTCATCAAATCATCGATCGAGCGCCAAGGTTTAATTGAGCGCGAAGTTTCCTCACGAATTAAAATTTCTGACGAAGACATCGCGGCCCATTACATGCGCACGAGTGGGCCAAGAAAAAATCAAGCTTATGAATATTCTTTGGCTCACATTCTTTTTCTTCCAAGCAACGGGGGGGAAAAGGCCGCTCGCGAAAGAGCAATGAATACTTTAGGAAAAATTCGTAAAGGGCAGCCGTTTGAAAAGCTCGCTGAACAAGCGAGCGAAGATCCTAATTTTTCTAAGGACGGCTTCCTCGGCGATTTTCGCTCTGGTGAAATGCTTAAAGAAATTGAAGAGGGCGTGAGAAATCTAAACGTCGGCGATATTTCCGAGCCTGTGAAAACTCGACTAGGGATTCACGTCGTTAAAGTTTTGAAGAAGAACGTCACCGGCGACCCAGGGCTTGAAGAAAAGAAAGAGCAGCTCCGAGCTGTTCTTTATCAAGATGTCTTCAAACGCCAGTTTCGCTCTTGGTTGGATCAGCGCCGCGAGGAGGCGTTCATCCGTATCAACGCTGGCCCCGATGTCGCTAAAAAATAGTCCTATCCGAATTGCGATCACTACCGGTGACACCGACGGCATCGGACTTGAGGTCGCCGCTAAAGCGCTAAACGAAATCGGTCCGCAAAAAAATGTGCAGTTTGTTCTGTGGCGGTCCGAACAAAACGAATCCCGGTACACGGACTTAATTAAAGCTCGCTTTAAAGTCGTACCAGCGCCTGACAGTATGGACGTCTGGAATCAACCATTGGACTCGGGCGAATTGCTTGACGTCGTTTCCACCGCGCGGCCCGATGAATGGGTGATACATGCGGCGCTTGCCTGCCAAACCAAGCTCTGTGATGCACTCGTCACGGGACCGCTAAGCAAAGTGGGAATGCAGAGTAAGGACCGGCGTCACGTAGGGCATACGGAACTTCTCGCTAGCCTTTCGAAGTCGAAAAATCTGTTCATGTCTTTTTGGGGGAAAAATTTTTCAGTCATTTTAGTGACTGGACATATCCCCATCTCCCAAGTTGCAAAAACTTATACTTCCTCGCTACTTGAAAAAGCGCTGGCTCACGCCGTAAAACTTCGCGATTCACTTTTTGCTGAGGGAAAGCGGCGGCCCATCGCCGTAGTCGGATTAAACCCGCATGCCGGCGAAGCCGGGCTTATTGGGCGTGAAGAAAAGCAATGGGTTCAAAAGGTAATCAAGGCTTGGAGTGCCCATGGCGTTGAGGGTCCATTGGTGCCCGACGTGGCCTTTTTGCCTGCAATGCAAGACAAGTACGCAGTATTTGTTTGTCCTTATCACGATCAAGGACTAATTCCATTTAAGTTAGTCCATGGCTTTGAGTCTGGGGTTCACGTTACCCTTGGTCTGCCATTTATACGGACAAGCGTCGATCACGGTACGGCTAAGGAGATTTTTGGTTTGAATCAAGCCCAGCACGGGTCAATGAAGGATTCGATCCTAACGGCCATCGCCCTCGTGCGGACCGAAACAGTTTAGAAGAAAGGTTCTTTTATGAAAATGGATCCAGTTATTTTCCGCGAGTACGATATCCGCGGCGTAGTGAACAAAGATTTCGATGCCGCTTTTGCCGAAACCTTAGGGCGCGCTTATATCACCTACTTTTCTCAAGAAAAGGGAGTTAAAGGTCCAACGATCGCGCTTGGCCATGATGCCCGGCTCTCATGCCCTGAGATCGTAAAGGCTTTAGCTAAAGGCATGACGGCCTCTGGCGCCAATGTCATACATCTTGGCCTCGTGACTTCACCGATTAGCTACTATGCTACTTTCGCGGTTCCAAATGTCGATGGCGCTTTGATGGTAACCGGAAGTCATAATCCGCCTGAGTACAATGGTTTTAAAATTTCCGTCGGCAAGTCGACCATTTTTGGCGCGGAAATCAAAAAACTGCACACGATCATCGAAACAGGAAAATTCGTTTCAGGTTCTGGCGACGAATCGCGAATTGATATTTTCCCACAATACATCGAGCGCTATAAAAAAGAATTCGGTCAGCTTAAACCGATCAAGGTTGTTCTTGATTGTGGCAACGGTGCGGGCGGCTGTATTGCGCGAAGACTCTACGAAGCCGTTGGCCTAAAACCCACAATCCTTTTTGAAGAACCGGATGGAATGTTTCCTAACCATCACCCCGATCCGACGGTAATTGAAAACCTGCAAGATTTAATCAAAGAAGTGCGAAAGCAAGGCGCCCAAGTCGGCATTGGCTTTGACGGCGACGCTGATCGCATCGGCGTAGTGGATGACCAGGGAAATATGATTTTCGGCGACGAACTGATTGCCCTATGTAGCCGTTTTGTTCTTGTGGATAGACCTGGGGAAAAGATAATCGGAGACGTGAAGTGTTCGGATCGTTTGTTTGCGTATATCGAAAAACACGGCGGCACTCCCATCATGTGGAAAACAGGGCACAGTTTGATTAAGGAAAAAATCAAAATTGAGAAAGCCCCCTTTGGCGGCGAACTCAGTGGTCACATTTTCTTTGCCGACCGCAATTACGGATACGATGACGCCCTTTACGCAGGCCTTCGCGTGGTAGAGATTTTATCAAAAACCGGCAAAACCATTAGCGAACTTTTGTCGGATCTTCCTAAGGCGTTCAACACTCCTGAGCTTCGCATCGATACGACAGAAGAAAAAAAGCACAGCATCGTCTCCCGCCTGGTCGAAACCTTTAAGCCTGGCTCCAGTGAGTACACAGTAAACCTAATCGATGGAATTCGCGTTAGCTTCCCCGAAGGCTGGGCATTAGCCCGCGCATCAAACACTCAACCGGTTTTAGTTTTGCGGTTTGAAGCGAGCTCGCAAGAAGCATTAAATAAAATTCGGGCGCGGTTTGAGGATATCGTAAACCCGCTTTTGTAGAGTTAATGTACGCCCGCGACGTCGCGGGTGGCGCGCCTGGGGGCGGCTCGAAATTCCCAGCTTAACCAATCAGCAGCTCGGGCAAAACTATTGGTTTTTGACCCCAATTTCGACTTAATTCCTTATTGCTTCGCACTATAGTCAGCTGTCAACTTAAGCCTGAATACGTAGGGCAACTGTCGACATCCCTGAGAATCGCAAGTCCTCCCATCCTTGGACGGTCTCAATTCCGACAAAAGCTTCACGTTGTCTTTCGTCCCACCAACCTGTTGAACTCCAACTATTGGATCCTGCACTCCCATCTTTTTCGCATTGTCTCTTTGGGCACTTGGATAGGATAAGAGCCCCAAAAGGCCTGTCGTCTCTGTTCCCCAGCCACTCCATTTTTTGTCTTGAAGAATGACTGCTGTCTCGATTCCAAATGTGAAAGGGCTCTCTCCCCATACCGTAGGACAATCTACAGCTGCTGCTTCAATTTTTAGGTACGGACTCGGGCGAACGTCAAAGACCGGCACTTGAATTTCACCTTGGCAGACCACTTCGATGTCATGGGTAACCTTCTCAAAGTTCCACTCTTTAATAAGTGTGTAAGTTCCATGGACATACCCAATTAGTTCTGCAGATTCAGCAAAGCTCAACAGTGGGGTCAAAGAAATCAAGATGACGAAGAATGCTTTCATTTATATTCCCCTTTTAAGAGATCAAACTCCAGCATCCCGCAGCAAGCCAGTCAAGAGTGTTCTGGAGAGGGTGACCACGAAATCACTGGTTATCTGACTTCGGATTATTCATAATTGCTCGTTCTAGTTAACCCGATTAGTGCTCAGTATTCTAGTCCGGCGCAGGTGTCGCGTTGTGTTGAGAGGATCCAGCTTTGCGCGACAAACTCCCGCCATTTTCTTAATTAAGTCGGAAGTGGATGCGTTCGGCAGAGCATATGACCAGATTTCTTTGAGCCTTTCCAGATCCGCCATCGTGGCTTCATCCAGAACGCACGTAACTTCTGTCAAAGTTGGCGTGATCTGACGATTGCGCTCTCTGCCGATTGCCTCAGGCTGTGAGCTGAGGCTCAATAATATTTTCTCCGCTGAGCGGGTGGATTGATTCTCAAGCTGCAAATAGATTTCCTGCTTCTTCTCTTCAGGAATTGGATTTGAAAGCTTGCGTTCGCTTTTGAAAAAGATTTGCGCTTGGCTGATGGCGGTCACTGTTAAAGTTCCGGAAACTATTTTTTCTTCTAAATTAGGGAATTCGGCCAATGCTCTTGAGGCGTTAACTCTCCGAGCCGCCTCACCGTGACTCATGTGTACCACTCTCACGCAATAATCAAAAAGCGAGTCGCAGCCAACGCGCGCGAAAAGTCTGCGGCGCTGAACCTCAGCTAAATGATGCAAAAGTCGGATGATCGATTCTCTGGCAGTTAATGCTGCTTCTTCTGTGGATTTTAAAAGATTGTCGTCACTTAGATTTTCTAGATTCATGGTAAACCTCCTGTTACTTGAGAACCTTGTATCATGGATTTTGAAAGTCGGTTTTTAGTGATTCTTCCTTGAGAAATTTGCACTCAAACAAGCGCCGTGGGTGGCCGTTGATTAGCCTGAGCTTTGGCTATAACGATAATTCAGAAACCAAACTTTCCCGATCGCCAACAATTTTAGTTCAATATCTTGTCGGCCAATTGGTAAACAATAAGTGGCGTCAACATTTTTTGGGGCTAGAATAATCTTTCTGTATTTGAAATGTCATTTCCAGGCGGGCCCATCGGACATCTGAATTGTCGTCGCCGCACAATAGGTAGGCCGTACCCCCGCGATAGGAGAAGTCTAAAGGGAAATCTTCCTAGTTTACCAACGCCAGAATTAGCGAGCGAAAAAAACTTTTCGTCCGCACTGGCTTAGAGGCTTAATTTAAAAGACCAAAATGGCGGGCGGCATAAACAGTGCTAAGTTCCCGCAGTACTATGGTTACCTCGAGGCTTCGGATGGTTTAGTGCGCAGTCTGGTGGTTTTTATTACATTGTTGTTTATATCTTGCCCAGCTTTCTCCGTTGAGGACTGCAGTGGCGCGCTTACAGGACTGACTAAAACTTCAGTTGCAGTGGAGTCCATATACCCAGACGCTCAAGCGATGATTCTATTGGATTCGGGAGGAAATGAACTTGCTGTTGTTCATGTGGTCCAGGGTCAATATCCTAGTTCCCCGAGCACGCTTGTTAGATACGGCTATAACTTTAAGGATTTAGATTTTTCAATCAGGGTAAAAGTGAACGAACAGGGCTACATTTCCAGTTTTGTCATTTATGATTTGCCGCTAGGTTTATATTAGGCTCACTATTTCAGAATAGATCCTAACGGTAACAGCACTTTGCCGGAGTCAAATTTATTTCATGACTTCGTCGGTGGAAAAATATTTCGAAATTCTAATTGATCGTACTGAAGCCACTAAATACCTACCGAACGCCTATTCAAAATCGCTCGTTCATGACTGACCTGAGTAAGACTTAAAAATCATATTCTTGGGGTGCCGCTAAGGCACTCGAATGACCAACAGAAGCACAATCAATTTGTTTAGTCCGGCGCAGGTGTCCCGTTGCGTTGAACTACAAACTTACTTTTTTGTTTTTGCATCTTTGAGCATGTCGCCGAAGTTTCCAAATGAAGACTTAGAGACTGACGAGTGGGTGCGCCAACTATCGTCTTCATCTTCACGAGGCAAAGAGAACGAGAGCCGGTGGGTGTCCAAATCTATCTTCTCGACGCGGACTTTTACCTTGTCGCCTTTACGTTTGTTTTCAAACTGCGCGCCTTCGGTGGAATCGCGCCATGCTGAGCGAGGCAACAGTCCCGTGACGCCGATTGCGATATTCACGAACAAACCGAACTGCTCTTTTCCCTCAACAACGCCCTCGACTTGAGCGCCTACAGGAAACTGAGATTCGATGGACGACCAGGGATCATTAACACTGCCACCTTGTTTTAAAGATAGGCTTACTTTTAAGCGGCCCTCTTCTTCAGTAACTCGAATCAGTTTTACTTGAATGACCTGACCCATATTCACAACATCTTGTGGGTGATTAATGCGGCCCCAGCTCATTTCGCTGATGGGCACTAAACCTTCAACGTTATTTTCAAGGCGCACGAATGCACCGTATTTTTCCAATCGAAAAACCGTGCCTGTAAAGATCGCGCCAATCTCGCCGGTTTTCACGAAATCTTTTTCGCTCGCCTTGCGATCGACATCGAGAAGTTTTCGCCGAGAGACTACGAGGTCACGGCCGCGCTCCCACTTCGTGATAAGAAAACTAAATTTCTTTCCGATATAATCTTCCGGTGTAACGACTCTAAAATCCATTTGCGAAATCGGGCAAAACGCTTTGTGCTCTTGCACTTTTACGCGGAACCCGCCCTTAACGGCTTCAAGCACTGTTCCTTCAACGGGCAGTTCCATTTGAAACGCGTCTTCAATCGTGTCGCCATCCATGCGAACACCTTTTGAGCCCTGTGGTCGCACAAGAATTTGCCCATTTCGAATTCGCACGACGACCACGCTCACTACATCGCCCACTTTTGGCGGCTCTTTGTTTTCGGCCAAAGCAAATGGCATGATGGCGTCTGTAGGGGTTCCCGTAGAGACAAAGGCTTCTTGCCCACTGATCGCTAGAATTTCACCTTTAAAGGTATCGCCCGTAGCGAAGCCGCGGCTCTGGATTCCTGCGGTAGACTCTAAAAGAGCATCAAACTCACTCTCGGGCTGAATTTGCTCATCTTCTTCAAAGAGGTGATCAAGGCTCTTTTTCTTTGCCACAGGGTCCTCCGGCTCTAATAAAGTAGGCGAATGTAGTCTAAATGGCTGAAAATTCCAAGCGTGGCCCGAAGCTTGCTGAATTAACCGGTTCGCTTATTGCGGAATTTTCGCGATGTTCGCGTTAAAAAGTTAGTTGCGCTGTAGTTTTTGAAATTATTGATATCAATAGACTTAATATAGAGCTCGCCGACTTTATGTGAAAGCAGGCGGTCTTTTTGATCTTGATAGAGCTTTCGGCCGTTGCGCAGATATAAGTACAATCGGTCACTTCGCTTAAAGTGCAAGTACGCCTTGAACGGCACTGCTTGCTCAGGCTCTATTTCTTGAATTTTGATTGTCGCCATATCGCGCTTTTCGGTTTCTCCGGGCTGCGGCAGCCTTTCTTCAGTGGCGAAGAAGGAGACGCCCACTTCAGCGCCTTGATGATCCGTGATAAAAGCCATTTCGGCTTCGTTTTTTACCCACTCTAAATATTCGAAGGTTTCCATTTCCACGACGAACGCTTCTTCCGTCACCGCTGGGACACCAAATTCGGCCATCAAGGTGCTGAGCTCAGTTCTGAATGATCGTAACACTTCGAGCTGAAGATCAGGTGCTACGCCCGAAATACTTATTACCAGATAACCATGAAGCTCAGGGCTGTCGACTGGCAGGGCCGCGACAAAATTCACGGCGCCTAACTTTCGAGCTTTTTCGCCAGCGGAGACACATGTTCTCGCAAGAGCTTCTTCGACAGATTTTTCAAAAAGAGCTTGGTACTTTTTCGAACCACGCACAGGCTTATCAACAGT
This sequence comes from Pseudobdellovibrionaceae bacterium, assembly GCA_043720065.1. GTDB lineage: Bacteria > Bdellovibrionota > Bdellovibrionia > Bdellovibrionales > UBA1609 > JAIBAM01. The sequence goes on along the minus strand of JAYSTF010000108.1, from coordinate 7,323 downwards.
AAATATTTGAGGCCGACCCGACGCTTTGGAATCTGGTCCTTCTTGGACGACAGAAAAAGAATTCGCTCCCGGCCCCTTTTGTAGAGCCGATTTCATTTCGCTTTTGCCGCCGCCTTTTTGAATTACGACGTGATTTTCCGATGCAATATCATCTCCTGCGGATGGCATAAACATCATGCCGGATTCGCCTTTTGCCCCGTGCTCCTTTGCAAGCTTCATAAGTTCCGCTTTCTCAGCGGATGGCATTTCCTTTGTCGATTTACCTGCTTGCGGCTGTCGTCCGTCGCTACCAGGGCGCAAATCTTTGAGGCGTTTACGGTCCTTTTGGCGGCCCATTGTGTACTTGCCGCCCTCTATTACATCGTCACCGATATCCTTTATTTTAAATTTCGGCTTAGGTACGGGATCGGCATCTGTAACAAAGGAGGGAACTTCCTCTGGCACCTTATTAAGTTCCAGCATCTCCATGAGTAGGCGGCGGATCATACGCTGTATGTTCGGTCCACTGGGTAAGCCTTGAAGTTTATTTTTAAAATTGGTCGCTGCGAGTTTCGCCGTGGTTCCGACGTCTCCGGTTTCGGCAAAGGCAATACATTCCACGTTCATTCCTTGGGTCAAAAGCACGGGTAAACGAAACGTATTTGTATTGGGATGGTTTAAGCTAATTAAGACGTAATCAGGATTGTGTTTGACGATATAATCGATGGCCTTACTTAAGTTCCCGACGACTGTCGTCGGCCAGCCTCGGCGACTCAAATAGGAAGCGCTCTGCTGAAAGGCGGCAGGGTTCTTACAAATGATCAGGACTTCGACCTCGATTGAATCGATGTCGATCTCCTGCGCTGAATGACCCTGCTGTTGACCCAAAACTTTTAGCCTTCCCCAACCCTTAGGTAGGTCCTTGATATCTATTAAATTATCGGAGATTGGCCGTGGCAAATTGATGATTAGGACCTTTTATGTGAAAAGATCCACCCTGCTGCGAAGAGTCATGTGTCGTTATGAAACAAAAAAACCAGCTCATAACAGAGCTGGCTTTTCGTAGGTCCATTTAAAGCAAAACTACTTTTGAATTAGATTTTGCCTTGAATAAAGAATGCGATAACCCAAGAGATAATCACAAGGGATTCTACGAGGGCGAGGGCGATAATCATCGGAGTGAACATCTCTTTGCTCGCTTGGGGATTGCGGGCGATTCCGTCCATCGCGGCAGCACCGATCTTACCCTGTCCGAGAGTTCCACCAAGAGCGGCAAGGCCAAGCAAAATACCTGCGCCGAGGGCATACCAACCAGCGACTCCCTTTTCGACCGCGGCCGGAACTTTTACCACTTCTTCCTGCGCCCAAGCTGGCATGGATGCAAAGGTTGTTGCAAATATCATCAGTGTCTTTTTCATTTCGCTCTCCTCAAATGAGTAATGAATTAATGTTCGTGTGCAGTTGCCATTGAAACGTAAACCATCGACAAAATCGTGAAGACGAAGGCCTGCAACGTCGCCACAAAAAGACCCATTATATAAAATGGAATGGGTAATCCCCAGGGGAAAATATCGAGGAAAATAGACAGAACCGTGTGGTCGGCCGTGATATTGTACGCAAGCCGTAGACCCAATGTTAGCGGTCGGATCACATGCGAAATCAGTTCAATCAAAAGTATCATCGGCGCGAGCCACCAAACCGGTCCGAGAAAATGCTTGAGATATCCCCAGCCATTTTCCTTAACGCCGAAATAATTATAGACGAAGAACATGCAAATCCCGATGGCAAGGGTGACGTTGATATTGTCCGTCGCTGCCGTCATGCCCGGAATAATCCCGATCATGTTTGCCGCGAAAATAAAAAAGAAAACTGAAGCGAACATAGGAACGAATTTCCTGCCGTGTTCTCCGATAACCATATCAGTCAAAGCAACGATGACTTCGGTAATCACTTCGAAAACAGCTTTGATTGAAAGTCGACCAGCTGGAAGTATCGATTTATCGCCAGAGCCCAATGCCGCACGGCCCGCAATTGCTAGCAAACCTAAAACTCCCGCCGATGCGATGCTAGTCGCAACGTGCAAGTTGTCGTGTGTGACTCCCGGTACCAGCTGTGTCCAATTGAAATGAACCACTTATAAATAACCAATGCCTTTAAGCTTTGAGAGTTATCTTTCTCTTCGCAACAATAGCAAGCGCGCTTACCACAATGGATCCGATACCAAGAACAAAGGGTATCGGCACTATCCAGTTTGATCGCGCCAAATATACACAGATTGCCCCGAAAAGAGTCCACTTGATTACAATGATACCAACGGGCAACGCAATCGATTTTTTGCTCAGCATCCCACCCCAACCAATGATTAACAGAGCAAGATTCACACCCATGAGACCGCCTCCTACCGCGTATGACATTGCGTGTTGCTCACTAACCATGAGCAGGAGAAGCGATACGGCTAGAGAAATTACCACATGAACTTTGAGGATCAAAAAGGGTGAGGGTGGGTTCACGCTTTAAGGTTCCGACGCCTGAAAACTTTTAAGCATGACTATCAAATGAACCAACCAGCCAATCAAAGCAAGAATCACTAAACCCGCTGTCCACCAGCCTTCCACGGCATACTTAGTGTCCAAGTATTGGCCAAGAAAGGCGCCGCCAAGAAGGAGTCCGATCAGCTCAAAGCCGATCCCGGCGAAGGCAATCATGCGATTTTTTGGTGGCGTTGAGTCGGCCATGGTTACCTCTTAAAGCCTTGGGCTCCCGGCATATTGGACATGCGATCTTTCAGGCGAGTGATGCGAACCTGAATAAAATCGGGGGTTGGGTAGTCGGTCTTAATAATTTCTAAAACTTCCACGGCTCTCTTTAGATCGCCTTTTTCCTCAAGGCAAACCGCAAGACTCATTCCTACGTTATCGTTCTTCGCTTTGAGCGGAAATTCCTTCATCAGCTGATTAAACACCGAAATCGCCTCATCTAGTCGCTTCGCCGCCTGGAGAAGATTGCCCTTAAAAAGCTGTGCCTCAAACCTAAGGTCATCACTTAGCTTTTTACTTAAAAGCTCTTCGATTTCAATGAGGGCTTGAGAGAAATTATTGAGATTTAGGTTCGCCTTTGCCAGAACCATCTGGAATTGTCCGCGCTCCTTCGTATCCACTAGCGGAAGAAGTCGCCCGTATTCAATCACAGCCTGATCGTAGTTCATTAGTTTTTGAAAGTAGATCTCGGCTAAGGACTTTTGCGCATTTACTCGTTCCTTGGGGTCTGGAGAGTGCATAACAAGGTGACGGTAGAACTCCGCCGCTTTTGAATAGTCTTTCAATTCAAATTCCGCGATTTTTGATCCGCGGCGCGAAGCCTCAAGAGCCACTGGTTGGTCTGGAGCACGCTTCATCACCCGGGAAAAACGGTCGACAGCGGCTGGGTATTTTTTCTCCTCAACCAAGTTTACGGCTGAGGAGAATTGCCAACGCTGAAAGGAGGGTGTGCATCCAAACAGTGCCGAGACCAAAACTAGAAAGAAGAAAGTCCTCATTCTGGTTTTGGTTCGTCATCTTCCATGACCGCGACGCTAGTAACATACTCGCCGTCTTTCAAATCCATCAGACGTACACCTTGAGTGTTACGGCCGAGAGTTGAAATTTCCTGACAGCGCGTCCTGATCGTTTGGCCATTGTTCGTCATGACAAGAATCTGCTCCTTGTCCGTCACGAACGATGCCGTCACGAGATCTCCCACTTTGTCCGTTGTCTTTTGAGTGATAATACCTACGCCACCGCGACTTTGCGTGCGGTACTCTTCCATTGAAGTGCGCTTACCATAACCATTTCTAGTTACCATAAGCACCGTCTCTTTGGATGCCTTCGTTACGATTTCCATCCCGATCACACGATCATCTTTAGCGAGTGAAATTCCGCGCACACCGCGAGCTGCTCGGCCCATGGCACGAACATCATCTTCTTCAAAGCGAATCGACATTCCATCTTTTGTGACGATGAAAATATCGTCTTTGCCACTGCTAATTTTAGCGTCTTGAAGATTATCATCGAGCTCAATGGTCAAGGCGATAAGCCCCGAAGGACGAGGACGAGAGAATGACTCTAAGGTCGTTTTCTTGATCGTTCCTTTTTCAGTGAGCATCACAATGTGCTGATCTTCTTTGAATTCCTGAATTGGCAAGATCGCGCGGACTGACTCGCCGGAAGAAAGATTGATCAAGTTATTGATCGCCTTTCCTTTTGACGTTCTAGATCCTAGCGGAATCTGATGCACCTTAAGCCAATAAAGTTTGCCGCGATCTGAGAATACGAGAAGAGTAGTAAGAGTATCGGCAACGAACACGCGGTTTACAAAATCCTCTTCCCGCGTTTCCGCACCCTTTAATCCCTTACCACCACGCTTTTGCAGGCGATATTCGTCCGTCGAAATTCGTTTAACGTATCCAGAGTTGGTCATCAGAACGACCATCTCTTCGCGAGCAATTAAATCCTCGTCTTGCAATTCCTCTGAAGTCCGCTCAATCTTCGTTCGGCGCGGATCAGAAAAGCGGGTCTTGATGTCTTCAAGCTCACCCATGATGAGTTTATAAATTTCAGCGACGCTGCCTAAAACCATCAGGAGCCAAGTGATGTTCTTTTGAACCTCAGCTAATTCATCGATGATCTTCTGACGCTCAAGGCCGGTTAAGCGCTGAAGGCGCATTTCCAAGATCGCAACCGCTTGTTTTTCGCTGAATTGAAACTTGCTCATCAAGCTTTCTCGCGCTTGATCGGCTTCCTTCGCAGCTCGAATTGTCGCAATGACGGCATCGATCTGATCAAGGGCTTTCCTTAAACCCTCTAAGATGTGCGCGCGAGCTTCCGCTTTCTTGAGATCAAAAATACATCTACGAGTGACTACATCTTTGCGATGAACAATGAACGCCTCAAGCATGCGCTTAAGATCAAAGATCACCGGCTGATTTCTCGCATCGAGAGCCAGCATGATAATGCCGAAGCTCACTTGAAGCTGGGTGAACTTATACAGGCGATTCAAAATCACCTGAGCGTTTTCGCCCCTCTTTAAGTTAATAACGATGCGCATACCTTCGCGGCTGGATTCGTCACGAATATCGGAAATGCCTTCCACTCGCTTATCGCGCACAAGATCGGCGATACTTTCAATCAGCTTTGCCTTGTTCACCTGATAGGGAATCTCAGTGATGATGATGTCTTCGCGGTCCTTCCGCTGTTCCATTTCCGCAACGGCACGAAGGCTGATTACGCCGCGACCCGTTTTATAAGCAGAAATAATTCCGTTAGATCCGGCGATAATTCCGGAAGTCGGAAAGTCCGGGCCAGGAATAAGTCGAATGAGCTCATCAATCGACATCTGAGGATTCTTGATCAAGGCAATGCAACCATCGATCACTTCGCCCAAATTATGCGGCGGAATGTTTGTCGCCATACCAACGGCGATCCCAGAGCTACCGTTCACCAAAAGGTTTGGGAACTTTGCCGGGAGAGTCAGCGGAATTAATAAGGAGTCATCGTAGTTCCAGCCGAAGGAAACCGTGTCTTTATCGATATCCGACAACAGCTCTTCCGCGAGCTTGGTCATGCGAATTTCAGTGTACCGGGGGGCTGCAGGCGCATCGCCGTCGATGGATCCGAAATTCCCTTGGCCGTCCACTAATGGATAGCGAAGCGAAAAGTCTTGGGCCATACGAACGATCGTGTCGTAAACTGCCATGTCACCGTGTGGATGGTATTTACCGATCACATCCCCCACGACACGAGCGGATTTTTTATAAGGCTTATCGTGGGTGTTGCTGAGTTCGTGCATGGCGAACAAGCAACGGCGATGCACCGGTTTTAATCCGTCACGCACGTCAGGAAGTGCCCGACCAACGATGACGCTCATCGAGTACTGGAGATACGCCTCACGCATTTCCTTGTTAATATCTACATCGGTAATACCTAATTGCTCAGGTGGACGTTCCATATTTTCTTAATCCCTTAATACAAAAATTAATCTAAACGTCGAGTTCTTTGGCAAGAAGGGCGTTGTCTTCAATGAACTTACGCCGTGGTTCTACTTGTTCACCCATTAAAATCGAAAACGTTTCATCCGCCGCCATCGCATCATCGATCGTTACCCGAAGCAGACGCCGGTTTTCCGGGTTCAAAGTCGTTTCCCAAAGTTGCTCCGGATTCATCTCGCCCAATCCCTTATAGCGCTGGATGTAGATGCCTTTTTTCCCAAGTTCCATCACCCGCGCATAAAAATCCACGTAGTTGGCGAACTCTTCCTCGCCGTCCGCTACTTTTAGGCGGATTGGAAGTTCAACGGTTTTTTGGAAGCTGCTCCATAAACCCACGAGCTCTTTCCACTCGGTGGATTGTGCCGTGTTGTTAGTAAATTCAGATGCAAATTTGTAACCATACTTCGTGCTGGAGATCGTGAATTCGTAATTCCCATACTCTTCGTTCTTAGCGATCTTGATCTCGAGTTCAGAAATTCCGGTGAGTGGATGATCCTTCGCCCATTTCTTAATGCCGTCGAACGCTTTTTTGGTGGCAGTCTCGGACTTCATTAATTCTTCAAGCGGCTGGGACCAACCTACAAAATACGAAAGCACATCGGCATCGAAACGATTGGCCATTGTCTTCATCAGGTCGCCGTAACGCTGGATATTTAAAATAAAGCGCTTGAGCTCAGCCTCAGACTGGCCTTCTTTTAAATTTAGTACGTTCATTTTTTCTAGAGAGATATCCAGCAGGTACTGGGTCAGGGCTTTCTCGTCTTTCAAGTACCGCTCTGAGTTTCCTTTTTTCGCGCGATACAGAGGCGGCTGCGCGATATAGATATATCCTTTTTCCAAAACCGCAGGCAGCTGCCGATAAAAGAACGTCAGCAAGAGTGTCCGGATGTGTGATCCATCCACGTCCGCATCTGTCATGATAATAACCTTATGATAACGAATCTTTTCGACGTTTACGTTGTCTTTACCGATTCCAGTTCCAAGGGCCGAAATCATCATGCGGATTTCTTCGTTGGAAAGCATTTTATCGAAACGCGCTTTTTCAACGTTTAGAATTTTACCCTTGAGAGGAAGCACCGCTTGCGTCTTTCGATCTCGTGCTTGCTTCGCGGAGCCTCCGGCCGAATCACCTTCCACCAGGTACAGCTCGCAAAGGGCTGGGTCGCGCTCTTGGCAATCTGCCATTTTTCCTGGAAGCGAGCCGCCGTCGAGGGCTGTTTTTCGGCGTGTTAACTCTCGAGCCTTACGAGCTGCAATTCTCGCTCGCGCTGAATCGACACACTTGCCGACAATAATTTTAGCTTGTCCTGGAAAGCGGTCGA
>JAYSTF010000107.1:0-9333 GCA_043720065.1 Pseudobdellovibrionaceae bacterium | reverse complement strand
CAAAGAAAAATATTTTTCTTTGAATCATGCATTAACAACGCCTCCGGCGTTCGACACTGGACCCTGCGGGTGCCAACCCGACCAAAGTTGTACATTTCCCGTGTCAGCCCCAGATCGCATCAAGCTAGAAATTGTTTATGTGCCTGAGCATTGCTCGTCGGAGCAGTTGAGCTCATTGATCAAGTATCTCGAATTTGCAGCCCAATCAAAATTAACTAGGTTTGAGACTAGGGACGGCGAGATGCTTTCGAACTGAGCTAGCCCGTTTTTAACTTTAAAGCCTTCTCTATGCGCTCAAGTCGCTTCGCTAAACTCTCGGTCTCTGAAACAGCATCGCGAAGTAACTTTTGTGCCAGCGTTTGATAACCAGCGCCAACCTCTTCTGCGCGTTTTTTTAGAGCCATAAGCAGGTCGCCGTCCATCCACATAGTGACACGTACCTTGTGATTTTTGGGGTCATCAAAACCGTCAGGGGTTTCGACGGCACCGTAAGAGATTTTTTTACTTTTCTTTTTCGTGGATTTCATTCCATGCCTCCAAAAGCAAAGTTTGATATTCGTGGGTCTTCGCAAGAATTTTATTTAAGAAGTCTTTTGAAAATCCCTTCGCCTCGATCACCTCAACTACGTCGAGTCGAATCTTAGCCATGGCCTCGTAGTTAGAGGGCGTGCCTTTGTAAACCGTAACGTGCGGATGCCCGTGGTCTCGGGTATGAACAATCCAAATAGTGCCAAGGATGCGAATGATTGTGGGCATCTCAATAAAACTATGCCATACTTGTATGCATATAGCAACACATTCCAGATTACCTGGCCTGACAATCCAAATCCTCATCTTCATCAGGACCGTTGCGCGACCCCATAGCGAGAATAGTGATGGGCTTGGCTTTGCTATTTTTCAGGAAGTTCTCTGTAGAGGAAGCAACAACAAGGCTTCCTAAAAAACTCTGATCGGCTCGCACGGCCTGAACTACACCTTGGGTCCCGCTGCTTGAGCGGAGAACTATAGTTCTGGCGGTCAAGTCGATTCGAGAAATCTGTTCAGGCGAATTGCCATAGTCAAAGCCTGGAACGATTCGTCCACGATTTTCTCCTATGAGAAGAACATCTTTGAATCTGGTTCTAATTTGAAAAGCCTCTTCAGGAGTCGAAACTAAAATGATGCGAATTGCATTTTGAGAGAAGGCGTAGGCCGCAGTGGTGAAGGCCCGAAGGACATCATTTCATTTGGCACCTGTTCAGGGCGAACAATTGCCAAAGCCGCCTTTCCTGATCGAACCAGACTTAAACGGTCTTCGGTGTCGCTAATGATGAAATTCAAATAAAGACTGGGCCAATCCTCGTACAGCTTTGAACACAAATCGACAGTCCTCGCCGTCATCACGCTTGTTGGTCCGACAATCGAGACATAAACGGGTTTCTCCTGCCCCCCGCCGTTGATCTGACTTAGTGCTTGCCCTTCAAGATCCTCGGAACCTTTGCAGTACCGAAGTAAGGCCGCGCCTTCTTGAGTGAGATTCATGCCTTTTCTGCTGCGAAGGAAGAGAGTGGTTTTAAGCTCACTCTCTAGTGCACGGATCCTTTGAGTGACACCAGTCTGAGTTAAATGAAGCTGTTTGGCCGCCCCGTGGACAGTCCCGTGTTGAACAATAGCCAAAAATGCTTGGAGGTTGTGACTGAGTAAACTCATTTAAAATCATCAATAGGCCATAAAGATGAATTACTCAATAGATTCGACGATTGGTAGTTTGGTGGAGCTTTAAGGAGGCATTATGAAGAAGCTTTACGCATCCATCGTTACCGTCATTGAACGCGTGAAACCAGCGATTCAGATCACCAATACACGACTTGATAATAACCCCGAGCTCGCCAAAATAGTTGGCGACCGTGTGGTGGCTAACCGACGCTACATTGCTGAAATCAGTCATGACAATGCTGAGATGAGTGTCAATCAGCTCTTAGGAAAGAGTTCGATACTTCGGGATAAGGTTCAGCGCGGCGAAATTTTATTGATGTCGGCAATCTTCAATGTCGATTCCGGCATAGTAACATTCAATGCACTCAAATGATTGGGTGGTGGAAGGAGACATGAAACTTTATTTCATTCACTTTGGTTCCCGACTTTGCAAATACTGGTTCCTACTCCATGTGATTCAAGTTCCCATGTGGTTCCGCAGACCAACGGTGGTTTCTAAATTGAAAACCACAATATTAACGACCAGCGGCTTTCTTGAAGACAACCTTCTCCACAGATTGAAGGCGCTCATGTAGTTCTTTGGGTGAAGGTGTATCGATGGCCTGCTTAAGATAGGAGTTTATCAAAGTCTGGTAGGGCACTCCAGTCCGTTCAGCTTCAGCCATGAACCACTGGAAGACCGTACCCTCAAGTCGGATACTAGTTAGCACCCGAGACTTCTTGGGATCTGCCAAGGGCTTTTTGTTTACCTTGCCTTTGCTAAAATCGTAGTCTTTCTTCATAAATCTCTTGCTCCTTAAGTTGGCATATCTGTTAATTTTGTCCTGGTCGGGGTTGATTCGAACACCTTAGCGTCGCGCCAATCAAATTTTCGCCCGGCCGGGCGAAAAGCTATCCGCTAAATAGTGGTCCGTCTACTATCGGACGACGGGCACCAATTCCGACAGTGCTCAAGCCCGCGCGGTTCGGGCTGAACGGAATGAGTTTAAATCTCAATCCATTTCTCGATTGGAAATTAAGACAAAGTTATATTACCGACTCACGATAGCAATTTACTCGCCGAGCCGGCGGTCGGGTAATTGATGCAATATGGGCGACTGCTTGGAAAAAATAATTTGATGGTTTTTAAAAAATTAGGCGGACGTAAGGCTCGAGTGTCCGAGGACTACATCCGCAAATTGATCGGTTGAAACTTGTCTCAAGCTACTTTCTTTTTTGTGCCGAGAATCCTGCCAAGTATTCCACAGAAACACCGAATTTCTTTGAGAGGTCTCTTATGGTTGCAAGCTGGGGTTTGTTTTCGCCAGAGCGATATTTTCGAGCTTGCTCCGTTGAGACGCTAAGGAAGTTGCCAAGCTTTTCATTGGTGTCCAAGCCACGCTCAATTGCAAGCTGGGTCAGGCGTTGGGCAAAGATTCGCTTTTGATCCTCTCGGACCTTCTCTTTAATATTCGCTTCAATGCTTTCACGATGAGCGGTTTGATCTTGCTCTTCTGGCGGTAGCGCTCTTTGATCACGTTTTGCAAAATAGCGCTCAATGTGGAAGAGAAATACTTCATCGTCTTTTTGCTCGTTCCACATCTCAAATTTCTCGAGCAGCAACTCGTCTGAAAAGGCGAGATCAGCGGCACTTGCAAGATCGTGAATCAGCTTTTGCTTAAGTGTCGCGCGGTCGAAATGTTTGAGCACGGGGCGAATAATGCTTTGAATGTGTTCAAAGCGATCCGTGCGTTTTAAAAGTGTTCCCATACGCTCCTCCTAATATATCTTCCACGACTTCAAAAGTCCGCGGCGGTAACTATCCCAAAGATCAACGCCAACCGTGTCCATATGCCGACACCACTCCCGAGTTCCATCAGAGCTTCCTTTTGAAAGCTCCTGCTTGGTGCGGCAGGTGAGGGCAACGACCTTATCAATTTGTCCTTCTCTCCTTGCGCCAAAACAAATCCTTAAGCGGCACGTCGGCCAATCAAACTTAATGTAGTGAAGGCCGGACCTTGTACCAACTTCGGGCGGGGGCTTTCTCAAGCACTGAGGCCAGTGTGCCTGAAGCTCTTGAGTCTTTATATAGACGGCCTTCGCCTCATCTTCCGTAAACAGCCAGCCCTTTCGGGCCTGAAACTCTTTGTAGTAGTTCTCTGTAAGCCAAATCTCGACTGCCACGCATGACCTCTCTTCGGAATATACAATTAAAAGCTGTATAAAACAACTAAAAACAGCTAATTATTCACTAAAATTGGCCCAAAACGAGACGGTGGTGGATATAGAATTGATGCAGAAGATCTGGCGCCAGCTTCAATAATCTAAATTTTAAACAGATTTAGATTTTAGGGTTAGTGTGTTGAGCCCTGGAAGTTCACTATTGAGAGCGCCGCCCGTTTGTCTTACTGCTTAACCCAGTAGTCATATTCGGACCGAACAAATCGTGCAAACGGCTCAATGTTTCCTTCTGTAGAGGCTGCTTCTAGCGACTGCATGTATTGCGGTCTTTGCTCTGCGCGAATTACAGTCCACGAGTAACCGCCAGATACCAGCATCAGATTTAGCAATAGCCTTCCTATCCGACCATTGCCGTCCATGTAGGGATGAATGTAAACAAAGATAAAGTGCCCTAAGACAGCTTGTACTGCGGGATGAGTTTCTTCGGAGATTAGGCCAAATAGTGTCTCCATTGAATCAATCACAGCATCTTTACTACGGGGGGGCACGTGACGTGCGCCCTTAATATACACAGGACTATTCCGATACCCCGCCAAATCTGCCGCTTTTAAAATTCCCGTGGTTACTGATGGTGAAAATAAAGCGCGGTACCAATTTTGAAGATCATGTTCAAAAACTTGACCAGCCGGTTCTCCTCCGATTGTTTTTCGTACAGACTGAATCACATGTTGGAAAGCATCGTGGTACCCTTTGGCCGCCATAGCATCAATTTGCTCGTGATCCTTCGGGTTCTTTTCAGAGCTCCAGTCGCCGGACTCAATTTTTTGAATCAAATCCTCAGTCACTTCATATCCTTCAATTGAAAGCGAGTGATATGCGTCATGCTTGTATCGTTCCTGAATAATTTTGAGTACGCGTTCTTTGTTTGAGCTAATTCCTGGCGGCTCGGGAAACGCTTCGATCACTGATGTGCGCATCCGCTTCCACATTGCTTCGATTCTTCCACTATGAGGAGATTTAATTCTGGAAAGCTCAAGGACAGGAGTGTGATTTTGGAAGGGGTTGGTCTCAGAGATTGCCAATCCAGCGGCTTGCATATCTCTAACGATTTGATCTGCTTTCTGTGAGTCTCCAATCGCACGGAATGCTCCCGCGATTCTTCCTGCATCTGTAACTAGACCACCTTGCAGTAATATTCTGGAAACCTCAGTTACCGAAGGAAGCATTTTTAGAGCAATTTCGACATTTAGTGGTTTAGACTTATAATATCCTGGGGAGAGCCTACATAGCGCTAGAGGAAGAGACATCACGTAGATGCCATTTATCTTCTCGAGATTTTCAGGAAAATTCTTAGTGTCGGAATATAGCAGTAAAGAAGTGTCCTGAGGTAAATCGATGGTTTGATTCGAAGTCTTGCGTGTTATGGCTGTAATTTGTCTTGCGATATATTCTTCGCCAGTCAGCAAATCTAAAGAAGTATCGGCAGATAAACAGTAGCCGTGCTTTCCAAATCTTTTCAGCAAATACACCCGAATAAATGGCCAAAAACCGACATACCAAATTGTTGTCGAACCAACTGGTTCGGGCTTAGAAAGAAGGTACCAACCTCTAATAACAGGAGTTAGACATCCCGCTCGCTTTAAAATCTCAGCATGCTTAACATCTAAAGCAGAGTGTTCGATTACGCCGTCTTCTGCAGCCTCCTTGGCAACCTTCAGCGCCTCTGCTAGACTTTTGTTTGGTTCAAATACCATGTTTCAATCCTCAGCTCTGCCTTAATAGAGAGCATAAATTTACTAGAACTTAGATAATTAATTTACTAGAAGTTATTAGAAAAATCTACTAGAAGTTACTCATAAAAATTACTAGAAGTTATATTGAATCAATTCTGGATTGGCCATTCAGAAGGGATCTATTTGCTGATGAATGCCTCATATTGAGAATTGCACATCAAGATTTTCTAGATTCTCATCCCAAACCTTCGAGGAGACGAAAGTATAGAGAAATTACACACTTAGCTAACTACCCGATATTGGGAGAGTTATCTTTCTATGGACTTTGGACATTTACTAGAACTTATTCTCCGATATAGCTCATTTTGAATCCCTAATCGTCGCGGCTGAACCATCGTGCCCGACACCAATGGGCAGACTGATATAATGAAGGAATTCAGGTTCCCGGGGAAAAGAAACTTCGACGTATATCCAGTTTCGAACTTCAGAATCATTTTTTTTACCTTGATCAATAAGGCGCGCTCAAATTTACTGTGGCGTCCAAATGTCGGTGGTTTCAGAGCAATAACTGACTTGGGTCATGCAGAAATTTCAACGCAGATTCGAATTAAGATGATGTGGCCCATAAGAGTGACCGGCGCAGTTGGTTTTACGACGCCGCACTAAATTGCAGCTCATAGGGGTGCTCTGGAAGCTGAACGACAATACGGTTATAGTCGAATACCAGCTTGGGCTTAAGCGAACCCCGGCCACCCTTTTCCTTCTCAAATTTAATGAAGCCCACACTCTCTAGCATTTGACAGTCCTTTTGAACCGGCGCAAGGCCTCGATCAAGCATCTGGGTCAACTCGTAAACGGATTTAGGGTGCGCAGCCGCGATGAGGGTTAGGATCTCAATTTTCTGGAGTGTCATGAAGCTTCTAAACGACGCGATATTGTCGAAGTAAACGACATCTCTGGCTTGCACCTTGGGGGCCTTTTTCTTGAGCGCACCCAAGAGGTCCTTTTCCAGCTCTGCCAAATCTTTAAATGTCACAGTCATGGCTTTATTGCTCATCTTCAACCACCTTTTTTGCCTCCTTGATGAAGAGGCGGATTGCATCCTCGTAGCCCGAGACTTCGACAGACTCCCGAAAATTTTTGTCATCCGGCAGCTTCGTGTGCAGGTGATAACCAAAGGGCTCATGGTTATCGAGTAAAAGCCGAGGCAAGTTCAAATCCACATCAAGCAATACGCACCGGACCTTGATGCCGTCTGGAAACTTCGCGCTCTTTGGAACCTCAATGACCTTCACTTGGGCTTGAAACCGGCCACCTGCAAATACGATCATTTCCTCAACCAAGATGCGAGTCTTCATAACGTACTATCAACAATAGTATATTGTGGGGCGCGTGTCAAGGGCGGACGGGCCACATTCCAGCCCGCACCAAAAGCGAGGGGCCCGCCGATCCGGCGACAGATATTTGGTGGCCCTGGTGAGCCTACCTGGGGTGAGTAGCGCGGCGGTCAATATAGCTGACCCCAGGTCCAGATAGCACCAATTTGTCTATACGCGATTTCAGCAATACGATTAGGTTTCTGATCAAACTTTTTCTATTGGACACATATTAGCGATGTCGTTAGTTTAGAGCCTCATAAGATCTTAAAGGAAATCCAAATGAAACACAGTTTACTTTACGTTTGCGCCTGCTTACTCCTCGGAACAACTGCCTCGGCTTCTTTGAATATACAGACTCTTCGGCGCCAATGTTATTGGAGTGAAAAAGGTGGAACGGTAAAATATGACATCCTCAGAGAGTCTTGCAATGGCGATAGCTGTCTCTACAAAAAAGTTGCTGACTTCGATGGGTCAGATTTTAATCACAGCGAGGAGGGGCGCGGTCCTTACGGTACTGGCAGGGATCCTCATCCCGGGGGTAATTATGCCGGATTTTATTACAGTGAAAAAAGGGAAGATCTTCGGGATCGATGCGGGAAAAGCGTAGAGAGATATTGCCAGCATAAATCAGGAAAAATCGAAACGATTACAACGAAGCTCGGAACTTTCGCGGCCTGTTTGACCGAGCACGAATATGTTTTTGACACTCTCAGACTATGGTCGGTTCCCTATCTCCCATTTTATTCGTTTCTTCGAATGGAGTACAAAGGTGCTAGATATGATCTCAGCAGTCATCCGATGTTCAGCGATCAACTTAACAGGTTACCTCTCGTGAAAGTTTCAGGACGTTGTTTTGAGGTTCTTGGCAAGAAATATTGCGAAGGGGGAGATGCTGCAGCCTCTATGGTTGTCATGGCCGGTTCTATGGACCGGCTTGATAAGATTTACGGAATTACTGATCCGGGAAATTATTGGATTGAGGAAGTTAATCCTGAAAAAGTTAAATTTCAGAAGACCGATGGAATTTCATTCAAAAATATCGAAATTAACACTCAAGACTTAGGAATGTATCTCGTTCAAAAAAAATGCGTTCGAGGAGTTTGCCCGGGCACCCAGATTCGAATTGAACAACCTGACAACAGAAGTAGCTTTTGTCAGTATTCCCCGAACGGATCGATGAATGAGTTTGGAAAAGAATTTGAATTTGTTGGCTTCTTGGGAAGCGGAAATAACTATAGCGAGGTATGGAAAGTTATCAGTGGAGATTCCGTATATAGTTCTGAACCCTACGAAAGCTGGCCAAATTCATCAGATGTCCTCGGACGAGGAGGCCTTGGGTGGAATGGCAGCGGCCTCGTTAAGGTTATTAAAAAATAAATTACTTACGCTGAATAAAAACCCTTGATTCGAAGAAAAATGGCGCTCGGAATCACGGGCGCCAATGTTATAGACATTAATTGTTTAATTGAGGTCGTCTGAAAAGCCGGCCTTTTGTTCGACAGGCTCAGAAGGCAGGCAGTTATCATTCTGTAAAAATCCGATGGTTTAATATCCTTGGAACACCCAACACTCCGGTTGTGTAAATCAGCTCAATTCGACGGGAACCTTTAACGACTTTTTCAAACTCTGAGTCATTTAAGCTCAACTCAAAATTAGGCGCAAACTCACTCTCATAGCTTTGATTTACGTCAGCTTTGCGTATGATTGCGACTTTAGTGCGACCATAGTCATTCATAAATTTTTTACGCTGCTCCGGGGTCATATTTGTGGTTAGAAGAATCTCCGAGCCATCAGTTATACTTTTGAGATTCCAACTTCCCTGACTTTCTACAATCACAGTTTTTGCCTCATTCATGGTCAGTTCATCAGCCACCTTTATTGAAACGACTGTAAGCGACCTATCGGCCCCATTCTTTTCAGCTAAGAAAATTTAAAATAAAATCCGCCGAAGATTTCAAACGGAGGCGGTATGGATTTGCCACAAGGCTCGACTGATTCAATGAATTTTCTCGAACACATCGAGCTCGTCAAAAAGTATTCTGGAACGATCGTGGCATATTGTCGAGAGCACAACTTAGACTACGGCAAATTTATGTATCATCGTGGCCGGGCTATGAATACACGGAAGTCGCCGGCGGCGGTGGGATTTGCGAGGATTCAGCCGACAGTAGCGGCGTCGGCGCATGTTATGCCGGCAGCTGCAAAACCAAAAAGTTATCCACAACTGCCCGATCCGAAGTGGCTAGCCCAACTTATCCACAATTTGAGTGGTACACTATGCCCGGAAATCGGGTGGTACACATTCGTGGAAATCGACTGGTACACTATCAAGGAAATTGGGTGGTACACTTTGGAGGAAATCCGAC
>JAYSTF010000106.1:0-26414 GCA_043720065.1 Pseudobdellovibrionaceae bacterium | reverse complement strand
ATGATGAAAATTCAGCTTTAAAATGGGGCACTATCGCGGAGATCCAGCTACTCTCCCCGGTTACCGATGAGGATCTGAGAATTCTGATTACTCATTTTGGGTAGGTCTACCTCACTGTTCCGGCGCTCATGTGGCATTAAGTCTGCAATACTTTAAACAAATACTATTCACAGAGGTCCGAATGACTAAGGCGTCTTTCCTCCTGGTACTATCTTCAGGATTGTCTATTGTTACAGCAGCGTCTGCCAATGCGGCCAGCATCGGGCCCCGGGTCAGCCATAGTATTATTGGCTACCAAACTACTATGACTGTTCCACAGTGCCAGGCGACGTGGAGGAAAGTACTCGGAGCGTTTTTCACAAAAACTGAACTCTCCGTCGATCATGCGGGGGACACTTTAGGTATCGAAAGTGAACAGACGATTCGGACCAATTGCCGTGAAAAAGAAACTTCTCTTATTATCGCGGGATCCCGCGACACCAATCGGACAACCCTGTACCTAAAAATCTTGTTCGCTAGCCCCGAAATGGTGGACACATTTAAAAGCCAATACCCTTTGCTCGCAAAGGAGGCATTGGCTGCCCGAAAGTACATCACCTGCCGCGTGAATCACAGCCGATCGCTCCCCTATGTCGATTTCAAAGATTTAGTGGTCGCCGACGGTAACATGCCTTCCGTTGCCTTAAACAAATATGACGATTACATTTTAAAGGTCGTGGAAAACGACTCTGCGAAAAAGTCCGTTATTATCACTCTCACTGACCAAAAAAACATTAAAGACCTAGTGACTTTCAACGCCTATCCGACACTTGCAGACAATATCGAAGTCCGCGAAGAAGTCGGGGCTTATACAATAGAGTGCATTGGAACCCGCGCACCGGTCTTGCCCCTGCGGTTGAAAATAAATTAGTCTTCGTCTCTAATCCGCGGATTTAGTAGGCGGCGGTGTGAGGCCCGGCGTCGGCACTGTTACCGACGGCGCCCCTTGCGCAGTCGCAACCGCCTGCCGGATTGTGCCAATTTGAGGGTCATCGGTGGGACTGAACGAGAGATACTTCCGCCATGCCTCAACCATTTTTATGTAGTACTGCTGATCACGGCGCGCCAGGATTTGGTAGGCGACACCTAGGTTCCGCCAAACGCCAGCGTTTGCCTCCGGATAGTCTCGCGCCATCTTCTCTAAAATACTTGCACCATAGAGGAGCATCTCAGGATTCTCCCCGCTTTTCACACCGTGTTCGAAAAGCACTTTCGTGATTTCTAATTCACGGTCCCAATAATTGTAATAAACAAAGGCTTCCCAGGATTTTTCTCGAATTTCAGTTTTCAACGGTGGCTTAAAAACAGCGAATCTCTCAACATCTTCTTTAAATAACTGATAATTAAACGGCTTAGACAATGGCAGTATTCGATTCATGAAACCAACCGGTAGAATCTGGAACTTCTCTTTAACGTTGTTGGTTTCGTGGTCCGCAAGCTTACCTAAATAACTTGGAAAGTTAGGCTCATTTAGCTCGAAGAAATCTCTTAAGGTGAACTCCCTAAGATTTGAACGCGTGTAACGATATACTCTCCCCGGGAAGCGCACGTTAGGATGATGAGCCTCAACAACCCCTCGCATCCATGGCCACCAAAGCAGATCAAATGGAATCGCGATGACGTCCGTCCGGTAGTTTTCAACGGATTGTAAGTAGCGAACGGAGTTGACGTAAACGTCCCCGCGCATGAAAGCCAAAGCTCCTGGAGGCATGCCATCCAGTAAACCCTTACCTAAATCATAGAAAACAGTGTTTTTCGAATGATCTTCCCGCTCGTAGTGAATTCCTATTTGCGCAACGAGCACAATTCCAAGAATGCTCCACTTCGCGGCCACTGCGCGCTCGGGCCACCGTGCGAGAATAATCTTAAGACCCGCAGCAAGAAACAAAACTAAAATCATGTTCGGTAATAACCAAAAACGCGACTGAACGTCATAAAATAAGCGATTTGAGAGATCCATGTTCGCAAAGAAATGAAAGACTAAAACGTAAGTAACAAATCCCCAAATAAGCAATGGTGCAAATCGGTCCTGCCGAAGTGGCCCTTTGATAGCCTGCCAAATACCAAAAAAGGCGATTGGCACTCCGATCACTAGCATCTGAAGCCACATATCCATCGAGTAGAACTTTAGATTACTAAAAATATTTAAAAAATTGGTGTCGCCAGTGGCGAGCTGAAACGTGCCATACTCTTTGCGCATGAAGTGGGTCCAGAATCCATCCCATGTGTCCGCTTGCCCCCAAGAAATCACAAGCTTCTTTTTGGCAGCCCAAGGCAAAAACAAGTACGGCAGTAAACAGACCGCATAAATGCCTAAACACGTGAAAAATACTTTTGGATTCAGCAAAACTTTGCTGTGTCGACGGAGTAACATAATAAAAAGAGGAATAGCCAAGAAAATAATCGTGTGATGATGACTGCACGCAAGACCGAGAGTTCCAATCCAAGCGTAGGCCCACTTAGGGGTCGGCGTCTCATCGAACCTCATCGTCATATAGAGGAGAGTCGCGATAAAGAAGTTATTCATCGTAAATACTTCCGCAACGACGGCATATCGCCAAGCTAAAGGAGAAAAAATAAATAATGCCGCAGCCGTCACTGCAAGCCAGCGATCGCGAACCCACCGACTCGCAATTAGATAAATCATATAGCCGCTCGCAACGGCGAATAAGGCAGAGAACATATTTATTCGCCAAGCTATATTGCCGATCGGAACGTAAGTCGACAAATGCGCGAGCATCGTCCAAAGCGGGTAACCTGGCGGATGAGCCACACCAAGGTTTGCGGCTACGCTGATCAGCTCGCCACTGTCACCGCCGGGAACCGTGCGACAAGCGGTCAGGGCAAACACTACCAAAGCTAGTAGGCAAAACACAGGGCCCAGCCATTCAGGTCCAACTATGGGTTCTTGACTGAAAACAGTTTCTGCATTGGGAAGAGCTTTTTCAGGTCCCGACTTCTCTCGTTGTTGCTTCTTTTTAGGGCCTGCCATTAGGGATTCCACCGACCGTCGAATTTAGATAAACATTTATTTGTGCTTGCCCATGTTTCAAGTTTCGCGTCTTTCTCGCCTGCCAAAATATGAGTCATCGTTACGTCGCCATCATTAAAGGCCAGCACATATAATCATTCACGGCGTCCCGATCCAATGCAAGATTTAAGACCAAGATTTTGTGAACTCGATATATGCGAACAAGCATTCAAAATGCAAAACGACAGTATCAAAATCCTACGCATGTGAACTCCAAGATGAATATGATGACTGTAACCTGAAATCATACCGGACTAAAACGCTCTCTCAAAAATGAGTCTGCAGGACGTCAAACTTCTAATCAATGACTAGACCTTTGCGACTAGACCACAACTGCCTACCCCCTTAGTTCCCGCGGCTTGGCACAACATGTGCCTCTATTCATTGTGAAACAGGGTCATGGGGTGTCCCACTATGGGACGAACTTGTGTAAGGGGTAAAAGGTTATGATGCTTCAATTCGGTCACTGCCCAAGATGTGGAAATGAGATTACCAGCGAAAGAATTGTCGGAGGTACCTTGGTTTGCGAATGCGGCTGGACTAGGTCGCTCCGTGGCGATTCGGTCGACCGTAGCAACGTAGATCGCACCTGCGCATCTATTATTGTTATCGGTGGCCTTCTCATCGCAAGCTTCTTACATGCCGTAAACTGGGACACGCATTTCTTTGCGATCATCCCGCTGAAGGCTAAGCAAGTGATGAGCATTGCGCAGCCTACGGACCTCGAACGGATCGCTACAATTTGTACTGAACGCAAAAAACACGAGTGCGTAGAGAACGCTCTCGTCGATATCGCGCGAATTCAACCAAAGAACCTAGAAAATTTAAGCCGCCTTGGTCAGTTACAGTATAGGCGCGAGCGCTTAAACAACGCCGCAGCAACCTTCGCTCAGTATTTCGCATCTAAAGGTACTGGGCTTGATGCCACTTATACTTATGCGCAAACTCTGACGCGCCTTAAGCGCTTCGAAGACGCCGACCGTTACTTCAAGGCCGCATTGGCAATGAAGGACGATGTCCTCCAGGTCACGGTCGTAAGAAATTACGTCCAGATGCTGGTCACGGCGAATCGCCTCCAAAACGCAAAAACTACGATCCTTCGCTACCGCAAAGACAGCGCTTCCGCGAACCTCTTCATGAGCAAAGAACTCGAAGATATTCGCATGAAGCTTGGCGAAGTCAAAACCGCACGCATGTAATCAGTGCCGCCTAAGCGGCACCGATCCCTTATGTAAAACTAAATTTAGGCAATAAAAAAGGCAGCTGGAAAGCTGCCTTTTTCTTTTGGATCAGACAAAGTCTGGATCGCAAAAATTAGAATACGTTGACTGTTGCGCTAATACCGAACGTTGTACCGTCAGCAACGACATCACGGAAGATGTTGTAATCAGCTCGGCGAAGATCCTCTACTACGAACTGGAAATTCGGATAGATATAAATGTCGCGAGTAACCACGATGCCGAGACCCATGGATTGAGTCCATGGTCGCTTGTTGAACTCCCACCCAGAAGCCGCGCGGCGGTGAGAGAAAATCCATGGGCGCGTGACAGTACGGAATTGGAAGCGATCGCTGAATGCATACTCTAAGAAAGGATAGGCAGCGAGCTGGTAGTTCTGCTGGAAGGCCATTGCTGGGCCGGATCGACCGTCAGTGAGGGTCGCAGTATCCGTCTTCTTGTCAAACTCTGTGTAGTCAGCAGCGAGGCTCAAACCAAGAGTAAGAGCTGTCTGGCCGACGTTTCCTAAAACCGTGTGGCCAACGCCTACACCCACAGTCGAACCGATCTCAAGTGCATCTTCTTCGGTCGCGTAAGAAAGGCTGACGTCAGAGCTGTTCTGAGTAGGTCCGATTTTAGAGGCGTAATTTGCGCCTACTGAAGGAGTGCTTAATTCAGACTTGTCCATGCCATGAAACGGACGAACAACTGAGTAACCACCGCCCGCCGTGAAGCTAAGGTTCTTAGTTTGACGGTAACGCAGTCCAAGATCACCGCTCATACGAACTTTTTCAGGAGTTGGTTCGTTGGTAGGATTCGCGCGATTTTCAGCAAAAGGTTCTTTGATCGATCCGCCCAAATAATTGGCCGTCAAAGAAACGGAAAGCTTGGATTTGGATCCAGTCTCTGCACGCATGCGTGCGTTTGTGATTTCTTCGTCGATGTTGCCGTCGACTTTGTTTTTTTCTTTAGCGTCCTCAATTTTCATTGAAGTCTCGCTACCAGTCGTCTTCTCGGTAGTTGTAGATGTGGTTTGAGCAGAAGCTTGCGCGACTGTCAGTGCCATCACTAAACTAGTGAGTATTAGCTTGTTCATGGACATGATCTTCTCCTGGAGTTAAGTTTCGTAACTCGATAATAATATTTGGTAGAGGCAACATTCCCTCTCCCACAGTCCTGAGCAATCATTTATGCACTGCATTATGGCATTCAGTCAATTGGGAAAATTTACATGATTCCGGACAGTTACAGGGAGCATTTCAAGTCTGTTGAGACCGCTTTAGAAGGTAAGCTCACTTTACGTAACAATTACATAAGCCCTCGAATAGAGGGCTCTTTTTCGTCACTTCGGCGGCTTGGAGAAGCCTCTTAATCGAGAAAAGGTTGGCCTTTGAGTTGCTCAAGAACTCTGGCGGACCAAGCGGAGAACGCCTTCGATTGGCCGTACAAAGGGGTTTTAGGGTGGATGAAAAGCAACAGCCGCTGCATGACATTTGGAAGTTTGGGCAGATAATTCTAGCCGGGGCCTTTGTGGTCGCTGCGGGCCTCGCTCAGGAGTTTAAGCGCGAAAATTTGCCTGCCTCTCCATTAATAGAGGAACTTAAGGTGATTCAAGCTAAAGTCGCGCGCGGTTCCGCCGCCAAACTCGGCGACGCCGCTAGCATTCCAGGTTTTATGGAAAAAGCAAAAGATGCCGCGAGCATCTCTGATTTGCTAAAGCTAAATCTTCAGAAGCCGGCCCAAGAGCTGATAAACAGTATGCAAGACGACGAGTTCGACAGGGGAAATCCGTTTTACTCACTAAATAACGTGTACCCCGTCGCTCTTATTATTGATCAAGGAGTAAAGCGCTTTCGCAGGGATGCCTACCGCAGCTCTCACTTCCTTGGCGGTCTGGGTTACGATGTAGTGAAATACGAAATTGAGCATGCGAACGGCGCCAGAAGTTACATTCTGGCTTACAAAGAAAAAACGGGACCAAATCAGATTGCTATCGGCCACAGTGACGCCCGGCCGACCTTCTCGCTCTTTGTTGTGCCGCAGGACGAGGCGCAAGTTTTCTTAAGTCTTTATCAAGACGGCAGGCCCGTGCAAAACGAACTAGTCGATCGCGACCTAGGCTTGCGACAGGTGACCACGAAGGTCGATCAATCAACGCCACTTATGACAGCGCGCGATTCGTCTGAAAAATAAGTGACCACGACTAGATGACGGGTGAGAATAACTCCTCACCCTTAATTCCTTTTAGAAGTGCGACATGGATAGTCAACAGCTTCGGTCGAATCTCCGTTTTAGTCTTTCGGATGGCCTCGCCTATAGCGTAATGGTCGGTCTCGGCGAAACGTTTATCGCGGCCTTCATTTTGTCACGCGGACATGGCGAAGTTTCAGCAAGTCTTATTTCCACCGTTCCTATGTTTCTGGGAGCAATAGTCCAATTAGCCGCTCCCGCTGGAATTGCTAAACTAAAATCATTTCGTACGTTTCTTTTATTCGTCGCGACTTTGCAGTCCATCAGTCTGGCGGTTTTAGCGGGAGTCTCATTTACTGACGTAAACTACTATTTTATTTTAGGCGTATGCGTCTTCTATTGGGCTTGTGGCCTTGCGGCAGGTCCGGCGTGGAATGCCTGGCTTTCGCAGCTAATACCGCCCCGGATAAGAACAGGATTTTTCGCTAACCGAAGCCGCTGGTGCCATCTGTTTACGTTCCTTGGCCTCATTGGCGGCGGCTTCATCCTGGAGACCGCACAAACCCGAGGCACTTTGATGATTGGCTTTGCCGTGCTCTTTGGCGGCGGCGCATTTTGCCGACTTATTTCAGTCGCATCTTTAATGAGCTTATCACCACCAACGTCCTTAACTGCGTCGCCGCAGATTCCGAGTCTTGCGGGAATGAATCGAATGTTTCACCAATCTCCGCTTAAGAAATTCATGATTTTCATGCTGGTGTTTCAGTTTAGCGCCTCCATTTCGAGCTCGCTTTTTACGCCGTTCATGCTGAAGGAATTGGCGCTCTCATACACCTCATATATGTCGCTTTTGGCAGCGGCACTGCTCGCGCGTTTTCTGGCACTGGCATATGCTCGCCCGCTGATTGAGCGCTGGGGCTTGAAGCGAGTTTGTTTTGCAAGTCTAATTCTGATTTCGCCGACGCCTGTGCTTTGGACCGCGACTGATAACATTTCTCTTTATTATCTGTTTCAAGCGACTTCAGGAATCGGCTGGGGATTTTTTGAGCTTGTGACTTTTCTGACTCTATTTAATGAATTGCCGGTCCGCGACCGTTCCTCCCTCCTCACCTATTTTAACTTGCTGCAAACATCTGGAATCGTGCTAGGCGCGATACTTGGCGGCATTATTTTTAAATCCGTGGGAAGCGGGTGGGTTGGCTACGAAACGGTGTTCGCCGCCTCTACCGGCCTAAGATTCGCGGCCTGGGGAACCTTGCCGTTCATGCCCTGGCACCTCATTAAGCTTCGGTCTTGGATTGAACTGCGCCCACTCAGCGTTCGCGCCCATGGCGGACTGCTGACGCGTCCGATTTTTGTGCGCATGCCCTTTCGCCGTCGGCAAAAGCAAAAACCTTTGCCCGACGCCCAAAAAGACCGCTAGATTACTCTCCACATGATAGAGATGATTGCTCCAGATGATTGGCACGTTCACCTTCGCGATGGCGATTCCTTAAAAGCAGTTTTGCCATGGACGAGCGAGATGTTTTCGCGCGCTATCGTTATGCCGAATTTAAAACAGCCCATCTCTTCGGTCGAGGCCGCGAAAAACTATCGGGAACGAATTCTGGCGGCACGCCCGAGTGGCTCACAGTTTGAACCTTTAATGACTTTTTACTTAAGCGACAACGCTTCAGTAAAAGAGCTTGAAACCGGTCTTCAATCCGGACTTTTTGTGGCCGCTAAACTTTATCCGGCTCACGCCACAACCAATTCCGAACATGGCGTAACCCGCATTGAAAATATATTCTCTTCACTCGAAGTTCTGCAGGAGATGGGAAAACCCCTTTTGGTTCACGCCGAAGACGCTAGTCCAAACGTCGACGTGTTTGACCGCGAGAAGGTTTTTCTTGAAAATAAATTAGCCCCCCTCCTTATTCGCTTTCCTCGTCTGAAAATCGTTGTTGAACATATAACCACAAAGGAAGCTGTCGCATTCGTCCAGCGTGGCGAGGGCCGCATAGCCGCCACAATCACCGCGCACCATCTTATTATCAATCGCAATGCAATGTTCACTGGTGGAATTCGCCCGCACTTTTATTGCTTACCTGTAGCGAAAAGAGAAGAACACCGCTTGGCGCTGGTTGCAGCTGCGACAAGTGGGTCGCCTTTGTTTTTCCTTGGGACAGACTCGGCTCCCCACGGGAGTCGAAAAAAGGAGGCGGACTGCGGTTGTGCAGGTATTTTCTCAGCACCTGGCGCTTTACTTCACTACGCAGAAATTTTCCTGAAAACGACGACGAAGGAAGTCTTTGAAGCCTTCGCGAGCATTAACGGCGCTAAATTTTATGGTCTTCCCGTAAATACAAAAAAAATCAAATTGCAGGAAGTGGCGTGGACCATTCCAATGTCAATCGACCTTAACGACGGGGATACGGTTAAAGTTTTTCGCGGTGGCGAAAAAACTCATTGGTCGTTAGCCTAAGCGCTTGCTTCAAGTGCTACTTGGCAATCTGCCGCCTGGCCTTTTTGTTTTCGTTCAAACTTTGCTTTAATTTTTTGCCAAAGCGTTGGCTTCCCAGTCTCTGAGGCGATCGCTCGGCGGCGATCAAGCGCTTCTTTTGCCGGCTCATAGGCGAACGTCATGATGATTCCGATCGTACCAACCACGGCAAGTATGGACGCCGATGCAGTTCCAACGAGAGTTCCCGACAACGCCAGCGCCGGCCCTTCGAGCCATGGACCATAAGTTAAACGGTACTCAATAAACCTGTCTCGCTGAGTCTTAGTTACTTGCCCGAGTTCAACTTGCCGGCCGACGAACACATCTAATATCGCGTCCCAAGACGCCACAGCGGCGAGCGTACCGACTTGAATCATGCCTTCAGCCGTCTGCATTTTTTCAATCGCCTCTACGCCGCCAATTGTTCCTAAGATCGCAGTCGTCGAAAGCAGGTTAAATCCATAGGCACCAAGCATCCGCCCAAATTTATCACTGACGCGCCCGCTTTTTATAGTTTGCCCGACGGCCGTGGCTACATTCGTCCACGCCACGCGACCGGCATTTCCAGCCGATCTGAGATACTCGTCCCATGAGGAAGTAAACATGATTTGGTAACCAGAAATGATCGCTGCAAGGCCGAAAGCTTTTGCAGTTGATGACAGATTTCCTGTGAGCAAAGGCTTAACGGCGTTCGCAAATTCCCCATTCAGTAACAACTCAGGAACGCCAGCATAGTCACGACCTAGAAGATAATAGGCGGCTGCGAAACTTCCCGCTGCCTTTACTGTCACAAAAAGGGCTTTTGCTTTAGAGGGTTTTTTGACCGCTGTTGATCGGGCATATCCAATTTGGGTTTGCTGCGGTTTGAATTCCACGCGCTCGAAAGCCAGAACGCGGTTTTGCAAATAAAGAAGCTGCGGATGGATTGCGTCGATAGAGCCACTGCCAACTAGTGTGAGGGTGGCATTAGGATCTTTTCGTACTGCACTCTCGACGACCCGAACCTCTTGACCTGGTTCGACGACATCAACTGTAAACGTTAGGTTGGATTTTCCTTCAGGCCCCTTCGCTTGAGTCTCGAGCTTAACTCTTGTGCTCGATTCAATGGTCGATGCGTCAGCTTGGACTAAGGGCGTAAAACCCACAGCCAGAGCCGTGATCAGCGAAGTTAATTGTTTAAAAAGGCCACCCATTTTCCTTACTCCCACCGCCTTATAGAGCAGGGGCGGTGCCATCGGGATTTGGACGTGAGATGAAAACCCTTGTGATTTCATGATCTTCTGAAATTTTTCTACGATAGTTCTTTCATTTTCCGAGCCGTATTTTGGCACAGTTTGGTAGGTCCCAAGTTGCCCCGGCAATCGTGGAACAGCTTATGCACCATTTGGAAGTAGCACTTCCGGAGGGGAATTCATGCACATAGCTGATCAACATGAGCATTCTATTTGGCAGAAATTGGATCGGCCAGCGTTCAGCTCGCTCAGCGAGGATGTCGCTGCAGATGTTTGCATTATTGGCGCAGGAATTAGCGGGCTAACTACGGCCTACCATTTACTTCGGGAAGGCCGGAGCGTCGTTATAATTGATCGGGAATCGGAACTAGCTCAGCGGGATAGTGGCCTCACTTCCGCTCATTTGTCGAATGCGCTCGATGACCGGTACATGAACCTACGTCGCCTACACGGTGAAGAGGGGGCTCGGCTCGCTGCCGATAGCCATACGACTGCAATTAACGAAATCGAAAGAATCTGCCGGGAAGAAGAAATTGTTTGCGACTTCAGACGCGTCCCTGGATTTTTATTTCTATCGAAGGACCACGATCGCGAATATCTACAAGACGAGTACGATGCTGCACTTGCGGCTGGAGTTTCGGATTTAGAGTTATTAGCTCGGGCCCCCATTTCGCTTTTTGATACGGGTCCTTGTTTGAAGTTTGGTCGGCAGGCGCAGTTTCATCCAGTGAAATATTTAATCGGACTTGCGCGCGCGGTTCAACGCAGTGGTGGCCGCATTTTTATGCAAACACCGGCGACCGAGATTGAAGGCGGTCATCCGGCAAGAGTTCATACGGCTTTCGGTCATCGCATTCTTTGTGAAGACGTCGTGGTTGCTACGAATGTTCCCTTCAATGATCGCATCATCGTGCAAACCAAAATAGCGGCTTATCGAACTTATGTGTTGGGAATGGAAATTCCATACGGAAGCTTCCACCCCGCACTTGTTTGGGACACGGCAGATCCTTATCATTACATGCGCTTAGTGCGTGATGAATCCACATTAAAAGATACTCTGATTGTTGGTGGTGAAGATCATAGGACCGGTCACGAAGAACATCCGAAGAGGCGTTTCACCAAAATAGAGGAATGGATTAATAGGAGATTAAATCTTGAAGGGCCGATTACTGAATGCTGGTCCGGGCAAATCATCGAGCCTATTGACGGCTTGGCCTACATTGGGAGAAATCCAAACGATGCAGACAATGTTTACATCGCAACCGGTGACTCAGGGCACGGGCTTACTCATGGGACGATTGCCGGCCTATTAATTAAAGATCTAATCGCAAACCGCGACAATCGGTGGACTGATCTTTATGACCCAGGACGCCTCAATATTCGTGGGATCGGCACTTATTTGCGCGAAACTTTTCAGTCTACAGCCCCTTATTCGGATTGGCTTGCGGCCTCAGACGTAGGTTCCGTCGATGAGATTGAAGCGGGTCAAGGAGCTGTGATCCGCGATGGCTTAAGAAAGCTTGCGGTTTACAAAGATGATTACGGAACCACGCACTGTCTTTCAGCCACCTGCACCCACCTTGGTGGTGTCGTGCGTTGGAACTCAGCAGAAAAGACTTGGGACTGTCCATGTCACGGCTCGAGATTTAATCGCTTCGGCGATGTCCTTAACGGACCTGCGCCAACAGCGCTGAGGTCTGCCGACCTACCAGGTGCAGGAATGAGGGACGAGGCCACTCCCCCACCTCCAGGAGTGCGCGTGAACGATCCAGGTCTTCCCTTGGCCCCTTGATGATTTCGCGATTGCTCTGGACCTGAATCCGGTTTTGAGGCAAAAGCGATGATGCTTAATTCTCCAGTCCAACCGGAAGTGAAACGAGCGGCATTCGCACTCGTCTACACCGCAGTCGCCCTTACTTTTTTGGAGTATGTGTTTCTACCCCTTCGCGTGCAGCATTGGCTCAGTGGCAAATTAAGTTTCTTTCCGCAGCAGATTTCTCTGAAGGCCGGAATTATTTGGGCGCTCGGGTGCATAACTGCATATCTTGTACTCCCTTTTCTCTTTGTTAAATTTTGGCACCGTGAAAAGCCGGCAAGCATCGGTTACGATTTTTCTGGGTTTAAAAAACATCTAAAAGTTTACGTCTGGCTTTATGTCGGACTTTTGCCGCTCATTTTTATTGCCGCGCAGATGCCGAGCTTCCAAAAGGTTTATCCCTTTGTATCGGAAGTGAAATCAAGCCTGCCGAAATTTTTGATCTGGGAGCTGTTTTATGTGCTGCAATTTTTTGCACTTGAGTCTTTTTTCCGCGGCTACTTGCTTTTTACTCTCGAAAAAGTCATGCACGCTTACGTGGCCATCGCGGTAATGGTGATTCCCTACGCTATGATTCACTTCCACAAACCAATGCTGGAAACCCTCGGCGCGATTTTGGCTGGAATTGGCCTTGGATATCTTTCCCTTAAATATCGTTCATGGGCTGGAGGCGCGCTGCTTCACGCACTCGTTGCCATCACGATGGATTCGATTGCCTGCGCTCGCGCGGGCCTGTTCTAAGCCTAAGCGAGATTCTCACTTTACTTTGAATTCCTCTTGAGGTGCGATAGCAGGCAGACACCTTTGGGGAGTAAGAATTATGTTTCGCAATTCATGGATGAACTTTATTTTCTGTTTGGCTTTGCTTGGCCCCTCGGCCTGGGGTTCGCAATGGATGGGAATCATCGGCGATGCCGGGCTCGTCAGCCCGCAGTTGACGAATCTAAAAGAGTCGATCACGGCTGAGAATATTACTTCCTTAGTTTTGCCTGGCGACAATTTATATTGGGGAACTTATGGCGGAACTTGGAACCAATGGAAGCGCGCTGGCTTCAAGTTCGATGTGGTCGCCATCGGAAACCATCACGGCGGTTACCAGAAAGAAATGAGCTACTTTGGCATGCCGGCGGAATATTACTCGACGGTAAAACATGGCGCTCGCTTTATTGTTTTGAATTCGGACAATGCCGTGACAGTCGATCAACAATTCGAGTGGCTCGAATATGAGATCGCGCAAGCGAAGGAAAAATTAGTCTTTCTGGTGTATCACCATCCAACTTTTGACACAGGAACAAAGCATAGCTGGCGCGTGAAAGAGCGCTTCCAACTTCGCATGCGTCCCTTCTTAAGAGCCCATAAATCAAAAATTACCGCGGTATTGGTTGGACATGAGCATATAGCCACGTTCCTCACCTACAGCTCCATTCCCGTAGTCGTCGCGGGCTCGGGGCGCGAAGCAAACAAAGCCACCGTGGTCAATTATCAGGAGGATGGCTTTGACATTAAAACTAAGTTTCTCGCACCACAGACTCTACATTGGGCCGCGCTCGAAATTCTTGATGGGGCTGAGGATGCGTGGATTCATTTTATTCGCGTCAGCGATCAGCGCCGAGTTTGCTCGGCTTACTTTAAAGACGGCACGATGAACCTATCCAGAAACTGCTTATAATCTCAGATGGTCCGGGAGCTCCGCGGTTGTCGGCTGCGGGCAGATTTTTGAAAAGAGTGATTTACCTTCAGGGCTCGGGACAATGGCTTCGGCTTGCTTAATTTCAGATGCAATTGTCGGCGCTGCCAAAACCTCACCGTCGTAAACGAGAGCCAGATTCTTACCTTGGTTTAATCTCGTCAGTTCAGTAAATTCAGCTCTTTCTCCCCGATTCAATTTTATCGCAATGGCCTCACCGCCAGGCTCGTTCAATTTGTTCGCGACTTCGGCCACATCGGCTTTCGAAAAACGCGGTTGAGCTTCTAAATAGATTTTCTCCGTTCCATTTTTCTTCACAAGCGTGAACCCTTGGGCCGGAACAGAAGAGGCCAAGTAGAAAGCGAGGTCACCTTTAATATTTATAGTTTCACATCTGGGTCGGGTAAAACTTTGCACAAGCTGCGCATAGCCCGTCGTACATTCCTCATGCTCTTTATCTAAAGACGCGCATACCTTATAGGCCTGAATTGTCGCCTCAGGTTTTGCATCGGTCATTGCATAGTACTTTCCAAGCACCGCATAGGCGCCAGCCTCGTTCGGAAATCTTTGGGGCAAATCTACAATTCGGTCAATTAAGTCGTCGACGGATCCCCTTGGGCGACCCGCAGGAAGTTCCAAAGTTTCCTCCATTCTTAGAGCGGACCGATAAAGCGAAACTAAACCCTTCAGGTTCACTTGAGAAGCAACGTTTGACTCATACAATTGGGCGGCTTCATTAATGGTGGGCGCCATTAACGTAAGCATGTTTTGTGAGCGACTTTGAACGCTGGTCTGGTATGCGGTCGAGAGTTCACGCGCTAACTTGGCTTCCGTAGACTCGCAGTTATCAGCGCAGCGCTGAAGGATTTTTAATTTTTCGGTTAAATCCGTTGTCGAAACGAATTGCTCCATCGTCGACAATAGGGTCGGGCGCTTCCCGACCCAAAAGAAAAATCCCACGCCAATAATTACCGCTGCGCTTAAAAATCCAAAATAAGGAAATCGCCATCGTGAACGGTTTGTCATGACTGACAATTTAGTCGAGACACCGCTTTCACCCAAGTCACATTAATGTAACAATTCGCTCAATGCCGGATGGATTTCTCTAGGTCGACACTTAAGGAGACGAGCTTCGCAATGCGTTGCTCAAAATCCTCTTCTATGCGCTTGGACTCGGTTACGTCCTGAACAACTACCACCGCCCCTACAATTTTGTCATCAAGACCCAGAAGCGGCGAAGCGGAGGCGACCAAAGTTTTGTTCGTGCCCTCAGCTGTCTGAATCTGAATGATCTCGTTATGCGCGCTCTCGCCTTTTAAGAGAGCGCGAGCTAAAGGACCCCCATCTTCTTTAATCATTTGGCCGCGGCCGTCCCACCAGCCCAATATTTCGCCATAAGAATCACGTTCTATGTGCTCTTCGACTTCGCAAATCCGCGCGACTTCGGAATTGGTTTGGCAAATTCTACCTTGCACATCTGAAATCAAAACTCCCACTGGTAAGCTTTCTAATATCGCAGAAAGCTTCCTCCCTGCTTTGAGTATCTCTTCAGTCTCTCGAATGTGGAACTCGCGCTGACGCAAAACATCTTTTTTCTCGCGAAATGCGGCGTAGATTCCAACCTTCATTTTTAGAATTTCAGGATCAAAGGGCTTCGAAAAGTAATCAACGCCGCCTGCCAAATAACCTTTTCTGACAAACGGCTCCTATTTCGTGGAAATTTCGCTAGACCTGCGCCCGGATTAAAACCTTAATGCTAACCGAGCCCATCGGTTGTCGGCATAATTTCAAGAAATGTCCTAGCTCACCCTTACAATCTCAGCTCTTTTACTAGAAGAAATACCTTCTTTATTTACCGATCTTAGCGAGGACGTGGGATTTTGAGACTTGAAAGTCCCTAATTATTTCGAGCCTTTTGTGCCGTATGCTAATTAGCTTTTCAGTCGCGCCCAACATGTCGGGGGAGTTCTTTACACCACGCGCGTACTCAGATTGCGTAAGCTTATAATACTTTACTGCGCGCCCGATATTAGCCTCGGCATCATGCACTTGGTTGTGCAAAAGCTTAAGTTCATCGATCTCGCCGTGAAGATGGGCCACCACTTCCCGATGAACATATCGGGCTTCGGCCTTTGCGGCTTCGGACTCGGCGGAAAGGGCTGCCGCCTCTCTTCTTCCCTTTAATCCATCGAAAAAACTCATGCTCATTCGAACTCCCAGCACGCTCTCCTGCCGGTCGGATGCGTCCGCGAAATCCTCTTCCTCCCGCTGATTAAGTTGGTTGTAAGCGGCATATGCATCAAGCTTTGGAAACCATGCCCGCCTTTGAATTGTCGCCAGCGCCTCTGATTCCCTAGCATGTAATTCAGCAGGCTTTACTAAAAAGATGTGATCCACTTCCGTATGGTTAATGGCGGATTCCCAGTCATGCTCATGCTTTAGAACTTCAGGGAAATCTAGACTGATGCCATCATCGAACCCAAGGACGACGGACAAAGTTCTAATATGATTTTGTTGCTCTAACACCGCCCTCTCTTGCTCTCTCTTAAGCTCGGTCTCGTGAATTTCGAATTCCACCCGGTCAGATGACGTGGCAACGCCACCTTTTATTCTTCTCTCTGCGGCTTTTGAGCTGTCCGCAGTGTTGAGTCTCGCCTCCTTTAGGAGATCGATATAGTCCCGAAGATAAAGTACGCGCCAATACGCCTCCCTGGCCTTCGATAATTCAGTACTCAACGTCAAGGCGCGTTCGTATCCCTTCCGTTCGGCCACAAGTGTGCGACGCTCCGATTCCAACTGGTCGCGTCCACCGTTGTAAATATTTAGTCGAGCCTCCGCGCCATAGGCTGGCTGCGATTTGCGCGGTAACGGACCCTTTTCAAAATTTTCCTGAGCGGCATACAACTCAACCGTCGGAAAAAAAGAGCGCCCAAGCGCGCCCTGGCGCTCTTTAGCGCCTTCGTACTCTTTGCTTTTTCCGCGAAGCTTTTCATTGCGACTTTCGATCATCGGCTTCAAATCTTCGTACTTGATCGCTTTTTTATTATGGACCTCTGCGGCCGCATTTAGAATAATTACGTTTCCCAAAATCAAAAGCCAGATAGTCTTCATTTTTTGGGCTCCACTGTGAACTTCACATTGTCATCGTGGCCACCTTGTTTGATCGATAAAATAAATGTAAAGCGGTGAGCTTTCTTAGGATTATATTCCGTTTCCCAATGATCCCCTTTTGCAACTAGCGGCACCGACTCGGCCGTTTTTCTTGGCAACGTCACCGTAGCGGACACGGGAAATTTTGCTACGTCTTCCGGCTTCATGTTCTTGTCATAAATATAAATTTTTATAGTCATACCTTTCGACAACAGCTCGAGATTCACGGTTTCAAGCTCTCGCATAATGCCGCCCTTTGGCGCCTGCGAAAGTTTTGCTCCGTGGTCATGCCCCTCGTGGGCTTGAGCCTGGATGGAGGATAGGCAAAACAGGATCGTAGCTAAATTCTTAAACATGGTTTTCTCCTTCTACAAGTTCGTCGATTTGTTCTTTATTTGCCTTTTCCGCGGCTCGTTTGCTGAAGTTAAAAAAAATTGTGGGCGTAACCAAAATATCCAAAAGTGTTGAGCTAATCAAGCCTCCGACAATTACTATGGCTACGGGATGAAGTATTTCGCTGCCAGGTTGTCCCTTGGCGAAGACCAAAGGCAAAAGAGCAAGCGACGCCACTGTCGCCGTCATTAACACTGGTACGAGTCGCTCCAGAGAACCTCGTATAACCATTTCCTTCGAAAATGCCTCTCCTTCGTGCTTCATCAAATGCAAGTAATGAGAAATCATCATAATTCCATTACGTGACGCAATTCCACACAACGTTATAAACCCAACCAGACTTGCAACCGTAATCGATCGCTCGGTTAAAAATAGCAAAACGATGCCTCCAATAAATGAAAACGGAATAGTTAACATCACCTGGGCCACAATCATTTTCGAGCCAAAGTGCGCAAACAAAATCAGCGCGATGACTAATAACGCCAATAGGCCGAACAGCAAAATTCGTCGTGAAGCTGCTTCCTGTGATTGAAACTGGCCACCAAAAACCACGTAAAAGCCTTCTGGAAGTTTAACCGTAGATGTGACTTTACTTTGAATTTCCTGAATGACACTCCCTAGATCGCGGCCCGAAACGTTAGCCGAAATAATAATTCGGCGCTGGCCGTTCTCTCGGCTAATTTCATTTGGTCCTTGGGTCTCATAAATGTCTGCTACGTCAGCGAGCCGGATTTTTCGGCCATCGGGCATGGTCTTTACGATCGTTTCACCCATTCGCTCCTGAGACGCTCTCGACTCATCATCAAAACGATGAAAGATATCAAAGAACTTTTGCTCTTCAATCACTTGGCCTACGATGTGCCCGTTGAACGCTGACTCCAAGAGTTCTGTAATCTCGCCGCTGCTTAAACCGTATTTTGCGGCTTCCTCTCGCATGACGTAAATCTTGAGTTGAGGAATCAAAGCCTGCTGTTCGACCCTTAGATCAACCAGTCCCGCTGTTGACCCAAGTGCTACCATGGTCTCAGCGGCTTTGGCCCGAAGAGTCTCAAGATCATTGCCAATAATCTTTATAGCAATCTGCGCACTCACCCCTGAGAGCATGTGATCAATTAGATGAGAAATCGGCTGGCCAACGTTAATCGCGACACCTGGAATTTCGCCAACACGTTCTCTGATTGCATCCAATATTTCCTGCCGCTTGCGTTTTGAGTCAGGCTTAAAATCCACGTCAATTTCGGAAACATTGACGCCCATTGCGTGTTCATCTTGCTCGGCTCTTCCAGTGCGTCTTGATGCTGACTTCACTTCCGGAACTTCTAATATTTTTTGTTCAGCAAGCAGGCCGATTCGATTTGACTCAGTTAGCGATACTCCTGGCGGCGAGAATACGGCGATCATTGCCGTGCCCTCGTTAAATTGTGGAAGAAAATCTTTCCCCATGAATGGCAAAAGAGAAATCGAAAACAAGAAAAGCAAAAGCACAGCCGTCAAAACGAGTTTCGGGTGATCTAGCACTTTTCTAAGCGCTCGTTTATCAGCTGTCTTCAGAAACTTAACAAACCTAGTCTCGCCATGACTTTTCGATATCTGGGATTTTAGCAAGTAAGAGGCCAGCACTGGGGTAACTGTTAGAGAAACGAAAAGCGACGCCACTAGAGCAGACAAGTACGCCACCGCAAGAGGCGTAAATAATCTGCCTTCCAAACCGGTCATATTTAAAAGCGGCAAAAACACGAGAGCTATAATGATTGTAGCCAAAACAATCGAATTCCGCACTTCACTAGATGCTTCATAAACTACTCTTAAAAAGGCTTTTGGACTAGAGAGACCCGCATTTTCTTTCAACCTTCGATAGATGTTTTCAATATCTACGATTGAGTCATCAACCAATTCGCCAATCGCAATTGCAAGACCACCAAGTGTCATGGTGTTTACAGTTAACCCAAAACTTTTGAAAATGATAAACGTCACAAAAAATGACAGCGGGATTGCCGTCAAAGTTATTAAACTTAGGCGAAGATTTGCCAAGAAAATTAGAAGAACTATGAAAACAAGGACAGTTCCAAACTGAAGCTTGCCGACAATTCCTGAAATAGCGGCCTGAATAAAATTAGCCTGTTTAAAAACGTCTGTGTTAATTACGACTCCTTTTGGCAAAGACGACTTCAAATCACTGATCGCTTCTTCGATGGCGTTCGTTATCGCTACTGTGTCTGATCCCGGCTGTTTTTGAATCGTCATTATGACGGCAGGCTTTCCTTGATAACTACCATCTCCCCGCTTTATCCGAGCGCCCTCCCTCACTTCCGCAATTTCCTCAATCATCACCGGGCGGCCGAAATGAAGCCCCACCACAGTTTTTTGGATATCGTCTATCGATCCAACTGCTCCGATGTTTCGTACAAGCATTTCCTGGCGACCGGCATCGAGGAATCCCCCGGTCGTATTGCGACTAATTTTCTCTAATATGGAATCCATTTGCTCTAACGTGATTTGCCGCGCACTCATTTTTTCCGCAGACACTAATATTTGATATTGCTTTAGGCCACCGCCGATTGAAATGACTTGTGCAATTCCCGGGATGGCCATGAGGCGGGGTCTAATAGTCCATTCAGCCAAAGTTCTAAGATCAATTGGTGATATGGACTCATCTGTCGTAGACAGAGCGATTTGCTGGATCTGACCCATCAGACTTGCAATGGGGGCCATCACCGGCTCGACGTCTTTAGGAAGCCTTTCCTTCGCATGCTGAAGCTTTTCCGACACAAGCTGCCTGCTTCGGTAAAGATCGGCGGACCATTCAAACTCAAGGTAAATGACTGAAAGTCCAATTCCTGAAGTCGATCTCACTCGCTCGAGATCCGGCAATCCGTTAACGGTATTCTCAATCGGCAAAGTAATTAAAGTTTCGACCTCTTCAGGCGCCCGGCCATGCCCTTCAGTCACGATCGTGACAGTTGGCTTAGTTAGGTCTGGAAATACGTCGATGGATAAAGACTTAAGCGTAACTGCACCGTAGACCACGATGAGACTTGCGAGTGCAAGAACAAGAACCCGGTGCCGAAGAGCTGATCGAATAATCGCATTAAGCACAGAAAACCTCCCAAAGATGAAACACGTATCCCATTAAAAATGGAATTAGCCTCTGGGTGGCTGGAAAGGACTTTCAAGGCTCGGAGATGTAAGAGAAAACTGGTATCGCACAATGAATTCTACTTTATTTTGAGGTGCTACAGCTAAGACTCCCTGGCTGGGAATAAAGCACGGAGAAAAGTGACAACATGCATGGCCATTCTCTGGGCAATGGCAATCGCTCTTCCCGTGCTGTTCATCCGCGCAACTCTGAGTAGCGCAATCGCCTACCTCCACACTCAAAGCGGGCGAAGCCGTCACAAAAACAAACGACGTTAATATCAGTAAAGCGATAAACTTAGACACAGCCCCCCAACCATAGCCCTCAGATCCAAAGGCCGTCAAATAATCTAAGGGAACTCAACCAGTTTATTTTGAAAGTTTGCCAGAAATCCAAAATGCAATAGCTGTCCCGACAATCTGAGCGCCTATAAACGCGGGCGCTCCGGTCCACTGAATGCCGGAAAAAGTATCAGTAAGGCTTCGAGCAATAGTTACGGCCGGGTTCGCAAAAGATGTTGAAGATGTGCACCAATAGGCTGCCGTTATGTAAAGTGCGACAGCTAGCGGCGTGGTCTCAACACTTTTCTTGCCGGACAGAGATATGACCATTATGAGGCCAAAAGTGGCGACGACTTCGGAAAAAATAAATCGTCCGGCGCCCCTGTCGTTTTGGGACGACTGAAAAACTTTTTGGCCGAACATAATGTGGGTAATGAATACACCAACAGTGGCTCCACAAATTTGTGCAACTGAGTAGTATGCGAACGTTTTAAAGGACAGCTTCCCCCAAAGCCATTCTACAAAACTGACTACAGGATTAAAATGCGCTCCAGAGATTGATCCAAATGTCTGAATTAGGGCGTACAATCCAGCGCCTGTAGCTAGCGAGTTTGCTAAAAGCGCGACTGCTACATCCCCTTGAGCTAGAGTCTCGCCCATGATCCCAGATCCTACGACAATTATCAGTAGACCGGTCGTTCCTAAGAACTCTGCCCAAAGGTTTCTCGAAAGTGTCATTTAGCCAACTCTTCCTTGAACTGCTTCAGCCGGCTATGGATCGCTTCTCTGGCTTCTCTGAAATGCCTTAAAGCTTCTTCGCGGGGAATAGGTTCCTTTGAAGCCGGATCCGGATGCGGCCAGTGCAGTTTTATTCCTTTCGATACGAGCGTTGGACACACTTCTTCAGCACAAAGAGTGATTATGTATTCTAAAGCGACTAGAAACCTTGGCGGAAGGTCATCATAAAATTTTGAGTAGTGCTTAGAAATATCAATTCCAACCTCTTTCATGACCTCAACGGCAAAAGGGTTAAGAACTCCGGGATTCGAACCCGCGCTGTGAATCGTTGCTTCAGGAAACATCTGCTTCGCTAACCCTTCAGCAATTTGGCTCCGAGCCGAATTTGCTACACACATAAACAGTACATTCATTGGATCTCCTTGATTCCATCGTATACGTACGATATACGATTAGCCAAATGGCACTTGCAAGAAAAGAAGATTTTTTAAGAAAAGAAAATGACGTGGCTGATTTCGCAAAAGCTCTCGCCCACCCGGCGAGGCTCGCAATTCTGAAAGTGCTAGCCGAGAAAAAAGAATGTATTTGTGGCGATTTGGTCTTGAGCCTTCCGTTATCTCAATCCACTGTAAGTCAGCACTTAAAGGCACTAAAGGAGATTGGAATTATCAAAGGCACAATCGATGGCCCAAGATCTCGTTACTGCATTGACTGGAAAACGTTTGAATACTATCAGCGTCAACTTAACGACTGGTCCGTTAAGATTGCCAAGTTCCGCCAAGAGAACTGCTGCTCGTAAGGCAGACAGCCCTGCAAGACGATCTATTTACATCCACATTCTAAAGAGCAACTTGGGGCCACCTCTGTTCTTGCGCAGAAGCCCTTCCAATATTTGTAGGCAAGGTATGCAACACCGATGGTCATCAGGCCCGCTCCCATACCGATAGCCCATGGGCTATCACAGAAAAATGCTTCAAGCGCACATAGTCCACCGAACGCCGATACAATTGCTGCGATCCTAGTTTTCATATTCGAACCTCCTTTGGGTCTGAAATCAGGCTAAGGCCGGTTCTATAGCACCGGCTCAAGGAATTTCTTTACCGCGTTGCCCCACCACGGCAGTTGGTAGTAAAAACAATGGGTATGAACGAGTTAAGAGAGAAAACTTATTCGACAGCGGATGTAATGAAAACCTTCGGCCTCGGTCGAAATGCGCTTCGTTTTTACGAAGAACTGGGGCTTCTGAACGGTTTAACTCGTACCGAATCCGGGTATCGCGAATTTAAGACCCGGCACCTGGAAGATTTAAAGTTCATTTTAGAAGCAAAGAGAGTCGGCTTCTCCCTAAATGAAATTGAGGAGCTGCTCAAAATCGGTCGCGGGCAAAATAAAATGACTTGCGGAACAGTATCGACTGAGATCTCTGGAAAGGTGCGGGAGATTGAGGAACAGCTAAACGTTCTTGAGATAAAAAAGTTATTTCTGGCAGACTTTCTCAAGACTTGCGGTGCAAAAAATAAAGATGCCGAATGGGCTGTAATAGTATTGGGATTCTCTAAGAGTGCGTGCTCCTCGGGCTAATCGCAAAGTCCAAGAGAGTTACTACCTTTGCGAATTTCCTAAGGGAGTTCATCCTGTATAAATAGTTGAAGTACTTGGTTTTATATGTTTTAGATAAGGGGTGCAGTCACTTATCAAGTTTTTAACTATTTTCGTTTTCACCTTGACCGGTATTTTTACGACGGCCGGCTTGCAAAAAGCCGACGGTACGATCAAGGTTCAAATCACGCATAGCCATGAACACGATCACCATCATCACCACGATCCCGTGACTGATACTTTTAACGAAGATCACGGCAAGAATCATCATGTGCCTCAGCTTCCATCGTCCGGCCAGCCAGACGACTCTGAGCAATCCGATAAGCACTCTCATGAACTTGTAGTTTCTTGTGCTCATACGATATTTGTTGAGCCTAGACCCGCGCTTATTGCTGCTTTTGAGGCGGTCGCCTCTTATCCAGATACCATGGACGAATCATTGCCTCCCAATCGTTCGCTAGGTTCCATTTTTCGCCCTCCTATAACCGCGGTAATTTCCTAACCTCAAATAACCTGACTGTTTCGACTTGATCGTAAGGTCTGTGCTGCCACCGTATTTAACGGTAGCACTCTAACACGACCCGAGGGAATTTATGCTGAACTATTTAATTCGCTTTTCGTTGAAGAAGAGGCTTCTGGTTGGCCTCATGGCGCTCGCACTCTGTGTTTACGGTGCGTGGTTGCTTCAAAGCTTGCCCGTTGATGTGTTTCCCAATCTCAACCGTCCGACAGTAACGGTTCTGACAGAAGCTCACGGGCTTGCGCCAGAAGAAGTCGAAACGCTAGTCACTCTTCCAGTCGAGACCATACTGAACGGTACCCCAGGGGTCTTAAGGCTTAGATCAAGTAGTGGTGTCGGTATTTCGATTGTCTATGTCGAGTTCGATTGGGGAACCGAAATTTTCAGAAATCGTCAACTAATAGCGGAGCGGCTGCAACTGCTTGAAGGGCGTCTGCCTCAGGGAATGCAGCCGGTGATGGGACCGGTCTCTTCCATCATGGGAGAAATTCAGTTCGTCGGAGTAACAAGCCCTGAGAGTGAGGCTTCTCCCATGGACTTGCGAACTCTAGCCGATTGGTCGCTCCGGCCAAGGCTTATGACGATCCCTGGGATCAGCCAAGTTGTCGTAATGGGCGGAGAAGTTAAACAGTACCAGATTCATGTCTCTAGTGAAAAACTGCAAAGAAAAGCCGTTTCTCTTGAAGATCTGAAACACGCCCTGTCTGAAATCAGCGAAAATACGACTGGCGGGTTTATTGATATTGATAACAAGGAGTTTCTAATTCGTCCTTTGGGACGCGCGACAAGTATCGAGGAAATTGAAAACTCCTTGGTTGCAATGCACTTTGGTCGGCCGGTTTTTGTGAAAGACGTGGCTGAAGTTAGAATTGGACCCAAAATCAAG
Organism: Pseudobdellovibrionaceae bacterium; assembly: GCA_043720065.1. GTDB lineage: Bacteria > Bdellovibrionota > Bdellovibrionia > Bdellovibrionales > UBA1609 > JAIBAM01. The sequence continues at coordinate 2,017 of JAYSTF010000106.1, read as the reverse complement.
CGTGGCGAAGGCAGCATCAACGCTAAACACTCCGTCATCATGACAGTTCAAAAGCAGCCCGATGCCAGCACAATTGATTTAACTCGCGCTATCGAACGTGAGTTAAAAGAAATGGAGAAATCACTTCCTAGCGGGATCAAACTAGAAACCGATCTTTTCAAGCAATCCCACTTTATCGAATCCTCCATTGGCAATGTGGAAGAGGCCTTGAGGGACGGAATCATCATGGTCATGATAGTTCTCTTCCTCTTTCTAATGAACTTCCGAACAACGGCCATCACATTGGTCGCAATACCGGTCAGTCTCTTAATTACGGCGATTGTTTTCCATATTCTTAATATCACCATCAACACCATGACCCTGGGAGGGCTTGCAATTGCCATAGGTGAATTAGTCGATGATGCGATTGTCGATGTTGAGAATGTATTTCGTAGGCTCCGGGAAAATCGGCTTGCTGGATCACCCAAAGGAAATTTGCGAGTCATTTACGAAGCATCGAGTGAAGTCCGAAATTCGATAGTTCTCTCCACGATCATTGTAGTTCTTGTGTTCATTCCACTCTTTGCTTTAGGAGGCATCGAGGGCCGACTTTTTGTTCCACTCGGAGTGGCTTACATTATTTCGATTCTGGCATCATTGGTTGTCTCGCTGACCATCACGCCGATTCTTTGCTCCTACCTACTCCCGAACTCAAAGGCCGTTCACCAGGAAAAGGACGGCCCTCTAGTTCGGATGCTAAAAGCTCTTGCACTGAGAATTCTAAATTTTACCCTTCCAAGACCGAAGACAGTATTGACGGCAGCGGCTCTTCTTTTGGTCGGGAGTCTTCTCCTGTTACCGCTCATGGGGCGAAATTTTCTGCCTGAATTCAATGAGGGAACCGCAACGATTGGTATTGCTGGCCCGCCCGGAATTTCTCTCGCGGCTTCTGATCAACTTGGGATGACGATCGAGCAAGCAATCCTGTCAGTACCTGAAGTTAAGTCATCGGTAAGACGGACTGGTCGCGCCGAAATGGATGAACATGCCGAAGGCGTTCACTGGCATGAAATTGATGTGGACTTTAAACCTGAGGGTCGACCTCGGCCCGTTGTCCTTCAAGAGCTTCGCGAAAGAATTGAAAAGACAGGCGACATTTATGTGAATATCGGACAACCCATCAGTCATCGCCTTGACCACTTGCTTTCTGGTGTTCGCGCTCAGATCGCAGTCAAAGTCTTTGGACCTGATCTTGGTGAATTAAGACGCTTAGGCGGCGAAATTTACGATGCCCTACAAAACGTCAAAGGGGTCGTGGATCTTCAGATCGAACCCCTCGTCCTTATTCCTCAGCTAAAAATCGCCATCGACCGTGAAGCGAGTGCGAAGTATGGCTTGAGAAGCGGAACTCTAGCTGAAGATTTAGAAATTGCGCTGAATGGCGAAACGGTCTCCCAGTTTCTCGAGAATCAAAGGATTTTCGATGTGTTTATGCGACTCGATGATACGTCAAAAAGCACACCAGATAAAATCTCAAGCACCCTCGTCAAATTTCTTCCTACCGGCCAAGGCGTACGCTTAAACGATGTTGCGAACATCTATCAAGGCACGGGTCCGAACATGATTAACCGCGAAGATATGCAGCGGCGGATTGTCGTGTCGGCCAATACCCATGGCCGCGACCTAAGTGGTGTCGTGCAAGAGGTGCAAAATAAAATCAACGCGAAGATCGAGCTGCCCGAAGGATATTTTATCAAATACGCCGGTCAATTCGAAAGTCAGCAAACCGCCTCTCAACGAATATTTTGGCTGGGCCTCTTATCCCTGGCTGGAATTTTTCTGGTTCTCTTTGTGCATTTCAGGTCCACAGTTTTAAGTCTGCAAGTGATGTTGAACGTGCCGTTGGCTCTGATCGGCAGCATCACTGCTATTTATCTCACCGAGCGAACTTTGTCAGTCGCGACCCTGGTGGCCTTCATTACTTTGTGTGGAATCGCCACTCGCAATGGCATTCTGCTGATCAGCCATTACCTGCACC
>JAYSTF010000105.1:0-26677 GCA_043720065.1 Pseudobdellovibrionaceae bacterium | reverse complement strand
GCGTCGCTAGAGCGACGCGCACAGCTGAGGAATGTTAACCGGTACATTTCTATTAGAACTCGAGAAGAATCGAGTCAGGCGAAGCTGCGCGGATTTCTGCGTTGTCGACGACAACGTCTTTTTCCGCTTTATCCGTGTGATATAAACGAACTGAGTTTAAAACCCAGCGCTTGGGCCACTCAGAGCCGACGTAAGTAAACTTTAGTGATACAGGATCGGATTCATAATAGCTGATGTCGTTAGTTGTAGTTGGGCGCGATAAAACATCCGCCACGGGAATCCAAATTGGCTGCATCCACATGACTTTTTCTTTAGCCGTTAGGCAATCGCCTTCAACTAACATTTCCGGGGCGTGGCCACTATTTGCCTCACCCTCAGCCATGAACACGAGCTGTACTTTATTGTAAATCGCGCAGGAGAGGCGCTTCGTGTTTCCGACTTGAGAAACGAATTGTCCAAGCTCAAGACCAATGGCGCCTTCTTTTTGCAAGACATGCGCATCACCGACCAATCGTTCATTGATTTTTTTAGAGAGTGCCATGCCGTCGAGATCGGAAACGTCATAAGTTTTGCGAACCGCTGCGGGGCTTCGGCCATCGCCAAGATCAACATAGACTACGCCGTAAGGTTTTGTACTGGCTAAATAACCTGCCAGTGCCGCCACTGCGACAAACCCAACGACACCTAGCTGTCCAAGCTTTTCTTCCACTCTTTCAGTCTCCTATTAATCCTATCGGATATATATGGGGAGAAATGTACCGGTTAACATTCCTCAACTGTGCGCGTCGTTAGGACGACGCGCACAGTTGAGGAATGTTAACCGGTACATTTCTCGACCTAGGTCTTGAACTTGCTGCACGTGATGTTGTGGGCGCGAGCTTCGCGGGCGATGGCGAGGAAGCCGACCTTGGCAAGCCAGCCGTAGACGTTTTCGTAAGGGTGACCTTCTACACTAACGTTGAGGTCAGAAACGCAGAGGCGTTTATAAACCGCGCCTGGGCTGTTTAGACTTTCCTTTGGGCCTTTTGATTCGTGGGTGCGCAGAAATCCGCCCGCCAATTGGCAGCCAATCATATAAATCGTTGGCTCCGCTGTCGCGCCTTGTTCGGTAAGGACCGTAGGGATCCCCTCTTGCACGATCACTTGCTCGATGTCGCGGCCACCTTTTGCAGCTTTCATTTTTTTTCGGGATTTGTAGTTCCAATTACGCACTTCATCGCCAGAGTTTACTTGCACCACTCCTAGGCCATAGGTTCCCGAATTATTTTTCACAAACACAAACGGTTCGGCATCAATTGAACGAGCGCGATATTGGTCAGCCAGATTTTGCATCGTCTGATCGACCACATCAGCGAGTTTCGCCCGGCTCGAATCATCGTTAACGTCGAATTCCGGAAACAAACTCGTTTGCACCTGAAGTAACCAGGGATCCAGGCCAATCACTTTGGCAAAGCCTTCGACAAGAATATTGTACTCCTGAAAAAACTCGCTCTTATGGCGCTGATGCCAGCCTAATTGATGGGGAGGATTGATCGGTGTCTTTAAACCAGTCACCCAATCCTGATAGGCTTCCGAGAAATCATTATTGCTGATAATGAGGTCCGCCACAAGATCTCCGGCGCGCACTTGCTCGCCTTCACGCTCAGCGCCGTACACCTCAAGTTCAAATCCTTGTGCACTTGTGACCTTTAAAGGTTGCGGCAGCGATCGCGGGATGGCGAGTCGCACATCCATTCCAGCCTCAATGAGTAATTTCCCCAGAGTATTAACGTTGTCCCAATAGTATGGATTGTTGGTGTGCTCTTCGGTGAGAACGATCACTTTACGGTAATTCGGATAGTGACGGGCAAAATAATCTTTTACGATATCCACCGCCGACTCTTGGTCGGTTGGACAAATGTTATTGAATCCGGCGGGAAAAATATTCGCGTCAACCGGCGCGACTTTTACGCCAGAATCCCTGATGTCGAAGCTCGAATAAAACGGGAAGAAGAGACCCTTGCTCTCAGCTTGAAACCAATCCTGGACGTCTCTAAGACGCGATACAATTTGAGCGTGAACTTGGTCCTTGATGATCATGAATTCTCTTTCCATCGTTGAGCCAAAACAGTCGTCGCACCCAGAACCGCCACTGGCAAGAGCAAAACCGTAAGTCCGGGAATAAGAGACGTGACCAACAGACTTCCTCCAAGGCCAGAGATCTCTTTACTCAAAATCCGGAAGTTTTTAAATCGCTCTCTCAAAGAATAGCCTCGGGCCTCAAAAGAATAATCAAAAACATCCGCGGCGAAAATACACATGGACGCATATGCCGCGACTAAGTTTATACCAGGAAAGAACGAGAGTATAAAAAGCGCTAGGCCTGCCGTCGCGAAAACTAAGCCCTTCAAAACCGACGTCCAGAGCATCCTAAGGCTTAGCTTTGCCCACGCAAATATTCCGTCGATTGAAACGGTTTTAACGCCTTGGGCTTTTAGTCCCCGCTCCGCAAGTAGTCCATTAAAAGGAGCCGCAATCACTGTGGCCACCGCGAGCACCGCAAAAAGCCAAAGAATTAAAAACATGAAACCAAGAATCACAACAAGCGGATAATAGAGAAAGTCAAACACCCAACCTGAGACAGAGAGTTTGCCGATCGCCCAGAGAGTTAGCGTTTGTACACCGCCCAAACCATAAACCCAGCCCACGATCAAAACCGCAACATCTATAAGCCAGGGAATGAGAACAAACGCCCATAAACTTTTCTTTTGGTTCAGTAGTCGCCAACCCGCAGGCACAAGAGTTAAGCCCGTCCAGAATTTAGAGGCGGCTTCCGTCACGGCGAGACTTTCTGTTTTGTTTTTTCAAGTTCGGATTTTTGCGCGGATTTCACTCTGCCCTGCCGCTTTAAGCCCTCTCGACCCTCCGCCTCGGGCGTTAGGTTTGTATGAGGCCCCACCTCCGCCAACATTGCGGTTAGCTTTCGCTCCTCTTGATCGAGACCTTGAAACAGTTTTGCGACGTTCGCGTTTTCTTGACGACTTGGTAGTCTTTGCGATTTTAAAACCTTCACGCTGCGCAAAGTTTCTTTTAGTACATCCGCGCGCAACCGGTCCCGATCGCGCTCTCTTAAAGTCGCGTCACTGGATTCCGGCGCTTCCAATTTTTCAAAATACTTCCAAACTCGGGCGTAATTATTCAGAATCTCATTCGCCGCACGCCCGGACCACTTCGCGCTGCCTATCTCAGCCGCCTGAAGAAGGTGAAGCTGCATGAGTTCCAAACCTTTGATTTGCGAAACCGGGTTGCGGAGGTACTCGGCTTCGCTCACATTGCTTCGGCCCATAAAATAAAGCGATTCTGAGAGCCGATCCACTAACGAAATCGAGTCTTTGTATTTCACCTGAAGGAATTTAATGCCCTGGAGAGCTTCTTTAAAAAATCGCTCGGCCTCCTCGCGATTTCCCGCGCGGGCATAGGCCGCCGCGAGGCGAGCCGGAACCTCCGCCTTCGCCGTGTCCTCTGGCAAAACCTTTTGGCGCCGCCGAACGTCTGCCAAGGCGACAATGACTTTGTCATTCTGGCCCAAACATTCATACGCGTAACTCATACGAAGCAAGGCAAGCGCTTCGATTCGCGGAAATTTTCCCACGGCCCCTTTTGCAACTTGTCTGTAGGTGTCCACCGCCGGCTTGCAGTTTTTCATGCCTTCCTGCGCCGCTGCTAAATTATACATCACAATAAAATCAAATTCCTCAGCCGGAGAATCAACCAGAATCTTTTCGAAAATTTTCGCCGCCTCGGCATATCGTTCCTGGTCCATGGCCTTGATTCCCCGATCGAATTTTTCCTTCGCTGCCTCTTCGCGATTGGCCGCAGCCAGGTTGTAAGATTTCTTACTGCTGCCGCAGCCAGCGGAGACTAACAAACTCACCGCAGTAAACAGAACAATCCAAATTTTCATGGTTTTTCCCCTTCCAATTGGGCCGCTATTCTTTCCAGGCCTTCAACTCCGTCGATGCTTTCTTTTTCTTCCGGGATTTTAATCACGGCTAATTTAGAATTCAATCGGGCAAGCATTTGATCATACCCTCTTTCCCGCTCATTAAAATACGTGACGAAGCGCGAGTGAAAATCGGCTAGCTTTTGCAGCAGTTCATCACCATCGCCAGCAATAGAGGCGCTTCCTGCCTTCAACCAACGCGGCAGGGCACGATTTATGATTATAGCTTTAAGATGATGGCCGGTGGATTCCAAATCTCCGGCGAATTCCATGGCTTCGTGAAGTTTTGCTTCATCAAAAGCAGAAACAAGGACAAATCCTGTGTCGGGCTGAGCCAACAACCGGTGTACAGCAATACTTCGCGATGCCACTTGATCCTGAATCGCCGCTGCCGCGGTGAAGAACTCAGAGAGTTCTCTTAAAAATCCACTTCCCGTTATCTTCTCAAGTGCTGCGACTACGGTCTTTGTTCCTTGATGAAAAACTTTTTGTACAAAGCCTTGTTTTTCTTTTTCTAAAAACCACCGGGTCACGGACTCTTGGAATAAAGAAAAAATTCTTTCCGGCGCTTTCAGAAAATCTAAAGCGTGTTGTGTTGGCGGAGTATCCAGCACAATGAGATCAAATTTTGCGCTTTCAATCGCAACCAGCAAGCGCTCAAGTGAAGTGAACTCTTGCGAGCCATTTAATGTCGACGCCAATTCGCGAAACAACCGGTTTTTCAATAAGCGATCTGCAACTTCGGGCCGGGGCGATGCCCGTCGAACAAAATCGGTAAAAATGGTTTCTGGGTCCACCATGGCGGCATAGAGCTCGCCTTTTACGGAGATCTTTACTTTTTGTTCTTCCGCATGTGGTCTGATACCAAGAGCGTCAGCCAACCTTCGAGCTGGATCAATAGTTAAAACCAGAACTCGTTTTCCGGATTGCGCGGCTTTGAGCGCTATTGCTGCTGCTACCGTGGTTTTTCCAACCCCACCGGTCCCCGCACAAATCACCACCTTAAGGGGCTTTAGCCAGCTGGCCATTTGCCTCCCATTTCATGACTCATCAAACGCAACAACTCCGGCCAATGCGGGCCAAAATACCAGGGCAGATCTAAAACTTGTTTAGAAAACTGCCTGACTTTTTTGGCCGCAAGACCCTGGCGATCACTCTGAGATTTCAAATACTCTAAAAGTTCTTCTGACCAGATGGGTGGTTGCGCAAGTGACTTAAACTTTCGCCGGACCTCCTCAGCCTCCTTGGGCGAAAGTGGCAATTCTATATTTCTGTTCACGACGACTCCGGCGTCGATCGAAAACTTTTGGTTTAAAAACGAATGTAGCTCACCACATTCGTTGACCGGCAATTCCTCCGGCAATGTCACTAGCACCACTCTTGTGACCTTCGGGTTTTTTAAAACCTCGATAATATTGCGGCTCTGCTCTCCCATAGGGCCATAACGAATGGCTTCACTCATCCCTACCGGCGCCATAAAAAGTGCTTTAAAATGCCCGGTCGCATAGGCGTCGACCACAATCACGTCATAAGGCAGGTCGGGACCGATCCCACGCGGGCCACTCGTGATTTTCCCCATTAACGCCAACTCTCGAAGGGCAGGGGCCGCGCCGATCAGGGCTTGAGTTACTTGGTTCGCAAAAAAGAGAGCGACGATTTTTTCAATCTTTAGGTAATGTAGCAGGTACTCTCTTAAGCACCCTTCCGCATCCCAACGAACCACGCTTAAGCCATCGGTCACTTTAACGGGCTTAAATGTACCCGCGCCTGGGAAAACATGGCGGAGGAAGCTGCGCTCTCCTAGCTCCGCCAAAAGAACAGATTTCCCAGTTCGCGCCTGGGCTAGGGCAATAGCGGCGGCGACGGCGGTCTTACCCACGCCTCCTTTGCCTGAAACCAATATAATCTTCTGGTTTTCCCTTCGCACGGGGCTCCTTATTAGTGCGGCGCGCATTTCAACTTGCCTTTAATAGGCCCGTTGCCTATAAACGGCGACTTCGGTAGCGGCGCTTCTCAGTCGCAAATTGTAGGAGAATCCCAATGAAGTCCACTGTTAACAAGGTCCTAGGTTTGACCCGTAAACTTGATATTGAGGTCCCCGCCGACCGTGTCCAATCTGCGTTCGACAAAGTCTATAAAGGGATTCAAAAAAACGCCACGATTAAGGGCTTCCGGAAGGGAAAAGCCCCGCTTGCGACCATTCGCACCGTTTATGGCGATCGTGTGAAAAACGATGTGCTGAACGATTTGATCTCTGCGTCTTACCAAGCCGCGCTCGATCAACATGTTCTTGAACCTGTTGGTTACCCAAAAATCCATTTCGACCAATTCGTTGAAGATGGCGCTTTTACTTTCACTGCTGAATTCGAAGTTCGTCCAGAGATCGAATTGAAAAAGTTTGAAGGTCTCGAAGTTGAAAAAGAGATTTTGAAGGTCGAAGATAAGCAGATCGACGAGATCTTAGAAAACGTCCGCCAAAGCCAGGCGCAGACGGTTCCATTGCTTGAAGATCGTGGCGTAGCGGACAACGACGTAGCTGAAATCGATTTCGAAGGCTTTATTGATGGCAAACCCCTTGAGGGCGGCAGCGGCCAAGGTCACATGCTCGAAATCGGAAGCGGGCGGTTCATCGCAGGATTTGAAGAAGGTTTGATGGGCCTTAAGATCGGCCAAAACCGCGACTTGGACTTAAAATTCCCTGACGATTACCAAGCGCAGGACATTGCCGGCAAGGCCGTGCACTTCAAAGTCTTTTTAAAAAGCATCAAGAAAAAGGTTCTTCCAGAATTAAACGACGAGCTTGCCGCTAAATCGGGTCAGTTTAAAACGTTGGCTGAATTCAAAGACGCGATCCGCAAAGATATCACGGAGAGCGAGCAAAAACGCATCAACGAAGAGCTGCGTAACCGCGTTTTGCGTCAATTGGTTAAAGCAAACCCAGTGGAAGTTCCCCAAAGCCTTCTTGAGCAGCAAAAACAAGTCATCGTGAAAGACGTTGAGCAGCGCATGACCCAACAGGGCATGGGCCCTAAGGATTTCGAACAGTATAAGACCAAGTGGGACCCCGACTTCACTCAGTCAGCCATGTTCATGGTTCAATCCACTTTTTTAGTTGATGCCGTGGCAAATAAATTAAATTTGCAAGCTAAAGAATCGGACCTTGAAGCGAAGATCGATGAATTCGTGAAGCAAACCGGCATCGAGCGCGCCAAAGTCGCCGAATTTTACGCAAAACCCGACCGCCGCACCCGCTTATCTCACCAGGTTACCGAAGAGCGCGCGGTAGCGTACTTGCTCGAGAAAGCCAAGATCGTCGAGATGCCCAAAGAAAAGCTGACGGATATAGATAAGTAGCCCGCGACCGTTTCGTGTGCGCAATCGCTATTTACAGGTCTAAAATTTTTGGCACAGTACGCGCTTTACTACATGCACATCACGGCCGACCGACTTTGAGAGCTGATGACTTCTTTTGAGTCAGACGCAACCTGCACTCCCTCTTCCTTGATTTCGAGAGTGCCCTTGTAAATAGGTTCTCTATTACAACTTTCGCCCGAAAAACTAAAATCAAGAAGAAGTTTGCCGTTGGCCACGTAAGGTTTTCCGAAGCCTGCTGTCAAATGCTCAACTTTTGAAAGAGCTCGTAGCAATGCTCCATCATTTTTGGCAGTAATCGGGCCGGCGGCTCGAAAACGCTGAGCCAAAACCGCTTTAAGTAAATCTTGCGGATCTTTATTGCTCACCTTGTAGGCCATAGGGATCAACATCTTAATCGAATTGTAGTCAGAGCTATCTTCACGCGTTTGATCATTCAAAACGGCTAAAATTGAACCGTCGATTGGCCCAACTTTGCTTACGCTAAAGGGCAAACCCCAGCCGGCTCTGAAGCCGCCCGACTCACAGGTTGCACTTTGAAACGTCAATTCTTCTTTAGTGTAAATCCAAACGCTTAGTTCGTCTCGACGGATGAGCAATGATGATGTGTAAACGGCCTTACGTCCCGCCTCACAGCTCATCGGCTGGAACGCCACATGGACCATGAGACCTTCATTTGCCCATGACGTCGAGATCACATCCATTTTGACACTTTCACCCATTGAACTTACTAGATTTTTGAGTGCGGTCGAACGGGGGACTTTTAAAACTTCATCTCGCTGTGCCAAAACCTTTTCGAGCAAGTCTCGATTCGAATTGACCTTGTAGGCGTATTTTACGATTCCTGCGAGACTAGTTGCGTAGTCTAGCGCGCGGTCGATTCGTCGATTGTACATTTCAGCGAACGTCTTTTGATAGTATCCATTGCCTGATTGGAATTTTTGAGTTGAAACGGGCTCTTTGGAAAAAGCAACTGAACTCGCACATAAACAAAGTAAAGCGACTAAGATCAGCTTCATACAAACTCTCCTACGGCGTTGATTGGAATGACAAGGAATCCTTTACAAATACCATGCCACTTCCAAGTAAAATGTATTCCGCTTTAGCCACTAATTCATATAACTTTTACAGACCTGTTAGACGCAATCATGCCGTCCTCGATAGTGGCCCTCGATCGTGGAGCGTTCACCGACTACGTAACATCAACTACGATTTCGAGCCTTTGCTGGTAATTCGAGGGCGATCATAATTGGGAACATTTAAATACAATCTTCGGTCCTGAATAAGGGGTACCGGTCACGCCCGTTTGACATGGGTTGAAGCCCTTCCGCCGAAGGTGACCGATACCCTGGTTCGACAATTCGTCCGCCGGGCGCCGGACGGTGATCTCCCACAGGTCCTTCACGTCCGTAGCCCAACATGCACCCAACGTTGCACTCCTAGCTCCCCGGGTATCGGTCACCCGAGAGGGAGAGAAAAATGCGGCAACTTGAATTGGAGAAAGTTCACTGGAAGCACCGCTGGTCACATGGCGGCCAGCTTCGGCAAAAACGAAAAGGGCGTGGCTCAAGGCCCCTCTCGAAAGACCCAGTTCACTTGGTCCTTAAAGCCAGTAAAGACAAGATTCGAGGCGGGTTCCGCACTCCGAGACGCTTCAAGCTCATTCATCTCATCCTGGAAAGGTACTCACAGAAATTCTACGTTAAAGTCGAACAGGTTTCTGTTCAAGGAGATCATCTTCACCTCAACATTCGCAGCGGCACGCGTACCAATTATCAAAAGTTCTTCAGAGTGTTCGCTGGTCAAATCGCGCAGCAGTTTGAGAAAGAAGGACTCCTCACCATGACTCATGTGACCGGTACCCCAAAGCCTAAGAGCCTTTGGAGGTACAGGCCGTTCACAAGAGTCGTGCGCGGATACAAAGCGTACAGAGCCTTGAAGAACTATATCCAACTTAATGAAAAGGAGGCGACGGGCGAAATTCCTTATCGTAGTGAACGGTTGAAAGGACTATCTAATTCCGAGTGGGAAATGCTGTGGAGCTAGACGAGTTGCTTGCACCCTGGCTCACCACTGTCCGCAAAGATCGCAGTGCGATCCTTGGCAGACTTTTAAACATTCACAAGCCAAATCACAAGTCTTGGAAACTTGGCTCGCGGGAGTGCCGAAAAATGGATTTTCCACATTGAGTAACATCTTCGTCACTTTGAACTTCGCAAGACCGATCACGGGATTCTTGGGCTGGTATTTGCCGACTTCCATACGAATGACATGGCCACCCAATACGTCCCCCACTCGCAAGCTTGGCAGATCTAGATTTTGCGCTTGGAGCAGAAAGTAGAATTCGTTCGCATTGGGAGCATCTCTCATTGAGCGGTAAACTTCGCGCTCAGCGCCACTCGAAAAAACAAGCTCGCCCCCAATTTCAACCTGCCGGCTGTGGTGTCCACCGGCGACTAAGTGACTGGCGAAGCTGTCGCCTACTGCAATAATAAATCCGTGTTGCATCAGATGTCCCTCATGACCTCCTTGTCCACCACCACCACCGCCACCGCCATGAGCGGCGGCTCCAAAAAACAATATTAACCCAATAATTATCTTCATATTTAAAATCCCTCCTTGGATCTGGTCTAACGAGCTTTGATTATTTAGTAAAATGACTTGTTTTCATGTGAATTAATTAATATTTTGCATAGATGAATTTGGATCACCTCAAGTATTTCGTTGTCACCGCTGAAACCTTACACACAGGTAAGGCATCGCGAATTTTGAACATCAGTCAGAGCGCCATTAGCCATAGCATTGCAAAACTCGAATCCGAGTTGGGTCAAAATCTTTTTGAAAAGGTTGGGAAAAATATTCAGCTGACGGTCGCGGGAAGAAATTTTGCCCTAAAAGCTAAGGTGATTACGCAACAATTAAATCAGCTTGTAAGAGATTTCCAGCACAATGACATTCCGCTCGGAGGCATTTTAAAGGTCGGCGCGACTCACGGAATTTCACGGTTCGTTTTGGCGCCACTGCTTGCGGGAATTCAAAGGCAGCATTCACAATTAATTTTTGAAGTCTATAGCTTGCGGTCATCCCAAGTGCTGGAGCAAATCGTAAACAAAACTTTAGATTTAGGATTTTGTTTCTCCCCAAATCCTCATCCCATGGTTCAAGTGCTGGCTAAAAAGCAAATGGAGCTCGAAATAACTGTGAGAAAAAAACACCCGGTTCTTAAAATGAAGGCCGGCGAGAGAGCTGGCGCACTATCCAAGATATTCTGTGCAGCTCCAAAAGCCTTCACAGGTATTGAAGTTTGCGAAGATCACCCCTCTTTAAAAAACGCGGGCATTGTATCGAACCCTAGTTTGATTTTTGATTCTTATGAAGTGGCTGCCGAATATTTAAAATCTACGGACTTTTGGGCTTTAATGCCTGAAGTTTTATTAGAACCACTTAGTTTAGCGGCAGTACGTGTCCCGAAGTTTAAAGCTCTAGCTCATCTTTCAATCATAGCTGCAAAGGGCGTCTTCATCCCAGAGGCCGTGCTCAAAGGATTGGGCGCCGCGTAGGGGCGCAACCCCAGTCGCCCTACTAATCCTGACAGTAATTATAGCGCTGGAAATAACGGCCGCAGACCGTGCTGGGGAAACGGCAATCGTTCATATTATAGCTATATTCGCGGGCGTCGGGGCATCGCTTCTCAGGGCCCATGCTAACTTTCACGCTGAGCTGACCAGAGGCTTTCACTTCGCCCTCGTTCACTAGCTGGTAAGTGATTAAATTGTCGCCCACATCCAGCATCGGAGTTTGCAGGAGAGTCGCGATCCAAAGATTCATGCGTTTTTCGCTACGGCCTTTGGTCGAGTCGTAGCCGACCTTTTTGTCGATCGATTTTCCGTCGGCACGCTGGCTTGTTAGAAGGACTTCCGTAGCGCCAACGTCTTTCTCGGCCTCAAAGTATCCATACTCAAAAGGCGACAAGCGAACATCCTCGCAAATGACCGTTCGCCAGTCACTAAAGCCGTTCTCCTGACAACTGATGCTGACTCTTCCCCACACTGGGCTCGCCGTGAAGGACGTATGACCTTGAAAGGAAGCGGCATTGGCCAAACTTGATAAAAGGAACGCCGTAACTACCATTGTAACTAGTTTCACAATCACCCCCCTTGTCTTTACCGAGATAGACGCTACCATTTATGTAGATCTTAACAAAGGAATTTGTTCATGGCGCAGAAGTACCGCCGATCACTGAAAAACTATTTGATCGATCCTAACTTTCAAATCAAGTACGCGTTTTATTTTGCCGCCAGCGGTGTCGCAATGATGGGTGTGCTGTTCTCGATGATCACCTATCGGCTAAATCAGACGATGACTGAGATGGCGAGTGGCGCGTTCGATATGATGGCGCTTGAATCCGCGCTCTCAACAATCATCTACGATGTTTCGTTTTTCTGCGTCATCGCATTTTTCTTAAACATTGTGTTCTCATTTTCGTTTGCGCTCTTCATGACCCACCGCGTGGCCGGGGCGTCTTACGTCATCGAAAACTATATTAAGGAACTTAAAGCCGGCGATTATTCGTCTGACAGAACGCTACGAAAAAGCGACGACCTTCAGGCTATAATGGTGGCTCTTCGGGATCTTGCCGCGCATTTGAAGTTGCAAAAATAATTACTGCGCTTTTGGTGAAGGCTCGGGCTTTGGCGCTTCTTTCTTTGGCATTACTTCTGGCTTAAGCACGTTCATGGCTTTAATGGCTTTTAGATAATTGTAAGCTTGCGCCACTTGAAAATCCTCACGGAGTAGCTTTTCTCGCGGTGAAAGACCTTTCTTATCGTCTTTCTTCTCTCCTTCAGACCACCAAGAGGCAATCGGACTTGGCGTGCCCCTTTTCTCTTTGGCTTTTTGTTCCGCTTCTTCTTCCTCACCAAGCAAATGACCTTGAATATCGGCCTCACGGCGAATGCGCTTTTTCTCCGTCGCCTGTTCCAGCAAATCCGGATTTATATCTTCAACCAAAATATCGGGCACAATTCCTTCCGCCTGAATCGAGCGGCCATTTGGAGTGTAGTAACGGGCAACCGTGAGTTTCAATCCTGAACCATCGCCGAGCTTCACGACCGATTGAACGGAACCTTTTCCGAAACTGCGTTGCCCCATGATGAGGGCCCGCTTATTATCTTTAAGCGCGCCCGCTAAAATCTCACTCGCGCTAGCTGAGAATTCATCAATCAACACAATCAATGGAAAGCGCGGGAAAGTTCCCGCGCGTTTCGCGTAAAGAACTTCTTTGTCCTTCTTATTTCGGCCAATAGTACTAACGATCGCGCCTTCCTCCAAAAACAGGTCGCTGATTTGTACCGCCTGGTCGAGGAGCCCCCCCGGATTTCGGCGCAGATCGAGGACGACGCCTTTAGTTTCCTTGTATTTCCCCTCGTGATTCTTAAGAGCCTTTTCCATTTCACTAGCGGAATTTTCGATAAAGCTTGTCAGGCGAAGGTATGCGTAGCCGTCGTCGAGGTCCGTGTACTTCGCGGATTTAATCTTTACTACGCCACGGACGATCGTAATTTGCTGGGGCTTTTCTAATCCTTCGCGGAAGACCCCAAGTCTGACTTTAGAACCTGTTTTCCCCTTCATCTTAAGCGCCGCCTCGGCAAGGCTTAAACCCTTGGTTGATTCCCCATCGATTTCCACCACTTTATCCCCAGCTTTTACGCCGGCTTTCCAAGCAGGAGTGTCTTCAATCGGACTGATAACCGTTAGAACACCTTTTTGAACTGTGATTTCAATTCCCAGACCGCCGAACTCTCCTGAAGTTTCCGATTCAAATTCCTTGAATATTTCCGGCGCCAGAAAATTCGTGTGCGGATCCAATTCGCGAAGCATCCCTTTGATACCTCCGTAAATGAGCTTTTTCAAATCCACTTCTTCGACGTAATACTGCTGAACCAAATTCAGAACTTTCGCGAAAAGCTGAAGTTCTGAATAACGCTCTTTAACTTCCGCGTTTAAGCGGGTCACGTTTGGAACAACTAAGGCGGCGGTCAATACCAGTGCCCCAAAGCCAAAGAGTTTTAAAGTTTTGCCCTGCATGTTGCCCCCTAGATGTCTTTTAACCATGGTTGCGGATCGATCGCGTCGGAAAAATGTCGAACTTCAAAATAGAGTCCCGTACCAAACCAAGGTGATTTACCGCCAGCCTCGCCCAAGCGCGCTTCTGCCGCCACTTTCTCATTCGCCTTAACGTTCACCGCCAAAAGATGCGCGTAAACGGTGTAGTAATGATCCCCGTGATCTAAGATTACGCTTAGGCCGTACCCCGGAATCTCGCCGACGTATGCGGTCTTGCCCGGAAAAACCGAGCGCACAGCTTCGCCGGGATCCGCACGGAAATGCAGCCCCTTGTGCGCCAGTCGAAAACGATATTTTTCGTCTTGAATGAAACCATACGATTTTACCAACGGTCCATCGATCGGCACAGGCAAAGAGCCCCGCTGCTCGAAAAACGCCGTATCGAATATGCTGTTTTCCATCTCAGTTTTTCTCAATGTCTTAAGTTCAGTCAGGTGACGGCTTTGCGTGGTCTTGAGTCTGACTAAAAGTGTTCCCTTGTTTTCTTGCTCCGCGGTGAGCCGAGTTTCCTGATTTTTTAATTCACCTTGTAGTTTAGCAAGACGGCGCACTTGAATATCGAGCTGGTGCCGTTTGCCTTTCAAAGTTTTTAAACTTCGTTCATAGTCTTTAATCAACCCATAATCGCGATCTGTTACGCGCTTTAAATAAAGTAAGTTTCGATCAAAATCCAACGCACTTTGTGAGGAAAATAAACTTCGAATCGCGCTTTCACCATGGAACAAATAGAGCTGGCGCACCCGACGCGACAAACCGCCACGCTGGTGGGAAAGTCTGATTTCGATCTCTGCTATATTTCTCGCTAGCAATCGGACATCACCTTCTAACACAAGTTTCCTGTCCGTTAGTCGATCGCGCCGCTTGGACATGTCCTTCATGCGCTGGTTGATCGAATACAGAGTTCCTAAAATCTGACGCTCGGCCTGTTCCGCTTCAAGAAACTGCTCTTTAACTTGCTGCCGCATCTCACCTGGACCTGCGGTTGGCGAAGCATGGGAAATCCCACACGCCAGCGCCAGACCCAAGCTAATAAGTCGCGCCGCCATACCCTTAGTTTCCATCCGCAGCGGCCCAACCGGTTGCGATTTTTCTTACGCAAAGGAATGAGCCAAATGCACCAAACCAAGTCCCGAGAAATAAAATTTTGCCAGCTTGAGCCACAGTTAAGAACCCAATTTGTGCTGCCAGTCCCCAAAATCCCAAATGCTCTACGGCAACGTTGTGCTGCCACTGGAATAAACCAAAACAAACTAGCAAGGAGAGTGCTGCGGCCATGAATCCAAAAACCGCGCCTTCGAAAACATAAGGTGCGCGAATCATATAAGGCGTCGCGCCAACAAGTTCCAGTACTTCGATTTCCTCCCGCCTTTGAAACAGGGCACTTCGAATAGCATTTCCAATGACAAAAAGACTGCCGCCCAAAAGAACAATGATTAGTAAGTAGCTGCTTGTAGAAAATACCTTTAAAAATGCGGCGTAGTTCTCAACCCAACCTTGGCCGTAAGAAACATCTTCCACACCGTCAAGCCCGGAAATCTTTTTGGCCAATGCCAACATGTCGTCATAACGTTTTCCGCTCGCAACAGCAGTCGTGAATTGAGCCTCAAAGCTTGACGGCAATGGATTACCAAATTCAGCGTCGGTTAACAGCTGCGGTGACTGGTGCCCCATCTGCTCTTGGAATTTCTTCGCCGCTTGCTCTTTGGAAATAAAATTCACTTCTGAAAACAAACCCGTCTCGTTTAAGAAAACTTTAACCCTTTCAACCTGGTGTTTTGAGGCTTCATCCTTAAGGAAAATCGCCATTTCGACTTTGTCGCCCCAACTCGTAATTATACGCGTGAGATTGGCATGAAGAAAAAAGAAAAACGTTACTACAATAAACGTTCCCGTCAGCACCGAGAGAGTGGCAAATTGCATTGCGAAATGCTCGCGCCACGACCGAAAGAAAGTTTGCATGAGGTGGCGAGATAGCATCAGGCCCTCACGATCGATCCCGAAAGAATCTCGACATTGCGCCGATTTTTTCGCTTCACCATCTCGAGATCGTGGGTTGCAACAAAGACGGTCGTCCCTTGAGCGTTAACTCTTTCGAAAAGCTCCATGATCTCGTTTGAAAGTTCGTGGTCTAAATTTCCCGTTGGCTCGTCCGCTATCAAAACCGAAGGTTGGTGAATAAGCGCTCGCGCGATAGAAACGCGCTGCTGCTCTCCCCCAGAAAGTTCATCCGGATAAGAGCCGGCTCGCGCGATCAAACTTACCTGCTCGAGAGTGTCGTTAACTCTTCGCTTCACCGCCGCACTGCTGTCGCCGCGGATTTCCAAAGGCAAAGCGACATTTTCAAAAACCGTGCGCCTTCGTAAAAGTCTGAAATCTTGGTAAACAACTCCTATACGTCTTCGAAAATATGGAATTTCTGATGGACTCACATCGGCCATCGAAAATCCGGCGACGACGACTTGTCCTGACGTCGGCCGATCGTAAGCTGATAGGAGACGAAAAAGTGTAGTTTTACCGGCGCCGCTCGGGCCGGTTAGAAAAACAAATTCCCCTTTGTCGATCTCAAGGCAAACATCGCGAAGCGCAACTGTGCCCGATCCATAGGCTTTGTAGGCATGTTTAAAAGTTATCACTTCTCTATTTTGACACTTGCGGCAGGAGTTGACCAGAAAGCAGAAGGTCTAGAATTTGCTCGTGCTGACAGTGAAGCGCATAGCGGATGGATTTCGCGTCGGCATTAGGACCTTGGGGCAGGACTTTTTCATAGGCGGTTTTCACGCTTTTTATGACGGCCCCGTTGGAAAAAACCCGGCTGACTAAGTAGGGATTCTCCCGCCCCCAGTCTTCAGTCTGGATGTGATAGGAAGTCCCACTCACAACCACGTCGGAATTAAAACCCTTTTCAACTGCTGCCTGCATGAAAACACCACCGTTATCGCTCATCATTGTGCCTCAAAATGAGAATTTGTCTAACTCGTCTTCACTACTCACCGAGTCTAAAATTCCTCCTCAAATCACTGGCCTAGCCTACCGATAAGTCCAGTATGGGCGATTGTTCGTGGGGCGTTCTCCTCATGAGGGGAACTGTTTTAACTTTGGTCTTGGTTTTGAGTTCCGCTTGCGGAGTTAATGGCGGTTCGTCGACTAGCAATGGCGCAAACATTCCTACTTTCCAAGGTCCTGAGGTCAGCTACTGTTCCACCCCAACAGTTTACGGTAGCTCCACGGTCACGATTAGTGGCGATGCGAATTTCTATCGTCGTGAGCCCTTTGTTAGCGGTCCAACCGCAGGCCTTGGCGCCCCTGGTACAGCGCGACCCATTCGCCGAGCCGAAGTTCGGGTCACGAATAGCTCTGGCGCTATAGTTCAGTGCGCGGAAACTTTGGCCGATGGCTCATACTCTTTCATTTTGCCGCACTCGGCATCGGGAACTTTCACGGTAGCGGTGACTTCGCGATCAGATAACAACTTTGTAAAGGCTTATGTTTATAATGATCCACGCGTAAATGACTATTATGCGCTCTCGGGCACGTTCACTCCCGATAGCAGCAAAACGCTAGCGACATTGACGGCTTTGGCGACAGGTGATGTTAAGGGCGGTGCCTTTAACATTCTTGATCAGTTCCTCGATGCCAATGAATATCTGCGCAACAACGTTGGCAGTTGCGCGTTCGCGCCATGTAATGCAAATACATTCACCGTTACACCGAGAGTTACGGCGTACTGGAAAATTGGCTTCAACCCAGCTGATTATTATGGCGAACCCGGAGGGCTTAGTTTTTACCTTCCTGGGTATGATCGCTTATTTATCTTAGGCGGTGTTAACGGTGACTTTAACAATGGGGACACCGACCATTTCGATAATTCCGTCCTGCTTCACGAGTTTGGCCATTTTCTGGAGGACAACCTCTTCGTCAGCGACTCGCCCGGAGGAAAACACTCGGGCAATAAAATCATCGATCCCCGTCTCGCATGGAGCGAAGGCTGGGGCAATTTTTTCCAAGCCGCCGTTCGCAATGATCCCACCTACATAGATACAGAAGGCAATTCCTCCGGCACAACGGCCATGTTGTTTTACGTGAACTTAGAAAATCAAACCCGTGACATTCCACTCAACGCAGGCGAGGGAAATTTTCGGGAATTTTCAGTGACGCGAAATCTTTGGGACGCCTTGGACAATACACCTGGAGAAACCATCAATTCCGCGAGTGATAACATTAATTCGAAGTTTGCCGAGATCTGGCATGGATTAACGAGCGTGTCGGGTTTTTTAAAACCCTCCGCGGCCTTCCACCAGATTGGTCATTTTCACGAGTTTCATCAGACTACAATGACGGGCCAAGGAGCCACGACTTGGAACAACATTCGCGCAATGGAGCGACACGCGGCGAGCACGGATGACTATGCCCAATATGTCGACACGCTCTCTGGATCATGCACTATTGGCATAACTCCGAGCACTTCAACCAGTGACGGGTCTGTGGATAACGGCACCTTCGCCAAGTCACACTTGCTGCTCAATAATGATTTCTATCATCTAAGAATCACCGGAACCCAGACGGTGACAATTATTTTGGATTATGTCGATGCCGATGGACTAGGCACGAAAGCCGATATTGATCTCTATCTTTACCGGGAAAGCGCGAGATACGGAAACGTCGCGGACATGGTGAATTTTAGCGAACGGACTCCCTCTGGGGCTATCACTGCGTCCGAAGCGGAAACCGTTGGACCAGTTTCCTTGTCTGCTGGTAATTATTTGATTAACGTGAAAGCTTTTACGGGAAGTGCCCTCGGTGGGGCTGCAAACTACACTCTAAAATTGAACGGGAGTTCGCTATGTCCGGCAAACTTGCCTTAATTCTTGGAGTCACCGCGGTGGCCTTCACTTGGATATACACCGGCTCCGATCTTGGAAGTCTAAATCGGACGTCTAAAAAAGCTAAAATCCTACAAGGGTCTCATGACCATGAGCGCCGTACGGCAAAACCCTCAGGCCCCCTTACCGTTCGAATGGAAAACGAAGGCGAGGCTCCCTCGGGCGTTGGCGATGTGTATAAGGTTGTGGGTATCGTCAGTAGCTCCCAAGCAGTGGGAGATGTCGAGTTATCCTGGATCGTTTCTCGCTCGGCAGAAGTGGTTTCGGGCCAGCTGCAGCAAATGATCAATATGCAGCCTGATCAAGAAGTTCGAATTGAACTCACACTGAAAGCTAAAACTGCCGGTGCGCAGCGCGTGCAATTGCGAGCTAGTGCCACTCAAACCGGCATTCGGTTTGCCGCTTCGGGACATTATACCAACAAACCATCGCCTCGCGACTTCACCAACAAACGAGACCTGCTTAATCCGCAGGCAGATGGCGAAGAACAAACCGATCAAAAGATTTTTCAGTAAGGTAAAACTTTTTCGAAATCGCAACACTTCTAACGGTAGCCACTTGCATTATCCGCCTAAGCGGCCATTCTCATTATCTTGACTCACGTCTAGCGCCATCGTTAACCTCATGAAGTCCAAAACCTATTATTCCTTCACGGGGAGAGAACAAATATGATTATAGCGAGAAGTTTAATGCTTGTCGCGGCCATCCTAAGCGTTGGTAGCTTAGCGAATGCCGAAGAGAAAAAAGCAAAAAAGCAAGCCTTGGTCGATCAAGTTTCTGGCGCGGGATACGGTACTGCCGGCTGCGGATTAGGATCTATACTTTTTGGCGCTAAGCCAGGAAAAATTCAGATCCTCTCCTCTACGACCAATGGCGTATACAGCAACAACACATTCGGTATTACATCAGGCACTTCAAACTGCGATATCGCGGCTATGGGTCAGCAGGCTGCAGTGTTCATTGAAGTAAACCGAGAGATCGTTAAAAAAGACGCCGCTCGTGGCAATGGCGAAACTCTTGCTAGTCTTTCTGAACTTATGAACTGCAGTGACGCAGCTTTGTTTGGTCAGAACGTGCACGATAACTACGACAAGATTTTTGCTGACGGCCAGTCTGCGTTCAGCAGCGCCCGTGAGTTGCTCCGATCAATCAAAGGCAATCAGGCCTTGGCATCAACCTGTGATATCGAAGGCTAGGAGAACATATGAAATTATCAATTTTAGTTAGTTTGCTTTTATTCGCAGGTTCGGCAATGGCCGCGGACATCGGTCCTGCAGGTTGCGGACTTGGTAACGTTTGGTTCGGTGGCACCGACAGCCAAATTATGGCAGCTACCACAAACGGTTCAACGTACACTCAGATGTTTGGAATCACTTCTGGAACATCTAATTGTGCTGAAGCGTCTGGTGTAGCGAAGCTTGAAACATATGTTGAAGCGAACAAAGTCGCTTTGGCAAATGACGTAGCTCGCGGCAGTGGTGACACTCTTGCTGGTTTGACCCAAGTTTTGGGTTGCCGCAATCAAGAGGGTGTGAACCAAGTTTTACGCGCCAATTACGGTGACATTTTTTCAAACGGCAGTTCTACCGAGGCGATCTCAAATCAAATCCGCAAGGCTTTGAAAGATCAGCCAGCTGTTGGATTCAGCTGTCAGCGCTTGAGTTAAAAACTAGCTCGTGCGATGAAGGGCTACAATGGCATTTAAGCTTGTAGCCCTTTTTTTTATTCTGACGTCTCAGTCTGCATGGTCCACACCCATTTACGAACGTCATGATTGGTTAAGGCTCGTTCACTACGAGAAAACGATTTGGGGCGGCTTCTCAAATTCCGCAAAAAATAATGCATACTATGTAAGTCCCAATGGCAAAACAGATCCTAAAGCTGAGTTTGAGGCCGTGAAATCGGCATTGGCTAATATTTCGACCTACACTGGTAAACCAGACGAACATCCCCGCTGCCTTTTCCCGGCACGAAGTAAATGGGTTGCGAAGGAGACTGGGCTTACTCTCCCGGGTGATGATTGGTGTCCGAAATTTATTGCCTGGAAAATCAAAGTCATTGGCCGCTCAATTACCTATGTTTTTTCTAGCTTTCATTTAAATAATCCCTCCTCCACTTTCGGCCATACTCTTTTGCGACTGAACCGCCGCACGTTGGAGGAATTGAGTGGTGATAGTGAAGGCCGGCAACTCTTAGATTACGGCGTGAATTACGGTTTAATGGCACCAAAAGTAAATCCGGTTTTATATGGCTTGTTCGCACTCGCCGGCGCATTTCCCGGGAACTTTCTTGTGCTGCCGTATTTTTATAAAGTTCGCGAGTACAACGATTACGAGTCGCGAGATCTTTGGGAATATGATTTGAAGCTAACTGAGGCGGAGGTCGAAACTTTAGTTGATCACCTTTGGGAGCTGGATAAGGTTATTTACGCCTATCATTATTTGACCGACAACTGCGGTTACCAAGTTCTTGCCGTTCTTGATGCCGCTGCACCAAGACTCAATTTAGTTAAAAAGCTGCGCAAGTGGGTTATGCCCTCGGACACAGTAAAAATCATTGCCGACAGTGGCTTGGTTCAACGGGTGCATTACAGACCTTCTATTCGCACGCAATTTTATCACCGACGAGCGGACCTAAAAACTTCTCAGGAACTAGCCGCGCTGGATGCTCTTGAGAAAGACCCACTAAATAAAGAGGCGCTGGCACCGTTCGAACCACATGCGCAAGCTCGGATTGTGGATGCAGCCATAGACTTGATCGACTTACAACACCCGCGTGAAATCATGTTGGAAGAGTCCAAAATTAAAGAGATTAAAAACAAACTTCTTCTCGTGCGCAGCAAATTGCCCATTTCCGCCCCCTTAAATATTCCACTCCCGGAATCTGAGGCACCGGATCGAAGCCATCCATCGGGCCGCTTAAAGTTGAGTCATATTTGGGATCGCGGCGACGAGCATGAAGTCGAAATCGGATATCGTGGTGCACTTCACGATTTAAATGATGCACAAGAAGGGTACCCGCGAAACACGAAGATCGAATTTGGCCACTTCCGCGCTCGGCGCAACCTCACAAAAAACCGGTGGAAGCTAACGGAGGCCACCCTTTTTTCGATCGAATCTTTAAATCCTTGGTCGAAGTATAACAAGAAACCTGGCTGGCGGGTTGAAGTTGGTCTTAAGACATCAACCGACGATCTCTGTGTTGATTGTTTAAGAACTGGCTTTAGCACCGGCGGGGGGCTGTCTTATGAGCCTGCAAATTGGTTAACGGTTTATGGAATGCTCGGGGCTGATTTGCAATCCGCGACTCAGTTTCAACACTCCAAACTTGCACTCGGTGTTGGTCCATTGGCGGGGATGATTGTGCGTCCAGTGAAACACCTGAGCCTTTTCGCTGAGGGCCGGGAGTTCTGGTACTGGCACAATGATGACTTTAAACTTTTTCCTGAATTCAAAAGCACCCTACGCTATCAAGTTCACACCAATTGGGCGCTCGAAGGCGCAGGCAAATTCACACGCAAGGAGTCCGAGGGTGAATTGGCTCTTTATTATTACTACTAGTTTTGGGCTGATGGGCTGTAGTTCTGTTTTTTATTTTCCTGAAAAACGAGAGTTTGTCGATCGCAGCAAATTGCCCGTGAAACCTGAGGATTTGCTGATTAAAACCAGCGATGGTGAAAACCTGCATGCTTGGTATTTTAAAACTCCCAAAGGAAAACCCAAGGGATTGATCGTACAGTTTCACGGCAACGGGCAAAATCAAAGCACTCACTTTCTTTATGTTTATGAAGGCCTCAATTATGGATTTGATCTGCTGACGTTCGATTATCGTGGTTACGGTGTCTCGACCGGAAAACCCACTCCTCAAGGAACCGTCAAGGATGGCAAGGCCGTTTTAAATTGGGTTCTTCAGAACAAATCTTCACTTCCATTGATTGTGATCGGACAAAGTCTCGGTGGCGCCGTCGCCATGAAAACACTTGAAGAGATGCACGGCCAAATTCCTGTTCAACTTTTAGTCTTAGACAGCACCTTTGCCTCTTACAGATCCGCGGCACGAGGGGTGGCGTCTGCTCATTGGCTGACGTGGATCTTTCAACCTTTTGTTTGGTTGCTAGTCGATAACTCGGCGTCGCCTCAAGATGACCTCGAAAAGTTAGCACCCTACAAAAAACTCGTCATCCACGGCCAGGAAGATAAAGTGGTAAACTTTAATCTTGGGAAAGATCTTTTTGAAAGCCTCCCCGAACCAAAAGAATTTCGGCCCATTCATGGTGGGCACCATACGGATTTTTTGTGGCGCGAGGCGGGGCAACCCGGCCGCAAGTTTTATCAGGATATCAGTGGCCTAACTTTGCCTCCGGGCAAATGATGGCTAAACGGGAATGACTTCAATGTCGGGATTGCCTAGCTCTTGACGCAAAATCCCCTGAATGGCGTCCAGCGTCCCCGCCATGGAGCTCGGACAGCCGCCACAGGCGCCTTGGTAAAGAATTTTCAGACGATTATTAAAGAATTCTAAAACTTCAATATCACCACCGTCGGCTTGGAGTCCTGGGCGGATTGTGCGATCGAGGATTTCTTCGATTTCTAAAACGTCTGCTGCAAGCCCGCTTCGATCTTTTGTAACGATGGCCGTTGGCTGCTCACCGAACTCTGCGTCGTGTACAATCATTCTGGTTTTAATGACGGAGATAACTTGCTCAGCAAGGTCACCACTTTCAAGCTCACCTGTGTGAGTGATGGTAACTGTGTTTTGGAAAACGTGGACCTGACGTACGCCGTCGATTAAAAACAGATTATAAACTAGCGGTAAGCCCTCGGCTTCAACTGAGCTTAGGAACGTCGCTTTGCCTTCCTTTTTTAAAGGCAAATTCACCACGAATTTTAGCGCATAAGGATTTGGCGTCATTTGTGTGCGCACCAAAACATCCTCTGCGTTTATAGGAGCGTTTTGGCTCATTGGAGCACCTCTTTTACTTTTGCCATGCCTTCGAGGAAAGCGTCCACATCACTCATATCTGAGTAAGCCGCGAGCGAAACCCTAACTGTTCCAGGAATTTTCAGCGCCGCCATTAGAGGCTGACAACAATGATGACCCGTTCGTACTGCAACGCCCTGCTGATCTAAGAGCTGGCCAACGTCACTCGGGTGAGCTCCCTCCAAAACAAACGAAACTATGTTCGCACGATCTGCCTTTCTCGCGAGCAGCTTCACGCCAGGAATCCCGCTTAAACCTTTGGCCACGACTTCATTTAATTCACGCTCGTGACTGCGAGCAATGCCATGATCGATGCCTTTCAAAAAATCTATCGCCGCGCCAAGCCCGATCACTTCCGCGATGGGTTGCGTGCCAGCCTCAAAACGGTGTGGGAGATCTAAGTACGTCGTCTTTTCAAAGGTCACTTGTGAAATCATCGATCCGCCGCCCTGGTAGGGAGGAAGAGTCGAAAAAATCTCTTTTTCCCCATAGACCACACCAACGCCTGTTGGCCCATAAATTTTATGACCAGAGAAGACGAGGAAATCGCACCCAAGGGCCTTCACATCGGCGAGGCCAAGCCCCACACTTTGCGCGGCATCTACCACCGTAATAACGCCCTTATGTTTTGCCGCCTTGATCATCTCGATCGCCGGATTGATGACACCAAGTGCGTTGCTCACATGAACAAAGCTAAAGATTTTAACTTGAGGTGTAAGCTTTTTGTGAAAATCATCTAAGTCTAATTCGCCGTCGGCTGTTACGCGAACTGCTTTTACTTTTACGCCGCGGGCTCCGGCAGCCATCTGCCAGGGCACTATATTGGAGTGGTGATCCATCTCGGTTAGAAGAATCTCATCTCCGGGTTTCAATTTTGAAGTCACTAGCGATTGAGCCAACAGGTTAATTCCTTCTGTCGTTCCCTTCGTAAACACGATTTCATCTGCACTACTCGCATTTAAAAGAGTGCGGACCTTTTCTCTTACGGCCTCAAAAAGAACCGTACCTTGATCACCCAAAAAGTGCGCGCCCCGATGAATGTTTGCGACTTCACTCGAATAGTACCAATTAACTGCTTCAATTACGGCCTTTGGCTTAAGCGTGGTGGCTGCGTTGTCCAAGTACACCAAAGGCCGCCCTCGAATTGTTCGAAGCAACTGTGGGAACTGGGGGCGCAGGTCTTTACCGATTCTGGTTTTCACGAACGAACCTCTTCTTCGATAACGCTCTGAATTTGCATGTTGATCCAAGCGGAAAGAGCCTGCTTCATGTCGCCATCACTAAATAAATCAAGTGAGCTTTTAGCAAAACCTTCCGCTAGAAGATGACGAGCTTGCTCGGCTTTTAGCCCACGCGTCTGAAGATAAAAAACGTGTTCTGGATCCAATCGTCCCACCGTCGCCCCGTGGTTCGCTTTTACATTATCCGCGTATATTTCAAGCTCCGGTTTTGCATTTGACTCGGCTTTTTCGGATAAAAGTAAACTTTGACTCAGTTGACTTGATGACACTTCCTGAGCGTCCTTGGCGATTACGATTTTTCCATTAAAAATGCCACGGCTCGAGCCATTTAAGAGCGCGCGATATTTTTGTTGGCTAAGTCCTCGGCCAACCTGATGAGTGATGACCGAGCAAAGATCTAAGTGATCATTTGCGGTTCCCATCGCAAGCCCACTTAATTTTGTACTAGCGCCTTCGCCCTCATGGTCGATGAGCCAAGTCTCCCGGATCAGTCCTCCGCCGCGAACAAGATTCGCTCCTGAAAACTCTGAGCCCTTCTCTTGTTCTACTGTAAGTAAGCCGATCATCGCCGATTGCATCGGACATGTTTGCAGCCGTGCGTATGACATTTTAGAATTTTCGCCTAAAGCCACACGGGTCCACTGCTGGGCTGTTCGCTGCGGGCCCCCTAAATTCCACTCAATCATTTGGAAACTTGAACCCTGTTCGATTTCAATCCAAATCAAAACCGCGCCCGCGGCTGACTTCACGTCAGCAGTCCACTCGACAACCAAGTGCACCGGCTGCAGGAGGGAAGTGTTTTCTGGTATTCTTAAAATCACAGCATCTTCCAGCAGTGCCAAATTTAAGTCAGTAAACCCGCCATGCTCAAGCGAAGCGCGGTCCGCTTCTGACTTGAGCTGACCGGCAAAAGTCTCGTCGGAAACATCTGTTAAGACGCGAAACTCAATTTGTTTTGGGAGTTTTGTTTTCTTAGGGTCTATCTGCCCATTGCGAAACCAGATCTGAAAGGCGTCGGCTGGTAGCGATGGGCTACCCGCTGAAACCTGAGCCACCGCACTTAAGGGAAATGTGAACCAAGGCTTCACATCGGTGTAATGCCAAGATTCCATCTTGCGAGTGGGAAGCCCACGGCGCTCGAAGTCTTCCCAAGCTTGCGCGTGAAGCGCACCAAGTCTAGACACTGCTGGTCTACGACTCTTGATGGCGTTATAGAAATCAACATTCATGCCGCTCTTATCCATTTGCTAACCAGTCGTAGCCCTCTTTTTCAAGTTTCATCGCCAATGTTTTGTCGCCCGACAAAATAATTTTTCCGTCCATTAGAACATGAACAAAATCTGGGACGATGTAATCAAGCAGTCTCTGGTAATGGGTGATCAACAACATTGAATTGTCTGGTCGACGCATATGATTCACACCTTTGGCGACAATCTTTAAAGAATCAATGTCGAGCCCTGAGTCCGTCTCATCAAGGACGGCAAGTCTCGGGTTGAGCAATGCCATCTGCAAAATCTCATTGCGCTTCTTTTCGCCTCCAGAAAATCCCTCATTCACATTGCGATCAAGGAATGAGGGGTCGAGTTCGACAACTTTCGCGCGTTCGGCAAGTAGCTTGCGAAATCCCGGCTCATCTAGCTCGCCCACACCCTGGTGTTTGCAAATAGCGTTAAACGACGTTCTTAAGAACGTCATGTTCGACACACCTGGAATTTCAGTGGGATATTGAAACGCTAAAAAGATGCCTTCGCGCGCGCGCTCATCGGCCGCCATTCTCAAGAGATCAGTCTGTGCAAAGTTCACGTCATAGGAGATAGACCCTTCAGTCACGGTGTAATCGGGATGACCGGCTATCACTTTTGACAAGGTGCTTTTGCCTGAACCATTGGGTCCCATGATGGCATGCACTTCACCGGCATTGATTTTTAAATTCAAGCCGTTCAAAACGGCATTACCGCCGACGCTAGCATGCAAGTTTTTAATCTCTAACATTTCTCTCTGTCTCCCAATTCTCAACCAATGCTATTTTCAAGTTTCATTTCAATGAGCTTTACGGCTTCGACCGAAAACTCAAGCGGCAGCTGCTTGAACACGTC
>JAYSTF010000104.1:0-27167 GCA_043720065.1 Pseudobdellovibrionaceae bacterium | reverse complement strand
ATACGCCGGTCTTTGTTGAGCCCGATCTTGCCACATATAATATTGACCCGGGTAAAATTGAAGCCGCCATTACAAAGCGCACGCGCGCCCTTATGATCGTTCATCTCTACGGCCGCGCTTGCGATATGACGCCCATCATGGGCGTTAAAGAAAAATACGGATTAACGTTGATCGAAGATTGCGCCCAGGCCCATGGTGCCAAATATGACGGTAAGATGGTCGGGGATTTTGGCGAGTACTCGGCTTTTAGCTTTTATCCCACCAAGAATTTAGGCGCCATCGGCGACGGCGGCGGAGTGGGCTGCAAGAATTCCGCGGATTTGGACCGACTTAAAAAACTTAGAAACTACGGATCGTCGGTGAAGTACAAATTCGATATTATCGGCCACAATTCCAGGATGGATGAAATCCAAGCGCTTTTTTTACGGATCAAACTAAAGTCCTTGGATTCCATAAACGCCAAGAAGAGAAAATTGGCCGCCCTGTACCTCAAAGAACTAAAAAAGGACTTCATCCTTCCGTCCGAGGACCCGCGTCTTTACCACGTCTATCATATTTTTAATATTCGCCACCCAAATCGGGACCAGATCAAAGACCATCTTTTGGCCAATGGAATCGGCGCCGAAGTTCATTACCCGGTTTCTCCGAACAAACAGCTAGCTCTGAAGGACCTGAATTTGGGCAGCCATCCCATCAGCGAAGAGATTCATAATACGACTCTATCCTTACCCATTTCATGGTATCATTCCGAAAGTGACATCCATAAAATTATTGAAACTCTTAACAAGTTTTAGCCATGCCCGCCTGCATTGATTGCACGTGGAGAAATGGCTCTTCTTGCCGCGCCCATTCCACGGCGCTGGCCGAACTCAAGAGGGAGCTGCCCCCTCCGCCGACTGGCGCATGCACTGTGGCCATCGTCGACGGCTACCTGCCGCAAATTGTTTCTGGCATGCGGGTTCTTGAAGTGGGCTGCGGCACCTGGCCTAAAATTTTAAACCACTGCAAGGCGGCCGGAGCCCAATATGAAGGCTTGGACGTGCAAGAGGAATATTACGGCATAAAGAGTATCGCCACGCGTTTTGAAAATCTGGCTGATCTTAGTTTCGCCGACGAAAGCTTTGATCTCGTGATCGCCAATCAAACGATGGAACATTGGGGCGAACACGGTTGCACTCCGGAATGGGGACTTTATCAGTGTTTTCGCGTTTTGAAAAAGGGCGGCGTCTTACGCGTCAACGTTCCTATTCACTTTCATGGCACAAAAGCCTTTCTTCACGGACGTATGGATCAGATCGAAAAATACTTTCGCAAATTCTCGAACTCGGTTACGTTTGAAGAGTGGGGGTCTCCTTCCGCTCCCATCGCGCCATTCTACCCGCATCCTAAATTTAAGGCCCTCAAAGGCAAGCCGGCCTTCGTTCTCGATATAGCTGCGTTCAAGGACAGGCCGCTGCCCTCCGGAATTTCAAACGCCCTTGGCTTCAGGGGCAAGCTTGCTCAGTTGTTCCATTATTCTTTTTCTTACAACCTCTACCGCCTGAAACAAAAGGTTTACCGTGGATAGAGTTTTAGAACTCAATTACATTGCCCATCTGCCTGCGGACAAATTCGCGCGCATTCTTGATTTTGGCTGCGGCGAAGGCCGCGTTCTCAAATTTTTGGAGAGCCAGGGGTATCAAAATTTTTTGGGCGTGGACATCGACACGGTCGCGCTCGAAAATTTGCCGCTTGAGATAAGAGCCAAAACAGAGCGCCTGGGCCGGTTGGAAGATTTCGTGCAAAAACATCACTCGCGCTTTGACTGCATAATCCTAAAAGACGTTATCTATTACTTCAACCGCTCTACGGCGGCGGATAACCTCCGGCTAATATTGCGCGCGCTCAAGCCAGGTGGATCGGTCGTGATTGAAGTTTTCAACGGCGCCCAGCTGACATCGAACTTCACCGCAGCCAAGGATCTTGGCATTCAAACGGTTTACACTGAGGCCTCGCTTCGCCAGCTTCTGACCGCTTGCGGCTTAACTGTTCATACTTTGTTTGAGCAGAGGCAGGCCCGCGGCGGAATTAAATTTTGGCTTTACCGCTTAGGCCAGCGTCTCTATTTTGCGGTTTTGAGAGCGGTATTTATTCTCGAGCGGGGCGCTGATTCGAATAATCCGACATTGTTTGGAAAAAGCTTAATTGCCGTTGCCCGGAAGGCATAAAATGAAGGTCTGTCATATTTGGAACGACTACTCGCCCGGCCTCTTCGACACCACTCACCAAATCTGCCTGGAAAAAAAGATCGGATCCGAAATTCTTTGCGCCAGGCTTATCGATCCTAAATCCTCGCCGCCGAAACTTTTGCGATATATTAAAAAAGTAGATCCGAAATACTTCAGCCGCACAGATTTTTATGCCAGACTGAAAAATAAAATCGACACAAAAGTTTCCAATTACCGATTCAAAACTTTTTTGCCGGACTTTATCAAGTCTAAAAAACCCGACTTACTTCATTTGCATTTTGGGCATACAGCGATTGAGCTCCATCGGTTTCTGGAGACTCAAAACGTTCCGTTTATGATTTCATATTACGGCGTGGACATCAGTTCTGAATTGAGGAAGCCAAAAAGCGTCGCAATCTATCGCCGTTTACTAAAGCGGGCGCGTAAGGCGGTCGTGCTTTGCGCCGATGCCCATGCGCGCTTGGTTTCCCTGGACTGTGAGCCGCAAAAAATCACGACTTGGAACATCCCGATAGACGGGGAAGCTTATCCGCTGCGAACTAAGGCCGCGAACGGGCCCGTCCGCTTTCTGATGGCCGCGCGCTTTGTCGAAAAAAAGGGCCACCGCTACGCCATTGAAGCCTTTAAAAAACTGGCCGATCTCCGTAAGGATGTTTCATTGACCATTTACGGTTACGGGCCTTCGGATTGGATCGGCCGGCTGATTTCCGAGCATGGCATAAAAGACCAATGCACGCTGATCAACAATCAATTCACCGCAAACTTCAAGGCCGAGTATTATGCCTTGCTGAAAGAACATGATGTATTCCTCGCTCCTTCCATAGTCGCCGAAAACGGCGATGACGAAGGCGGTCCCGCATTAACCATGATTGCAGCCCAGTACGCCGGGCTGCCGGTGATCGCAAGCCGTTTCGCCGGAGCAGAGATCAGTCTGGTTGACGGAAAAACCGGCTTTTATTGCGAGCAAAGAGACTCGGAGTCGTTATTTCAAAAGATGCGCACTATTGGCGAGCGCCCGCACGATTGGGCTACCATGGGAAAAGCCGGAAGTGAGCTTGTGAATCTTGAATTCTCGCCCAGCCGCCAGGCCGATAAGTTGCTGCAAATTTATAAAGGAGCATTGTCTTAATGCGCCGCTATTCGCGCATGCTCAGGACGTTCGTGTCCGGGGGATCCTTAGGACTAGTCCGTCTTGCGACGGGCTTAATACGAATCAAATACATTGCGGTCGCGCTCGGCGTATCGGGCGTCGGGCTGGTCGCCCAGGCCAATCAATTTTATTTGCTCTCCGTTTCGCTGATGACTCTTAGCATGGCCGTGGGGGTGATCAATCTCACGCGCGACAAAGCCGCATTGAACAACGATGAGCGGCGGAGACGAGTTCAAAGTACGGCGTTAACTTCCGTTCTCGCTTTATCCGCACTTTATCTCGGACTCGCCCTCTACTTTTCAGACGAGATCCGCCTAATGGTATTTGACCGGAATTTGCCGGAATTTTATTTTCACGTTCTAATTTACGGGCTGCCATTTACCGCCGTGGCCTCAGGATATATCGAAGGAATTTTTTTCGCGCGCGACCGGTACGATCTATATGTTAAGGCCTCAGCCATCGCGTCGGCTTTTGAACTGCTGGCTTTTGTTTTTCTAACTTTCCATTACGGCTTGCAAGGAACCTTTATGGCGATCGGCATGACCGGTCCCATCCTCTTTATGTCATTCTTCTTCTTCCTCAAGAAACTAAACGAACCTTTCGGCGAACTTTTTACGATTCGATTTCATCGGGCTGAATTTTTTAAAATAATGAAGTTTTGCGGAATCGTGATCAGCAGCAGCGCGCTAGGCTACTTTGTAACTTTATGGGCACGCGCGCTTATCATCAAAGACTTGGGCGCCGAAGTAAACGGGCTCATGCAACCAGCCATTGCCCTAAGCGCCTATGCCCTGCCATTTATAACCAACGGCGTTTGGGGCCACTTGCATCCGCTCGCTAGCCGCTCGGGCAACAGCCCCGCCGCGAAAAGCGAACTGCGGCAAGTGCTGATGCTGGTCACAAGCCTTAGCGCCATATGCTCGTTAAGCTTTATCACCTTCGCCGATCTGCTTATTCCTCTCATTTATTCGCGCCAGTTCTTGCTCGGCGCCGATGCTTTTTCTTATCAGTTCGCGGGTGATTTTTTCTACTACATTTTTTTTACCGTAAACGTTTACTTGTTGGCGATCTCCCGGCTTAAATATTATCTTTTCAACTGGTGCCTCTATTACGGCGGGCTTTTGCTGATGGTTAGCTACTTGGCGAAGGACTTAGGCGTCCGCTCTTATGGAGTGAGCCATCTGGCCGTGAGCTTCGTTTTATTTGTGATCAATTCATTCTGGCTGATGCGAAGCGCCGTCTTTGAAAAGCGGCTGGCCCTTCATTATTTGATCTTGCTCGTAGCCGTCGGCCTCGCCGCGGCTTTTCGTATTTATCAAACGAGTTTTTGGCTCATCGTCCCCGTTTGGGCCGCGGGCGTGGGCTTCGCGGTTTATTCCCCAAAGAAGGAAGGCCTCTGATGTGCGGCGTAGGTCTCATCCACTCGCCTGATAAGTCCAATGAACAGCGCGAGCTCATCGCCAAAAAAATGCATGAATCGATACAGCACCGTGGACCAGATGGTTTTGGGGTGTGGTCCGACACGAACGGACTAAGTTTGTTCCATCGCCGGCTCGCCATTGTGGATCTGTCACCTACAGGTCGGCAACCCATGGTCTCGGCGAGCGACCGGTGGATCATCAGTTTTAACGGCGAAATATATAATCATGGCGTTTTGAGGCATCTGCTCGCCGGAAAAAATCTAAACTGGAAGGGAACTTCGGACACTGAAGTTTTACTTCACTTGATTGACCTTTACGGTCCGGTAGAAGCAATCAAACAATGCGAGGGGATGTTCGCCATTGTTCTCTGGGACCGCGAAAATAAAGATCTTTATCTCATGAGGGACCGGATCGGCGAGAAGCCGCTTTATTACGGCAAAATAGGAGATGACTTTGTAGTTGGCTCGGAACTGAAAGTCTTCCATTCTCATCCGGGCTTTTCCGGGGAAATCAACCCACAAGCGCTGGCAGCTTTCTTCAAATACAACTACGTGCCCAGCCCTCATTCTATTTTCAAAAATATTCATAAAGTGAAACCTGGCCATGTTTATAAATTCCACTTAGACAAACCAGGCCACCCGGAAATCGAAACGTACTGGTCCCTTCGCTCATACAAAGAGCAATTGCCGGCGGTGCCGAGCATATCGTTCGATGAAACAAAGCTTTCAATCAAAGAACTGCTGCTCAGAGCTGTCGGCCAGCAAATGCAGGCCGACGTGCCACTCGGGGTTTTTTTGTCGGGTGGAGTAGACTCAACTTTGATTTGCGCGCTTATGGCTAGCCTTAGCGCCAAGCCGCCCGAGTCATTCACGATCGGCTTCGCCGATGAAAATTACGATGAATCCCCGTTTGCTAAAAAAATCGCTTCGCACTTGGGTACCCGCCATACAGAACTGATCGTAAGTGCCAAAGATTGTTTGGCGGCAATTGAAAAAATGCCGGAAGTTTATGATGAGCCCTTCGCCGATTCCTCGCAAATACCGACTTTTCTGCTGGCGAAAATGACCCGCCAACAAGTGACCGTCGCACTCTCTGGCGACGGCGGTGATGAGCTCTTTGCGGGCTACAACAGGTATTCGTGGGCGGGCGCCGTGTGGGACAAAAGCCGGTGGATTCCGCCTTTCCTACGCACTCCCATTGCGGAGTTTGGCTTAAGGGTGGACAGCGAGCGGTTAAGCCGCGGCTATAGCCGGTTTGCCAAGCTCCTAGGCCGCGCGAAGAAGGTCGAAAATGCCGGCACTAAACTAGCGAAAGGGCTCGGCCTGGTTAAAGCCAAGTCGCTTGGCGAACTTCACGACCGGTTGCTCAGTCAGTGGTTTGAGACGGAGCGACTCTTGCCGGGCAAGAAAGCTTTTTCGCTCCATGAAGACGCTGGGTTTGAACGCAGAAATTTCGAAACGTACATGATGTGGCACGATCAGAATCACTACTTGCCCGATGACATCATGGTAAAAGTCGACCGCGCCGCAATGGCCCATAGCCTAGAGACGCGGGCGCCCTTTCTAGATCACCGACTCATCGACTTTGTCATTTCCTGCCCGCGCGAGTTTGTACGTAACGTTCAATCGCCAAAGAAAATAATCAAAGACTTGCTCTCTGAATACGTGCCCCGGCACTTGAGTGAGCGGCCCAAGATGGGCTTTGGGATTCCGATTTACGAATGGTTTAAGACAGATTTAAAGGAGATCACTCTGGATCTTCTGGCCGAGCCTCTATTGAAGGAGCAAGGAATTTTTGATGCAAAATTCGTGTCTCAATTTGCCCACTCGCAACTCAACCGGAATCTCACCCATCCTTATCACCTGTGGAGCCTTTTGATGTTCCAATTGTGGCACAGGAAATGGACTTCTTAATTTCGCTTATTAATAGACTAAAATGGGAGGTGAATTCTTACGGACTTTTAGTTGAGCCCAATGATACAAATAAAGCGAGATCGGCAAAAAAATCAGCGCAAAACAAGCTTGGTAGATTAAGAGATCAAGCCAAATCCGCGAGTCCGCTTGGCCGGAAAGAATCTGCCTCGCCCCATGCACCAAGTAGGCTTGAGGTATAATCAACTTTAAGTGCGAACTCCACCCTCCTAAAATTTCCACGGGAAAGTATACGCCAGCCAAAACCTGCAGTAGAAACATAACTTGGTTAAGCAAGCCTTTGCCGCGCCCCGTGGCAAGCACGACTGCACCCACGCCAATTCCCAGAATTATAAAACAAGGCAAGGACAGAAGAATGTAGATCACCGCTATTAAGAATGGACCTGCACTTATTTGTGATTGAAAAAAAGCGGCACAGGCGGCCAGTAGCAAAAATTCCAAGCCCGCGACATTCAACGTCGAAAGCGAAAGCACCGTGAATTTCCCTAAACTTTTAGTCCAATGAAGCCTGAGTATTTCCCAGTTTAACTTAGTGTGCAGAGACAAGCTAATCACCCGCGCATGGGCAGCAGTCGCCGCTTCGGCTAATAAGAGTGCAATCTCTCCCGAAACAAGAAAGTGAAAGTAATCAAAACCATACCAGTTTAGGGCGATGTCCGAACGGACCGCGATCGTTTTAGCCGTCATGTAATAGACCCAAACAAGCGCGAAGGTGGAAAGAATCTGCAATAGGATAAATTTCCGGCTGGGATAGTTCTTCTTCAGTTCATGCAGAAGCATCCAGCGAAATAAATGAATCATGGCGGTGAATGCGTAAGTTGAAGTAGGCGGTGGGGAAGAGAGTGCAGGAGACCAGTTTGACCTTCTTGCAAGGTTAAAACCGCCGATTTCTTGGTTAGAAATAATTCTTTTAAACAGTTTGCCAATCCGGCCGAACGGTCAACATCGAGATGAGTGAAGGGTTCGTCAAGCAGGAAGACTTCTGCGTTCAGATCGGCCAAACAACGCACAAGGAAAAACAGTTGCTGGCCGCCACGGGAAAGGGAATCAATCCTGGCCTTTGAAAACTGGCGCCAGGGAAAAAACCGCTCTAAGAAGCCGAGGCCCGCGTCGACTTCGGCCGCGCTCAACTCGCGCAACGCCAAATAAAACCTCACGTTCTCTTCAAAAGATAAATGGGGTAAATAGGATCCCTCTTCACAGTTGAGATAGCTAAAGAATTTTAAATGTTTTTTGCTATCGTAAAGGTCATTTCCGACGAGCATCCGTCCCTCATCCAGGAGCAGATTTCTGGCTAAGCAACGCAAGAGCGTGGTTTTACCCGTTCCGTTTTTTCCGGTTACAGCCAAGCAATCACCGGACGTCAACGAGAAGCTAATCCGGTCGAAAAGCACCGTGGATCCGAACCTCTTTTGAATTCCCTCTGCCGCGATGTTCATAGATGACTTTACTTGCTGGTATCAGCCACGACGTAAGCCGTAAGGAGAAGAGTAAGGATGCCCACGATGACCATAATATCGTTCGTTTGCGCAGAATCGAACCACCCCACCTTGGCCGGAATAAAAAGGCTATCACCATCGGCGATGGCATAGTCTTTACTCGTCCTCATAATGTCTTTCAGTGTGATCGTTTTTTGGTCGCCGTTCGTGCGAGTTAAAACGATTTCTTCGATATCCGCGGAATTGTTTGGCCCACCGGAGAGCGAAAGTAGCGTTAGATAGGGAGTCCCCACCGGCACGTGATAGAGACCAGGCTTTTCAACCGCCCCAAGCAGGTAAACCGGTTTCAAAAGTTCGCGGCCTGACTTGCTGTAGTAATATTCCGAAATCCGCGCCCGTCCCGAATCTTCACCGTCACTTGCAAACCCGCCGCCGATTTGGGCGTTGGACACCGTCGATGTAAATAAATATATGAACGCTAGGATCGACTTCATTTAGGCGGCTCCCCGATCCTCGGCGGACCTGGCCGTTTTGGACATGTAGTAGTAATCGGACTTAAAGGACAGAGTCGAGAAGCGGTTAAATACGCCGACTATTTGCGTCTGGCCCTTGCCCTCAAGCGCGTCATTAAGTTCCTTCAATTCGTCCATCCTGGTTTGGTATGGAATCCCCACGATCACAGTGAGATCAGTATGGCTATTGAACATGATGCTCTCTGGCCCAGCCCTAAAAGCCGGCGTATCGAATACCACAAAGTCATAATGACGTTTCAATCCGGTGATGAGCTGTCTAATAAGTTCTTCATTAAATACATCGAGTGTCGCCGTGCAATTCCCTGAAGGCAGAAAGTGCAAGTTACCGAATTTCGTTGGACGAATGACCTTTTGTATTTCAGTGCTGCCTTTCAGAACTTCATACAGCCCGTGCTCAACGTCTGATTCAAAATACGGGTGCTTGCGGAAATTGAGGTAGTCGCCATCGATGTAAAGCACTTTGTTATTATGCATCGATAAGGCAATCGCAAGATTGGAGGAGATCAAGGTTTTGCCTTCACCTGAACACATACTCACGACGCCAAGGCAGCCGCCTTTTCCACCAGTGACTTTTTGCAGGCGGCCCATCACACGGGTGGCCAAAAACTGAAAGCACAAAGACTCACTGCTTCGGGCATTTGATTTGTAAACTCGTTTCATGGCCTCCTCAACACTTAATCCACTTTTAGGGCGGCGAAAGAAAATATGAGTTTTAAATAATTGCGGCACCCCACCGAGGAAGCGAATTCCCAGCTGCATAAAATCCGAACGGTCACTGAGCAACGGGTTGAACTGCTCCCACAAGTAAACTCCAAAGGCGGTCAAAAAGAGAGTCAGAATACAGGCGATCAATACTTTCTTTGGAGAGCTTGAATCACGAAAGACCGAATTGGCCGTCGCCGATTCATGACGGCGGATCTTATTTTCGACAGAAATCTGATACATTTGCGTTTCGAGAAGCTGCTTATTTAGATCGCGTGAAAGATCATGTTCTATTTCAATTTTTTTGCTAAGTTCGAAAATATTTTGTTCGACCGACGACTGCATCCGTTTAATCATCGACCTCAACTGCTGATTTAAAGCCTGCAACCTCGATTCCAAAATATCGCGGTCTGATTTAAGAAACTTCATTCGGTCGACCAATTTGCCGCGCTCCGAGTACAGGGCTCCGCTTCGCATTGATTCCGTGGCTTGTTCCACCGTTGAAAATGCCGACTTGATATCTTTCAACAAACGCTTTGTTAAAGCTTGGTTTTCGTTGATCTTCACTTCAATATTGGCGGCTTCCTCGCTGAACCTTTGAATTCCCTGCATGGTAACGGAGTCCGAAGGCGATCCGCTTTCATTTATTGTCATCCCAGCATCGAATCTTAAGAAATTAAGGTCTTCGCTCAATTTCCGGATGCGCTGGGCGTTCTCGCCAGTCACCTTGGTTAGGTACTCCAGAGTGTCCTTAATTTCCTTTAAGTCGTATTCGGTTAAAAACTTATAGGCGAGCTTCGCAACCACGGATGACATGATTAACGACATTTCGGGAGAAGCTGAATTCAAGGAGAATTCAATGATCTCTTCTTTTCCTTTGACCCTTAAACTCGAAAAGAGAACCGTCACCGGCGCTCTTTCGGGTCGCGCGAACTCCCATCGGCTCTCAATATTCTTTATCATCATCACCAGCCGGGCCACTTCGACGTCTTCACTACTCTTGAGTTCCGCTTCCACAAATTCCACGAAATCTTGTGATCCTAACATTTTGACATAACGGTCGCTTAAAGGCGCGAACGATTGATCCATTCCCATTGAGGCGTAATTTACGACCTTCCCCATTGCCATCAAAAGTGGACTTTCGCTTTGCGAACGTACGATCAATTTGGAAACCGCGATATAGCGGGGAAACACATAGTGGTTTGCAAGCGCACCGATCGTGGCTATGGACATCATCAAGAGCAATACGCTCCAGCGCCGCCGGATCAAATGATAAACGGCGTGAATAATGTTTTTTTCGGCTGAGACTTCATTGATGAGATGCTTCATGTCTTAACACTCTTATCGGCGACATTATGAATGTGTTGAATTGAGACGGGTCCGGTTTTTTTTAAAAACTTGCCCCGGCCGTGACTTTAGTCGACGGTCCTCGACACGACATAGGCAGTTAGTCCCACGGAAATGACGCTTAAGAGAATGGTCAGCGTGGTCGCGGCTTCGTTTGAGATCCAGCCTTCTTTTTTAGGCACATATAAAATTTCGCCGCCGCTCAGTTTAATGTCCTGCCCTTTGCCAATATAATCGTACAAGTTGATTTCCTGGGTCTTCTGGCCACGCGGCGTGTATTTCATTTTCGTAATGTCGGCGTCGTTCAAGGCGCCGCCCGAGAGCGCGATTAGGGTGGCAAGCTCGGTTTCCCGCGGCACGTGATAGATGCCCGGAAGCTGTACTCCTCCCAAAATCCGTATGGGCGTTAGGATCTCATTGCCCGTACGACTGTAAAAATATTCCGCGATACTGCGTGCAGATAGATCCGAAACCGCCGAGCGGGTTTGCGCGAATGCTCCCTGCGCCGTGAGCAGGACCAACATATATATCAACGTTTTCTTCAGTGCCGACTTAATCATGCTGCTTTACCTTCACTATTTGGAACCTTGTCGGTGTAGTAATAAGCTTCCGCCGTCGAAGCGCGGTGGCCCGAACGGTTTAATATAGCATACAGATTTTTCATTCCGCGGGAATGAAGTGATTCGGCTAAATCGATAAAATCCTCTTGCTTGGTCTGGTGCGCGGCTGCGACTACTAGACTTAGGTCACTCTGGCTGGCCATGAATAGCGCTTCGGGACCTACCGTGAAGGCCGGGGTGTCGACTAACACTACGTCATAGACCTCGCGGGCGCGCTGCAAGAACTCATAATATACTTCTGATTGCAAAAGGCTAATGTCTGGGCGGTACATCCCGCGGCAAAGATAGGAGACGTTTTTAAATTCGGTCTGCTTGACGGCGCTCTCAAGAGTGGCCGTTTGCCCCAAAATTTCGGCAAAGCCAATGTCAGGTCCAATGCCGAAAATATTTTCGCCTTTAGAGCGAAGCGTATCCCCTTCAACCAACAGCACTTTGGTGCCAAAGGAGCCGAAGGCAACGGATAAGCAATTGGAAATTAACGTTTTGCCCTCTCCCGAATTGCAGCTGATGACGCAAAGAATTCCGCTACGGACATTCTTTTGCTTCTCTAAATTATGAAGAATACGGGCAGCCAGAAATTGAACGGCAGTGGATTCCGGCATTCTCATGCCGGATTGGAGTACGGAAGCCATCCGGCTGAACATACTCTTGTTTTGTCGGGGATAAGCAAAGAGCGATTTTGGCTGAAATAAAATCGGTAAGCTTCCCAGGAAACGCACTCCGTTGTGCAAAAAGTCCTGCTTGAGCGACATTACTGGATAGAGCTGTTCCCAAATCACAATGGCGACCAAAGCAAAAAATAGAGCGAAGAAAATGGCCAACCCAAATGTTTTCATTAATGTGATGCTTCGGAACGCTGAACCCGGAAGCACGCTTTCATAAAGCCGGATTTTATTTTGCGCCGAAATTTGATAAATGCGTGTGGCGTAAACTTGCCGCTGCAGTTCTTGGCGTAAAGCGTGTTCAAGATCCAGCTGGCGCTTTAAATCGAAAACAGCCTGCTCATTTTGCGGCTTTAAGGAGGCCACAAGTGAAGCAAGCCTCGATGTTAAGGCCCTCTCCTTGGCCTGCAGTTGCTCGCTTTGCACCGCAAGGTCCTTAATATTATCGACCACTCGTCCTCGCGAGTAAAGCAGGTCTGCTTGTGCCTCTTCCGAATCGGGAGCGCGGTTGTTCGCGCTGATTCTAGATTTATAGCTTTTATCTAAAATTTCAATTTCGCGCGAACGCACGAGGACCATTTCCAGCTCTTCACGGATCCTAGCGATGCTGCGGTCAACGTCGCCCGCGTAGCCGTCGGTGGAAGAGCGGGAAATGTTCGGGTCATTACGAAATTTGTCGACCTCTTCATTAAGACTCGCGAGCCGGGCACTGGTTTGCTCGATTTCGCTGCGTAAATACTTTTCGGTTTCTTGAACTTCTTTAGTTTCATATTCGATGAGGTATTGCTGGGCCACGCCAGTAACCCACTTAGCGATCGCCTCAGCCGTCTCTGCATCGGCCGAATAGCCGTAGATAACAATGACGTCTTCGAACTGTTTTAAATTATAACT
Source organism: Pseudobdellovibrionaceae bacterium (assembly GCA_043720065.1). Taxonomy (GTDB): domain Bacteria; phylum Bdellovibrionota; class Bdellovibrionia; order Bdellovibrionales; family UBA1609; genus JAIBAM01. The sequence continues at coordinate 14,243 of JAYSTF010000104.1, read as the reverse complement.
CGAAATAATATGACCCGCTGTAATTTCGGGGTCGATCTTGTGCGACGCCCGCTGGATGGGAAAAAGAATTTTTAGCGGAAGCGTCTTGTTCGCAAGTTGCACCCTCACCCGCTGCCCAATGTAGCGGCTAAATTCATTTGCCTTAAGAATTTTCATCATTTCGTCACTGGGCACGGATTGATTGCCGTACATATCGCTTTGCGTGCCGGTGATTTTCCCGAATACTCTAAGTAACGGGCTATTGCTGTCGGTGCGGATAATCAGGGATCCCTTGGCCACGAATTTCGGTAAAAGCAAATGCTGAATAAATGCGCCGAAGGCTGCTAAGATAAGCAACCCGCTAACGATTTTCCACCGGCGCGAAAAAATATTTATAATTTCTAAAAGCAGGCGCCTTTCTGGGGCGGCCTTTTCAGTTTCCAGCATACATATATATGATCGGAACGCTGAAAACTGGAGTGTAGGCGTCATTGGTCTTCACAATCGAAACTGGACAAGACTTTGGTCTTGCAAAAGTTGCCATCGTTGTTCCAGTTGGCGAATTATAAAGGAGTGCTGCGCTTAAACACAAAACAGTTGATCGTCTTCGGGTGCCTTGCCGCATTCTACCTGGGCACCTCCATATCCCTCTTTGTACAATGGGTATCTTCGTCTGGGCATAATCTAGTCAATATTCAAGGGGCTGACGAGTACCTCATCGCCATTTTTTGGGCTTTTTCATTAGCGGGGGTGCTCTTTACCCTGCGCCTGCCCTGGCTAGTTAGAAAACATCTATTACTGCTGTGGGGAGTCCGTTGCCTAGTCACATTGATTGCCATGCTGTTTTATGAGAGCCACTATAATCTCGACGCCTACGCATATTATAAAAATATTATGCGCCAAAGTTTTTTTGGCTTTACCACATTAGGCGATGGAACCAATTTCATAATTAGTGTTGGTGTGTTTTTGGACTCGTTTTTACCTTTTGGCCGCTCGTATCACGCCTTCAAAGTAGTTTGGTCTTTCTTCGGATTACTCGCTCTCATTCCGCTCTACAGCATCTATAAAGAACTGCTGAACAAAGAACAAGATAACGTACTTGTTTTGTGGGCCCTTGGGACTTTTCCATCTCTTATATTTTGGACATCCATATTGGGTAAGGATCCCCTCGCCGTACTAGGTATCTCTTGCGGGGCATACGGGCTTTTACGTCTGCATAAGAAGGTGGATCTTGAAGGCGTCGTCTACACCGCTGCAGGGATACTTCTGATGAGTTTTGTTCGCTTTTGGCTAGTTCCAATTTTTTTGGCTCCAGCCATTATGAGTTATGCTTGGGGAAAATCCTCAAGTAAGATCTGGCGATATGCTGGAATTGCAATTTGCCTCGCGGCACTGGCCTATCTCATCGACAACCTGCAAGCAGTGCTTCTAATTACGTCGACCGCAGATGCCTTTGAATCGCTTAATAACGTTTCTTCAGCTTGGTCTAGAGGTGGATCAGGTCTAGAGGCGCCCTCATTCCATAGTACGTCAGATGTTCTTAAGTTTTTGCCGTTAGGATTTATTACGGCCATTTTTCGTCCCTTTCCGGGAGAAATAAATAATATTTTTGGAATTTTGGCGGGGTTTGAAAGCATAATTAGCATCTTAATTTTTGTGAATGCCTTTCGTAATATGAAATTCCGATTTCTTTCACATCCTGTAATCATATATTGCTGGGTCGTGATTTTTGTTTGGGGATGCTTTTACGCTTTTATTTCATACCAAAATCTAGGCACAGCGGTTCGCTTTAGGGCTCAAATTTTACCATTTATTATTTTGCTGCCGTTTCTAATAAAATCCATCAAAGAAAATCCAGATTATGAATAGCCTTCTACCCTCGCCGCGATGATTCAACGCTATTATCGGCCAGAGATTGATGGGCTCAGAGCTTTAGCGGTCGCACTTGTCGTTTTATACCATGCCAAAATTTTTGGTATCCCGGCCGGCTTTTTGGGCGTGGATGTTTTTTTTGTTCTTAGCGGCTATTTAATTACCCAAATCATCCTGCGCGATCTTGAACTTGGACAATTCACCATGGCCAACTTTTTAGAGCGTAGAGCCCGCCGAATTCTGCCTGCACTGTTTCTTGTGGTACTCATTTGTATCCCGGCATTCTTCGCCTTAATGGTGCCCTATCAACTAGTGGACTTCGGCAAGAGCCTAATCGCCACTGTGGTTTTCGTATCCAATATACTTTTTTGGCGTGAAAGCAGTTATTTTGCCCAGGCGGCCGAATTAAAGCCACTTCTTCACACATGGAGTCTCTCCATTGAGGAACAGTTTTATCTTATATATCCGTGGGTCTTAATCCTCTTTGCTAAAAGCCGACGCGCGCGCATTATCGGCTTTTTTGTTTGTGCAGGAGTTAGCGTTTTCTTAGCTCAGTGGTTAAGCTCTCACTCGATCGTTGTGGCAAATTTCTTTCTGCTTCCTAGTCGTCTCTTTGAACTTTTAATCGGTGCGCTGGCCGCCCATTTTCAGTCCAATTTCGACCGGTTAAAAAATCAAACTGCATTGATCGGAAGTGCAATGGCTTTGCTTGGCATTATCGCCCCGGCATTTATCTTTAGCGCAAGCACTCCTCATCCGAGTGTCTGGACCCTTATTCCTGTACTAAGTACCGCGTTTTTGTTGCTTCTCTCTCGCCCTGACAATTTTATTCATAACTGTCTCTCTTGTAGGTTCATGGTCGGCCTAGGGACAATAAGCTACAGTCTTTATCTCTGGCATCATCCCGTGTTTGCGTGGGCAAAATTGAAAGGTTTAGACACTCAAACTTGGTTTCTCGCGGTTCTTCTCATCGGAATTGCAACGGTCGGTGCCACCTTAAGCTGGAAGTGGATTGAAAATCCCATTCGACATCGTCTTCTGCTTAAATCGAAGAAGCAATTTGCGTGGACCTTGGTGGGAACTTCCGCGTTCATTCTTGTATTGGGTACGTCCGCAATTTTAACCCGCGGTTTTATTCATCGCTTTGATAAGGGGGATTGGCCCCTACTGGATATAAATCCCACGGTTTTAGGCCGCTACACCGAGAAAGCGTTTCGCGACAGAGTAAACCATCCCTTCGATAACACCTCAATGAAGAAAAAGTGGCTCGTTATCGGCGACAGCTATGCGCAAGATTTTGTAAATCTCATAGCAGAAAACAATCTTCTTGAACTCATTCAGTTAAAGACTTTCCCGCTAGCGGTGCGGTGCCCTAAATATTTCGGGTCCCAGAATATTGCCGAGTTCTTTCGGAAGGATAATAAACATTACGACAAAACCTATTGCGAAAATTTCAGCAATTTGGCACATGCCAAGGAATTTATTAAAGGAGCGGATGTCATCGTTCTAGCCAACCATTGGCGCACTTGGGAAGCCGGGTTGATCCTTGAAACAATTGAAAACCTTCGGGCCCAACCACGATCAAGAATATTAATTCTTGGATCAAAGGATTTTGGCGACATCCGCCCACTCGATTATCTGGGACATCCCCTAGCGTGGAAGTTGGATTACAGAAATAAAATTTCGCCGGCGGCCATTGAATCTAATAACATACTTCGGCGCCTCCTTCCTCCGCACAGCTTAATCGATATTTTGAGTCCGCTTTGTTCCGATAATCTCAGCTGCCCCATCTTTACATCGACGGGAGAATTGATTTCTTTCGACGGACACCATTTCACACCGGCCGGAGCAAGGCATGTTGGTTCCATTTTATTTGAGCTCACGCCACTAAAGGAAGTAAAGCCCGGAACATTCCACTAAAAGTTGCATGATTGAGGCGTAGCGTGATCTCATGTCGCCATTATGAGTAATCAAATTTTTTCAAGCGGTGGATTCGTACCCCGGGGAATTTGCCCGTCGCTGGCGATCAAACTGCAACCGGCATTCGTCATGGCCATCGAGGCGCTTTATAATTTGGTGCATTCGACCGTTAAGCGGGTTTGCATCGATATGGTTATCTACGAAAAAACTTGGAACCAATCTGAAGTCAGCTCGTTGCTATACCACTTCCTCTCACGCGCATTCTTACGCCGCCCCGAACTGTCGTTCTGGCTTGCGCTGAAAGGTGACGCCCGGAAATTTCAGATTGTCCCCGAACCTCAGTTTTTTTCCAACTTGACGGGTCAGGGCTGGGACCTAAACGCAGACTTCGTTCCGCCCGCTTCATACGTGCAACCTGTCCCGAAGGGAATCGTTCATCTCGGGCATGCCGGTGTCTTTATCAACGAGGAAGCGCGTTGCTTAATCGACCCGGTTTTTTATGAACCACAAAACGGACAGGCCATTGAAGCCCTTAATATGGCCGCGCTAGGTGACGTGGACGCGGTTTTCTTCACGCATCACCATGCCGACCATTTCGATATCGGCACCCTGGCGCAATTGCCCCGCCATATGCGGGTCTTTATTCCGCACTGTTTGGGCAGACCATTTGAACCCGACATGAAGCATTTGTTGAATAAACTCGGTTTTCACAATGTCACCGAAGTCAGGAGTGGCGACCGCGTCCCTCTGTCTGGTCGGAGCCACGTCGATATTTTACCTTTCTTTGGCGAAGCTAGTGAGATCGCCCCTTTTGGAGCTTATTGCCCGCTCTACTCGAGTGCGCAGCGGCGCATTCTTTTTAACGCCGATTCAGGTCCAAACCATAAGGGAGAATCGCTGCTGGAATCTCCGGAACTCACTAAAATTTTGCGCGACGGACCGGTAGATACCGTTTTCGGAACTTGGTGCCAAGCAAGGAGCTTTTTATTTCAAGTGTCGCCCACCATTCTCTTCTCAGAAAATTTCACTTCTGCCGACTGGCTTACCGTCACCGAAAATTGTGATTGCTCGCCCGAATATGTGCTGGCCTTGGCTAAAGGAGTGGGCGCGCAGAAATTAATCACCTATGCGGAGCGTGCCGCCGACATTTTTAATGAAAATGCCCTTCAAAGCGGAGACCTTCCGTTAATTTCATTTTTTTGGAAAGAGCGCGAAGAGTACGTAAAGATCCTGAAACGCGCGAATATTGAAACTCTCGAAGCTATTCCGCGAGCTTGTTTTTAATTATCACCGCGCTGAGCAGTCCAAGTGCCCCCGCGACCAAGTCATATCCCGAATCGATGTATTGCGCTTGCGAAATCGGTTCGTAATAGAGGATCACCGACAAGTCCAAAATTTCCTTACCCAGAATAAGAAAAATGCTCGCGGCCAGGGCGACTTTCGGCCGTTTAAAATAAAAAATGGCCAGGGCGATGAAAAAAATAATGCCGAAGTGAGCATACCTGTCCAATGCGATCCCAAGGAATTCAATTTTTTCAAGATCAATGGCTTTTTGAAAACTTTCGATGAACGAAACTATGGGGCGCATACTCTGCCTTTTACTCGGGCCAAGCTCCATCCCAAATCGTAGCGTAAGGCTTGCGCCAAGTTCGATTTAGAAAAATGCTTGAGCGTGAAATACTTTATGGTTTGCGCCCTAGGAAAAAGCAAAAATTCAGCGTCAGGCATTCCCAGCAACCACCCATGAGCGGCTGCTAAATTTTGCATGAAAGGCAAAGCATTCACGCCGAAAAATTTTTCGAGAAGGGCGAACACGATCTGAAAAACGCGGTCCAGTCGGTGAAGCTTAATTAAATAAAGCAGCCGCTCATGATCGAAGCCGGCAGAAAAATTTTTCCACATTAAAAAGATATCTAAAAACTTATTTAAACCGATAAAAGTATCTTGAAACGCCCAGTTCACGATCAAGTAAAAGAAATGATCTTCGTGACGAAGCCGTCTAAATCCAAAAGAGGAATCAAATTCGGTGCGCCATCCGGCCTCTTCCCGGGATTCCCAAAACAGCTCGGTGTGCAGGTCAAAATTGATTTCAACCTGATGGCCGATCACTTTGGAAAAATTATTCCGGTTGCGGGTTCCGGCCCATTCCACGATGGCCGACCTTTTGTAATCGTTCGCAAGCAAATGCCGCGCGATTTTTTCCGCCTGGCTTTTCTCCACTAAAAAATCGACGTCGTAAAAGACTCTTGTGCTCTGCCCGCCATAGATTAACGCGGACAGCGCGGATCCTTTTATGCGGGTTAAATCTTCCCCAAAGCGGGACTCCAGGCGGGCCGCTTCACTCAATAGAGCTTCGTTAAGTAAAGAATTAAAAACAAAATCTCCCTCGTACAGCCGGCGTGATTCCTCATTGAATCCATCCCCGTATTTTTTAAAAACCCAAGGAGTGAGCGCATTGCTGCGAAGACTCGGGTAGAGCCCGACCCAGTCTGTACTGGCGGGCGGCACGAAGCCTTCCGCTAAAAGTTGCATTATTAAGGCGGGGCGTGATTTCATGTCCTCATTATGGCTTATCAGTTATACGGCTATCTAGTGAAATCGGATTTCCCTCTTTCACCCTGCCGTCTAACACGATCCAAAAGAACGCTGGACATGGTCGTGGTTTCCAAACCGGCGGCACATTCCAATCGTTCCGGCTCGAAGCCCAAACTCTTTCACACACAAAGCTATGAAGACGGACAAATCTATTCCCAGTTCTATCAAGTTCGCGGCGATTTTTTGGTCCGACTTCCCGCCTTCGGCGATTTTTTCATCCATTCGAGCGGCCGCCGTATCACCTGTCACTTTAATGCCGCTCTTATTCCCCAGGAGAAAGTCGTGGCCCTCATCCACCATATCTTGCCGCTTTCGGTCAGTTTAAAAAAACAACTGGTCCTGCACGCCGCCACCCTGGTTATGGGAGAAACTGCCCAACTGGTCATCGGCGACGCGGGGGTGGGTAAATCGACTTTCGCGCACCACATGCTGAAGCACGGGTACGGCGTATACTCTGACGACGCGGTGCGACTGCGGAAAGTCCGTTCTCATTTCGAAGCCGTCCCGTCGAACCCGCTCATACGGATCTGGAAAAAAAACGAAAAGCTGAATCATTTTTTCGACGGTCAACCGCGTGGGCCAAAAAAGCTCAAAGCGATTTATTTGCTGCAGCCAGAGCGCATTCAGACAACAAACTGGATTGAGCCGGTCAGTCCGATCAAGGCTTTAGAAAAAATCTTGTCACAGGTATTCCGCCTCAACTTGATGTCCAAAGATTTAAACCGGCGCGAAATGCACGCCCTCATGGCTTTATGCGCTAATGTCCCCATCTATAGCGTCCGCCATGAGCACTCCCCACAAGCTCTTAACCGCTTGCGAAATAGGCTTGTCAGCGGCCAATAGGCTCATTTACTATTTGTGTGTGAAAATACCAGATCAAGTTATCTCAAAAAAGTTACAGAGCGAGGAAGTCCTTCTCGAGTTACGATCGGGGACCTACTACGGGCTAAATGACACCGGCACTTATATTTTTGACCAGATAAAAAAAGGCTCCTCCGCGGCAACTATCGCGAACGCCTTAGTCACTGAGTATGAGATTGAACCGGAACAAGCGAAAAGAGACGTTGAGGCCTTTTTAGCTGAGCTGAAAAGCGAATCTCTTCTATGCGGAGACTCTTAGTCGCCTTTCGCATCGCCCGTTTATATTTTTTGGTTAAACGGAAATGGCTCACGCTTGACCCCGAGCGCTTTCATGACTGGCTTAAGGCCGAACGCCATCAAGCTGAGCAGCTTTCCTCTCCGGAATTGAGTTTCTTTAGCGTGTGGATTGCCCGGTTCTCGGGCCGCGTTCATCCCAAATACGCCTGCGTTTTGGCTTCGTGCACGGTTTATCTGCTAGCGCCGTCGCCGGTTAAACTATATTTCGGCGTTCAGCGTGAAGAACGATTTTCAGCCCATGCTTGGGCGCAATGGCCGGGCGGCTCAATGCAAATGGACGCTCAACGCAAATATGAAACTCTGTGGGAGATTTCTTCTTGATTGAAACTCTTAAGCTAACGGGCCGGATTTACGGGTCGGATAGCTGGAGGACTTGGTCGTCGGTCTTACCACCGGTTTATCCCCTTTCCGGCGAGTACTTCATTGAATTTTTCAATGCGCAAAATCAGCTGACCGGAGTGGTGCGCGATCTTCTCGGACTGATGCCTGTCTACTACACTCTTAGGCCTTCCTTAAAGATCCACCGGACTCTTCGCGAAGCCGCGACCTTTTTGGGCCAGCCTACTGCTAATTGGGAATATATTTATTCCGTGATGGCCGGCGATTTTACCAAATTGAGTGAGTCGCCGTTTAATGAGGTTTACCGTCTGCCGCCGGGGCATTTGCTTTTTAATAAAGACGGGAAGTGGGTAACGCGCCCATTTTTTAAAGCTTTGGAAGCGCGGCCGACCAAAGATTTCAAAAAAACTTTTCTTTCGCTGATGAGTGAGCGGGCCAAGGCATACCCCGGCTTTCTCATTAGTTTCAGCGGCGGTTTGGATTCCTCACTTTTATTGGCGAGCCTGATTGCGCAAAATCATAATGCTAACGCTGCGACATTAATCTTCGACGACCCTCTTGCCTCCGAGGAAGCCGGGCTTAAAGCTTTTGAGGAACGGTGGGGAAAACGATTTGAGCGCATTCCCGCTCCGCGGGTAGACTCCGGCATTTACAATTGGCAACAAGGCGATTTGTACTTCTACAACCCCACCGAAACGCTCTTTAATCCCATCTTCCACCGCGCCCGGGAATTGAACGTCACGGATGTGTGGGTGGGATACGGGGCGGACGAGGTTTTTAATCTAAATTCAGGTCTGCTAAAGGCCTTGGCGCTTAGTGGCGATTGGACCGGCTTTAAGGAAGCCTTTGCGCAGGAAAAACTCGACAATAAAACATCTATACAAAGCGCAGCCTCATTCATAAAAGAAATGGCGCCGCGTCCGCTCAAGCGGGTCCTGGCAAATTTTTGGCCGGGAGGCAATTCGCCGCTTCCCCAAATCAGGAAATATCAAAAAATCGCGCGCGCCAACCGCCTTAAACGCATGCGTCCTGATCCTATTGAGAACGAGCTGAGCGAACGGTTTTTTCACAGCGGAACGGTGGCCTTTGCGGCTGAACAATCGCATGAACTTAGCTATCCGCAAGGTATCCACTTCAGCTATCCCTACTTAGATCTCCGCCTGATCGAAGTGAGCTTAAGCTTCGGCACAAAAGACTTCTACCAGCGCGGATTGAATAAGTTCACTTTGAGGAATCAGTTCGAAGAAATCTTGCCGCGAGAGATCACCGGCCGACTGAGCCGCCAAGCCTATGACGGCTGGCTATTGCGCGTCTGGGAGCACCAGTCAGACACGCTGGATGCGCTATCAAAATCAGCATTGGCCAGATTTCAATTGAATAGTCCGCCGCAAAATATCTATGATAAGTTAAAATTACTTTACGCCTCACAGTTCAGGTTGGAGAAGCCATGAAGTCCAAAAAAAAAGCCTACACCAAACCGCGTTTAACTAAATTTGGCCAGGTTCGCGACCTGACTCAAACCATGAGCACGGGCACCGTTGCCGACGCAATGAGCGGTTTAAAAACCTGCATTTCGCCAGCGCCACAAATTGAAGAGCACCGCTTTTTACTTTTAGATCAAGTCAGCCAAATCTCATTTCAAAAAGCGATTCACGCCACTGTTAAACCGGGTGACGTCGTTCTTGATTTAGGCACGGGAAGCGGGATTCATGCTTTTTTTGCCTGTCAGGCGGGCGCCGCGAAAGTTTACGCGGTCGATTCCGAGGCTATTTTGGAAGTGGCGCGCGAAACCGCCAAACTCAACGGCTTTGCCGACCGAATCGAATTTGTTTTGGGCCGCGTGCCCGAGATCGAGCTTCCTGAAAAAGTGGATGTCATCATTACGAACATTGGTTTCTTAAACACCATTCAAACTCTTCCCGAAGCGGCGAAAAGACATCTTAAACCCGGCGGAAAACTCATCCCCTCGGCAATTGAAATGCAGTTCACCTTGGTCTCTGCGCCTAAAGTCTACAGCGATCAGGTGAGTTATTGGGACTCTGAGAAATACGGCCTCGATTTCTCGCCGTTTAAGACCATGGCTTGCAACCATCCGCAATACACTTCGTACGACACCGATCAGCTCTTGACCGAGCCGCAAACGCTTTGCCGGATGGAATTGTTAAATGCCATGCAAGATTTTATGGAAAATGAAATCGAATTTACTGCCGAGAGCACCGGCGAAGCCCATGGCTTGGGCGGATGGTATCGCTTTTGGAACGGCAAGGATCTGCTGATGTCCACCGAGCCGCCGCTTCAGCTCTCAAAAGAAATTTGGACGCAAATCTTTCTGCCTTTCGACAAACCGCTTTTCCTTGAAAAGGGCGACAACGTTCGTTTTCAAATCGCCATGTATTCACGGGGAAGTTACTCCGGCCCGGTGTGGCGCTGGCGCGGCAGCAAGAACGGCGTGGAAATGGTCGATCAATGCAGTTTCTACGCGACTCCGCTGTCCAAGGATTTGCTCAAAAAGCTCGATCCGGGCGTTCAGTGATCGCATATGGTTAAAATACTCTTCGTCTGCGCGGGAAATCTTTGCCGATCCCCCGCCGCCGAAGCCGTATTTAATGGGCTCATAAAACAAAAAGGCCTTGAACGCCGGTTTTCTTGTGCCTCTGCGGGAACCTCCGAGGCCCAAGTCGGAGCCGATTACGATTCGCGAATGGCTAAGTTGTCCAGTGACCGGGGTTTTGCGCTTTCCGGAAAGGCCAAGCATTTCAATCCTCAGGATTTCGCCGAATATGATTACATTATTCCGATGGATAGCGATAATCGCCAGTATCTGATGGCCTTAAATCCGCCCGAAAAATTCCGAAAAAAAATCATTCTCTTTGGGCAATTTAATATTTTATTTGATCCGGACGACGTGCCCGATCCATACCAAGCCGGTCCCGATCAGTTCGTCGAAACTTTTGAAATCATCCTCGACGGTTGCCAAGGCCTGCTGCAGATTCTAACACAAAATTAAAGCGGCGAGGTTGGCCCTAACCACGCTTCAGTTTAAGGCCGGGAATCACTTTCCTTATTTCTTTAATATCGACTAAATTCCCAAGATTATACTCATGAATAATTTGGCCGAGAAGAGTTTGGTATCCTATGCCTTTTTCGCTCGCTGTTTTTTTAAAAATTTCAAAATCGGATTCAGAAACTCTCGCCGTAAATCTCGCTTCCTTCCTGTCTTTTGCAATTTTAATTGCTTCAGATTTGGCGGGAACATTACCCTTAACCCAAACCGCCTTATTGAAATCAAAGGGTTCTTTCAAAAATTCTTCATCCGTCATTTTTTTATTTCTTGCCATATTTTCCTCTCTGCATTCGTCGCCTTTCTTGCGGAAATAATTCTAACCATGTTTTCATCTCTATAGCAGTAAACCACCAAAAGAGTTCGTGTCTTAGAACTTATGCCAATGGCTTTGAACCGAGGCTCGTCACTAGAGTCATCCATAATTTGGGCGTAATTGGCGCTTTCAATAACGGTCATAGCCTCCTCGAAAGAAACGCCATGTTTTTTCTGATTTTCCTTATTTTTCGCTTGGTCCCATACATACTTCATCAAATAAAACGATATCAGAAAATTTGTCATTTGTACATACAAGACAGAAGAAGAAAACAATCGGACGTCAGACGCTACTTGATGAGCCCCTCTTTACTGGGAGACGCGCTAAACCAAGGTTCTGTCGCTATATGGGACGACGAATATTACGGGTAGAACAGGTTTAAAGCGATACCGGATCGTAATTTATTCCGATGACCGCACCTTGCGCTGGAACCGCGGACCCGTGGAACGTGATTGAATTTGAACTTTCACTGTAGCTCCAGCCATTAGTGGAACTTTGTGCAATCGATACGCCATCAATTACAACGGTGATTGAGCTAACAAGCGGGACTCGGTTCAAAAAGAATTGCGTGCTTAGCGTAGCGATTTGGGTAGCGATCTCCGCCATAGAGGCGCCGAAATTGGCTTGGCAAATGTTGCCTACTATTCCGCTTGTGAGTTGCGCTAACTCAATGATTCTAACAGCCTGAGTTCCGCCCTGGCAGGTGACTCCACTTTGAGTCATTGCTGAAACGTTATATCGACGGTTACTTCCAGTGGTGCTCGTTACATTATCAAGAAATGAAACGTAGCTGCTCACGGGTTCCAATGTTGGGGCACCGTAGCGCCCACTCGTATTGCACTTCGCGCATCGCCCGTTGCCGCTAAAGTCATCCTGATTGTCCACAATAACGACGGCCAAGAAGGAGCTGGAACGAAGGAATCCCGCATTGATCGGCCGAGTGCTCATGAGCGCCTGCCTAAAGCTTGAGAAAGCCCGTCCGTCCTGTCCCGCAGGGTTCTTAGCGGGCTTCGCGTTGATCGCAAAGAGGTCGTAAAGATTAGGCGTGCCGGGTATCAACACAGGATTAAGAGACCTCACTGTACCGTTGGAGTCATTGAAATCTGCCGCGTCCACGAACTGCGGATCATAGCCAGAAAGAGTCAGGTCGGCCATATATCCAGAGCTTGTAACTACTGCGATTTTAAAATCAAATCCCTTCGTTTCGAAGGTGCCCATAAAATTTGCCATGCTCGCAATTAAATTATCTTGAAACGACGACATGCTAGGTTCCGAATTGATAACAAATAAAATATCCAGCTTGTTGTTAAAGTTTCCGTTGGACTGCAGGAAGGTGTCGCTAGTGGGCAAAATTGAATAGCTAACGCTATCCGGGGTACAACCGGTGGCTAAAACGAAAAGTGAAAGCATTAAAACAGAACTCATCCGTGCGGGTTTCATATTCGCTCCTCGAATAGTAGTGAACTGCTTCCAGACTAATTTTAATAAGGAGTTTCGTCAAAACGGCGAACCCGCCGAAAGCTTTGTCCATTTTCAAAGGCCCAAATTGAGAATCCCAGACTCTTCGAGCAATTTCATGAGCTTGCGGAAGTGTGAAATTTAGGAAAGTAAAATCGTCTGTAAAATGTTTGGTCGAATTGCACCAGGTTTCCGGCGTTTCAGTGTACCTGTAGCGGCATAAAATCTTAACGTGTACCAAAAAGAGAAAGTTACCACCGCATCTCGTTCAGCAGGGTCTGCGATCCCCGCCAAATATTTTAATGGACTCCCGATGATTGCAGTTACGACAAACCAGTCGCATATTTTCAAATGTCGTTTTGCCACCTTGAGCCCAAGCTAATCGATGATCGTACTCAGTCGAATGTCTCGAACCACAGATTTCACACACGCCTTTGGCGCGGGCGTAAATTCGTCGTTTAAGCGCGGCGCTCGGACCCCTTTTGTTCTCGTCCCCAGCTCGAACAGGTTTGTCCGCTCCGCGGCGGCGGAGCGTTCCTGCTTTTTTATTTTCAATCGCCGTCTTAGCTTCCATGAGAGCAACACTCACTAGCTCGCTTAGAGTTGCATTTGGATGCTTGTGCGCCAGCAAATCTTTTATTTCGCGAAGCACTTTAAGATCTTCGTCTGAAAGAGTTAATCGTACTTCATTGGCGTCTTGAGCAAGTGGCCTGACTTGATCAGGTGCCTTTATCTTTTGCGGGGCGCTTGATCTCGCCGCTAAGCAACGAACAGTTTCACGAGAACTTTTCCCGACGACCGATTTAACGACTTCCAACTTTTCCTCTTTCGTAAGCTTTGATTTTGGCGTTTCAGTTCCAAATAAATTTGGCTCTGAGTATTTATTGGCCGCTTGGTTTTCTATGCGAATGTGATTTTGTACAGCCACAAGTTTTGAGAGGTCGAGCTCTCCACTTTGAATGGAACCCTTGATTTCCGGAAGCTGTATCATTAAAAACATTGCATTGACTCTTCGCCAAGCCGACTTGTCGTCATACTTTAATTCGCCCATCGCGTAGTCATGAATACTTTTAAATTTGGGACTAAATGACTTTCGTCTTTGCACTTCTTCCAGATGTTCAAGAACAACATGGAGAGCCGCTCGTTCACTACGGGCAGCAAGTATTGCGCTGGCATCAAGTTCACTGTCGCTGAGTTTAGAAAGATTCATAGAGACTCCTTTATGAGGAGCGACTTTACCTTATGTTTTAATTCGGGCTTATTTCGAACAAGGAATCGATATGAGCTGCGATTGTTAACGGTATCAGCTCGAGCGTGTAAATGTTAAAAAAATAGAAATGCCGACGCTCAGGAGCTGCAGAAATGCATGGCTGCGGACCTCAGAACAAGACTCAACTTATTGCACTTTTGCGGTTAGATAGCGTCAAGCGAAATCGAAAAGTTTAAGTAACCCGTCAGTTATTGGGGAATTATTTCATTGACATATGTAAATACTAAGTATTTATACTTGGTATGGCGAGGAAGTCCTATTACAAAAAAGTTGCG
>JAYSTF010000103.1:0-27410 GCA_043720065.1 Pseudobdellovibrionaceae bacterium | reverse complement strand
CTCGTTTGTAGAGTTCACCCACAGACGAGGAGCTTCGGCCGAGAATGCTTCTGCAATTCTTGGTTTTCTGTGATTAGCGTTTTACTTAATGCTGAAGTCGACCTTGTCCGTTGATCGGATTGCGCCCGCGATGTCGCGGGTAGATTTTTGGCAAGCAGGCCTGAGATTCTCGACCACGAAGCGGTCTGAAAAATAATTTGGTACCCGAGACAGGACTTGAACCTGCACACCTTGCGGCACTAGATCCTAAGTCTAGCGTGTCTGCCATTCCACCACTCGGGCCCACTGGAGAGTTTTTTCTCTTAATCCCTTCGCGAGTGCAAACTCTTTCGCCATAATTTTCTGCACTTGTGCTGGATCGGCCTTGTGGGCCGCCATAAACTCTCTGGCGAGGGTGTCGCGATTCGATCGACTCTCGTTCTTTAGGTCCTTAAATACTTTTTTGCCCTCAGGCGTGGCTTTAATGACTTCCACGTCCTGGGCATCGTTAAGAACTGAGTGGTCCATTAAAATCGCAAGCAAGCTCGGGTTTGGCGGCTCACGGTCAATGAGCCGCTCTTTAAGAAGCGCTCGAGCTTCGTGGTTTAAAGGCTCTGATTTTAAATGGTGAAGAGTTTTGAAGGTCGAAAGCCAAAGCTCGTAGCGCGGTCCGGAACAATCCTTGGACAGCATCGTCACCACACCTGAAATATCCGCCTTAACGGGTTTCTTCTTGCCCATCACTTCTTTGATTTTAGATTGCTCGGTCTTGCTTAGCTCGGGAAAAGCGCGAATTTGCGCAAAGGCGTCTTTGACGGCCTTTTCGTCTTTGAAAATACATGGGCCAATGGTTTTCTCAGTGCCACACAGCTTTAGGAAATCGGCCCTAATGTTTTCACAAGCTGGCTTAGCGAGAGCGGCAGCTGAGTATCCGGCAAATAACCAAATACCCAGCGTAGTCTTCATTATTTCTTCTGAGTGATTTTTTTGTAATCAGGCGCGCGCATTAAATTTGCGAGCTCTTTTTCAGAATCCATCTCGATGCGAATTAACCAACCTTCGTTGAACGGATCATCATTCAGCGAACCTGGGTTATCTGAAATCATAGAGTTGATCTCAATCACAGTTCCTGAAACAGGAGCGACTAAGTCAGAAACTGCTTTCACACTTTCCACCACGCCAAAGGGTTCGCCCTGGGTGACCTTTTGTCCTTCTTCCGGAAGTTCGACGTAAACGATCTCGCCGAGTGAATCTTGCGCGTACTCGGTGATTCCGATCGTCACAACGTTTTCATCGACCTGAGCCCATTCGTGATCTTTGGTGTAGTAGTATTCTTCGGGAACGTTGAACGTGCTCATTTGTTAGCTCCTCTTGGTCTCTACGAACGGGGTTTTTACCACGCGAGCTTGGACCTTACGCCCGCGGATATCCACAAATATTTTACTGCCGATTTCACTTGAACCCTTATCGACATAGCCAATGCCGATGTTGTTGTTCAAAGATGGTGACACGGTGCCACTGGTTACCTTTCCGATCTCTTGATTGTCAAAAGAAAACAAGGAGTAACCCGCTCTTGGGATTCCCCGCTCCGTCATCACGAAGCCGACGAGCTTACGCGGCAGTCCGGCCTCTTTTTGCGCCACCATTGCGTCACGACCGATGAAATTTTTGATTTCGGGCTTAACAACCCACCCGAGCCCAGCGGCGTAGGGGTTTGAGTCGTCGTCAATCTCGTGACCGTAGAGCGAAAATTTCATTTCCGTCCTTAACGTGTCCCTAGCGCCAAGGCCAATAGCCTGCACGCCCAAATCTTTGCCCTGTTCAATAAGTTCGAGCCAAAGGGCTACGGTTTTCTCAACCGGCACGAAAACTTCGACACCATCCTCACCCGTGTACCCCGTGCGAGCTACTAAGCAAGTGGCGCCCTGAAACTTAAGAGGTGCGAAGTGAAACGAGGCGATGTCGTGCGCTTTGCTTGAAAAAATCTTTGCCGTTAGATTCATGGCCTTAGGGCCTTGAATGGCGATTTGTCCCCATTGGGCGCTCTCATTTGTAATCTCGGCGCCGCGATTATTTTGCAGCATCCACTGAAAATCTTTATCCGTGTTCGACGCGTTTACGCAAACGAGGTAATCCTGATTGGGCTCAATGCAGTAAACAATAATATCATCGACCAAACCGCCCTTTTCATTCGGCAAAAGGCTATATTGGGCTTGGCCCGCATGAAGTTTCGCTACGTCATTCGTCGTTAACCATTGAAGAGTTTCGAGAGATTTTGGGCCCTTCACGCGCACTTCACCCATATGCGAAACATCAAACAAACCGACGTTTTCGCGCGTGTTCATATGTTCTTGCCGAAGACCCTTATATTCCACCGGCATGTACCAGCCGGCGAAATCGACCATCTTAGCGCCTAAGCGCTCGTGTTCTTCTTTTAGGGGTGTGCAGCGTGGTGAATTCATGGGCCTAGAATCTCTAGGTAGGCCTCAATAGAGTCAAGGCCACCCGTGCCTGGGAACGAGCCCGATTTTCGGCACTAAGAGAGTAAAAATTACAATGAATTCCTAAGTTATTTCGAACACATAGATTCTAGAGGTCGCCCGGCCCTGGTCCTGGGATTGCTCATAGTTATTAGTGGGAGATGTCGCTTGTGAGCTTAAAGCTAATATCAAAATATTCCCTCATAGGAGTTCTGGCTTTAGGGCTCAGCGCTTGCGCCCCCGGAGCCGGCATGGATTCCGATTCCGCCGATGGAAATCAGGGCCTCACCGGTTTTAAAGACGAACGCGGCGTCCCTTATACGATCGGCGGCGACAAGCGCATGGTCGGCCCCCCATCCGCCAATAAGCCGAGTCCCCCCGCCGCCGCTACACCTACTCCCCGGATGACTCCAGCGGATGTTAAGCTCTCTGAGCAAATCTCTGAAGTCAAAATCCGCCGAATCGACGCAAATGGGAAAATCGATCGGTTCGGAACGAAGGCCGTTCGCACGCAAATGATTCTCAATGGAAAAGTGGTTACGTTCGAAGGACCACTTTCACCAGCCGGAGCTAATCAATTTCAAACTGGGCCGCTCAAAGCTGATGTTCCAGTAAAACTTCAAGCGATTGCCGAATTTATCGACGAACCTAATCAGCGACTAATAACTGGAACGGTGACGATCACTGAAATGGATGACCGTGGCCGAGCTATGGCGAAAGCTACGATCTATGTGCGCAGTTACGCCGCTGCTCTGATCGTTACGCCTGCACTGGACGTTGCTCTCTTACCGCCAAACCAGTGTACGGTAGATTTATTGAAGGACCGCGGCTTCGCGTGGGTCACGAATCACGGTATCGGCGGGCGTTCCTATTACGACATTCAGATCATTGCGGCCGCCACAAAAAGTGCTGAGACGACTTCTTGCCCGGCGAAGTCCACGCAACTCACTGCTGGCCATCGATTTTTCAGTTTTGCTGGCAAGTCGACAAGAACCGGAGACTTTCCAGATACCGACGCTCAAAGGCTAGAAGCTGGGCTCCTCAAGCCTGAAAGAGTTTTCCTGCGCGGCGACGCGGAAACTCAGGACGACCGTACTTTTATCGCCATCCTTGACGGCTTCCAAGGACAAAAAATCGACATAGCTCTTAGGATTTTAAAACCAGACCTGGAGCAGGTGCCAATCGAGAAGAAACTGCGCGGACTTTCTGAAAACTCTTTTCTAACCGTTCGCTACAATGATCCGCAACATGCGCCCGTCAAAGCGATGATCGATGACTTTGAGAGAAACTACGAGCTCCCAGGTGTGCGCGCTGCAATTAAAGAATTCGTCTCTAAGCCTGAACCTTTGCAAGGCGCACTTAAGAACGCTCTTCCCTTCCGAGCGATCATTAGCGATGTCTTTCATTACTTCCAAGTGGCGCCGCCTGCATCTTTGGTGCTGATGATTGAGTCGAAATTTTTTACCGGCGGAAATTATGAGTTGCAGACCAATCCAGTAAGTTCTGCTACGGGTCCGTTCCAACTCCTGTCAGGTTCAGGCCGAGCCGTCGGAATGCGTGTATTCGACAACGGCATGGGTCAATTGCCGCCGGCCACCGATGAGCGCCTCTACTTCGTTCCGTCGGCGTGCGGAGCGGCTAAACACTTCAAAAATTCATTAGATCATTTCTCTAGGCATGATCGCACGCTTGCGATTTTGGCTTACTATCAAGGCGATGGCGGAGCTGCGAAATTCATGGCGCGGCTCGTACCGAGCCAAAACAAAACCGGAAATTCACTTAAAGATATCGCCCGGTATCGCTTCACATATCGCGATCTCGAGCGCCAGCACATGTTGCCGTCGCAAATTCGCAAATACGTGAATCGGTCTCTCGCGCTTTACTTTGTGACCGGAAATCCCGGGCTCCATAACTTCCAATGGAAAGAGGAGTCTAGCCAGGCTTTGCCCGCTGGCAAAATTATTCCCCGAATTCCAATGCTGGATGTTCAATGCCGGCAGGCCGTAGCTGGTCTCGTTCGGTCAGGCGTGATTAAGCCCTAGCTTCCGCTAAGATCACAGTGTTTTCGAGTAGCATGGTGATTGTCATTGGTCCGACACCTCCGGGAACTGGGGTGAGGGCTTTGATCCAACCATCAAGCCCTGCAGTTTTCACGTCTCCACAAAGTTTTACCTTGCCGTCAGCGCCCGGTTTTCGGTGCATTCCGACATCGATGACGACTGCATCTTTTTTAAACGCTTCTTTGCCGATGAATTCCGCCTTGCCTGCGGCCACGACGACGATGTCTCCTTCGCGAACAACCTCTCTCAAATTTTTCGTGCGTGAATGACAAATCGTTACAGTTGCATTTGCTTGAAGCAGAAGATGCGCCATTGGTTTACCAACGATATTACTGCGACCGATCACAACTGCGTTTGTTCCCGCGACTGGAATTTTATAATGCTCGAGAATTTTCATCACGCCGTACGGTGTACATGAAATAGATCTGGGCTGACCGGCAAAGAGGCGGCCCATGTTTGCCATCGTAAGACCATCGGGATCTTTCGCAGGATCAATGAGTTCGATGAGGGCGGCGCCGTCCAATTCTTTTGGAAGTGGCAGCTGAAGCAAAATTCCATCAACCTTTGGGTCGTTGTTTAACTTCTCAATAGTTTCCGTGATGAGAGCAGCTGAGCAGTCGACTGGAAGATAGTTTTCAAGGGATAGGATCCCTACTTCTTTGCAGGCGGCGATCTTGTTGCGGACATAAACTTGGCTGGCCGGATCTTCGCCGACAAGTATCACCGCGAGGCCTGGCTCTCGACCATGGCTGGATTTAAACTTTTTCGCGCGTTCGCTGATAAGCTGGCGGCGGCTCTTGGCCACCTCTTTTCCGTCTAATATAAGCATGGAAATTCTGTATCCTCCGCTTGAGGCTTTCTCAAGGGTGGTTCGCCAATTGACGGCCTGCAGGAAACGACTTATAAGAACCACAATCGCTTAAAGGAGTTTTGAAATGGGTGAGAAGGTAAAGCTTTCCGAAGACGGCAGTTCCATCGACTTCGTTGCGTCCGAGAGCCTCCCCACCAGCATGAAGAAATTCCGGCAAAGCCCTGAGATCGAAGGCTTCTACCGCTTCGTTTTTGAGAACGATTTGCAGCGCGAAGCCCATGAAATCTTAGAGAAAATCATCTTCCGCCGTAAGCTCGAAAAGGCTAAAGCCAAAGGCGCGAAAAAAGCCGTCAAAGCATAACCGTCCGTTTTCCGGACCACTCTGCGGCTAAACCCAATAGATCGGCTGCTTACCCCTGGCTTTCAATTTGCTCTAAACGACCTCTATTAATCTGGAGGCGTTCATGAGTATCCGTAATCGTCGCGGACAAAGTTTAATTGAGTATTTAATTTTAGTAGCCCTTATGGCAGTCGCCACGATCGGTGTGGTTCGCTCGCTTGGGCACGTTGTGCAAGCGCGCTTCGCCAACGCGATATATGCAATTCAAGGTTCAAAGAAAACCGTACGCACGGAAACCTTCGATGAGTCGCTCGTTAAAAAGCGGGATTTAAGCGACTTCGTCAACGGTGCAGCGAGCGGAGAGGGCAAGTGAACAACCACGGGTCGACATCGCTTGAAGCGATTGCCGGGTTAATCTTGCTGCTTTCAACTCTTGGCTTAACCGCGCAAACAGCCAGAGTCGTGACGGCGAAAATCTGGCTGGATCACTGTTTATATGAAGCTCTGATTTGTGTGGCCGAGGACCAGCAGCAAGCAGTTTGCAAAAATCTCGCTCTGAAGAAAGCCACGCGGCTACCTCTTGGTACCGAAAAAGTAACTCTGAAAATTAAAAAAATCGGAACTCAATGGCAGGGGGAATTTCAATGGCAAGGGCAACTGGGATTAAAGGCAAGAAACCAGATGAAGCTGGATTTGCGCTCGTAGCTTTGCTTGCGGCCCTCCCGCTTCTTTTGGTTGTGTTTGTCGGGCTGAGCCTCATTGCACTCGCTCTAAAAAACAGAACGACAATATTCGCTGAATGCCGCTGGTCAGCCTATCAAGCGCAAAAAGACATGAGTGTACTGATGAAACAAATCACTGCCCTTAACCCGAGGGCTCGACTTCTTAGAATTCGTCGCCGGGCCGCCGAAGCGGAGTTGGCCGCAGCAATGGCGACACTATTTCCGCCTCTCATCACCGCGGCTCAAGCCCAAAGAGGCTTGGTCATCGCAGAACAAATTCAACTTCGCGCTGAGCAAGAAAGACTTCTGTTTAGTGCCATCACACTTCGCGCGAAGGCGCGCAAGAATTTAACGAGCGACTTGGGTCGGCTCGAAGGGCGTTTGCTAAAAATAATCTCACCTTCGGGTTCATTAGCGGTGAAGAAATCTCCGCCTCTTGATCTAACGCCAGATCATCTTCCTCAAAGCAGTTTTGAGCAAGCACAAGCCCTTCAGTTTCATTGGCGGGCAGATTTATTCTCCGGCGCCCCGGATTGGCTTCTCCGCGCGGGCGATTTTACGAAATTAAAATTTAGCGGCGAATGTGCCGCCACGATCAAAGGAGTGAATAAAAAATGGGAACCTCATCTTGTCGCGGCCAAATCCTTACGGAAGTAATCTGGATAATGCTTTTGATTGTCGGGTTTACCGTCTTCATCAGCAAAATGTACCATTCTGCAGTCAAAACCCACCAAGCTCCGCGCTGGGAAGTTGAAAAGGGGAAATTGAAATGAAGCTTTTAGTAGAGAAAATGAAGAGTCACCCCAGGATCACGCTCGCCGTTGGAATTTTACTTTCTCTAATGCTTGCATGGATAAGTCAGTCCGGCGAGACGCTTGAAATGCCCGTGAATGAGGAAAGCATCGATACTTACATACCTGCTGGCTATGTTTTGGTTCCAATCACAATTCATAACTCTGAAAGTGTGGACTCAATCTTTGGAAACCACGGTGTCGTCGACCTCTATGCAGTCAACGAGAAAGGGGCGGCCCAGAAGTGGGCGCTGGCCCGTGGAGTCAAAATGCTTCGGGCGCCAAAAAATCCCAATCAATTTGGGGTGTTGGTCCCTAACCGAGGGGTGCCGGTTATTATGGGCCACAGTGGCGCTTTTCAGGTCGTTATTCATAACCCGAAGACCGGTGGAACGAGATTTGAAAAGCCGATCAAGACTGTTCGCCGCTCAATCATTGTTGAAGAGGATTAAAATGCGCAAACTTCTAAGCTGGTTTTTGATTTTTGTTATCGTTCAGCCTAAAGCGTGGGCCGATGCTCCCGTAGTCTTGCGGGCTCCGCAGGCATCAATCGTTGATTACCAAGCGTGGCTCGCCACTCATCCAAGATTACAAACTTTTAGTGAGTGGTGGATTAAAAATCGCGTGCCGAAGGCGCAAGAAATGGATCTTGAGCGAAAACTCGAACTCGCGCAAATCGAGTTTCTTCAAGGTGGAACGACAAAAGCAAAAGAACTATTTTTAATGCTTGGGCAAACGGAGCATTCTCAGGATTGGCGAGCGGACGAGAGAAAAGCTTTTGCCTACGCCCGACTGCGCCTAGCTCAAATGGCCGCCGACATGGAAGAGCAGGAGGTCCAAGTGAAAGCGGCGGCTAGTTGGGGACCCGTAAATTTAAAAGACAGCCATTTTCCCCCTCCAATATGGAAGTCGTACGGTTCAGCTTTAAAAAATGTGATCCAAGAACAGCTCGATCTCGATCTTTGGTTTCCAGGTGTTCGCTTTCTTTTGGTGGATGGCCGGCCATACGAGGCCCTCTTAACAACTGAACTTCCGGTTGACTCCGCTAAACATCGATTCACCTTGGTGTTTGATCACGCGGCTCCGAAAACATTCGTGGCAACATGGACGGAATTTAAAAGTTGGCGCCCGTCCATCGCATCACTGGTTACCGGAAGCTGCGAGAAGTTCGAAATTCAAAGTGGTGCGCAGTCAGCGCCCGGCGCGCAAGTCTACTTTAGCAATGACTGTGTTGCTGGCACCCCCCAACCTCAAGTGCCAAAGGCGATTGCGGCGGCGGAAATGCAACCTATCGGCGGCGATTGGCACAAGCCTGCAAGTGTCCTGCCTAAATCGAATTCCAATACTTGGCTCTGGGCGGGCCTTGGAGTTTTGGCACTAGGTTCGTTGGCTTTGCTGAGCCAAAAAGAAAATGAAGAAGCCGCAGCACCCACTACAACTGTGGGATTTTAAAGGATGTGCTCGCCGGAAAAAACCACTTCCGTGGGAATTCCATCCGCAAAAATCGTATAGGTGTTCGGAACCCAAGCAAGATCGGAATGGCAATGATAGTTAATGGCTTCGCCAAGCAGTTTTGGAATGCCATGATCGGCGCTTTCAGAAACAGCGCGAATGTTATCGACGACACTGGGACGCTCAATCGGGCTGTCGCTTCCAAAATCAAAACTGATCTGGGCTTCCTGAAGTGCTCGCCAAGGAAAGGCATATTTTTTAAGTGGACCGATTTTCTTCTCCAACCAAACTCTATCGCTCAACCAATGACAGGGCTGCAGATGGCAGCGCACATTTCGGCCAGTCATCAAATCCACTGTCTCGGGTCGCAAAAGTTCGGCGTGCTCTAAATGAAGGGCCCCGCTGATGCCGCGATTGAAGACCTCGTTATACATAAGCATTGTTTGGTGAGCAGCCTCGTCACCAATAATGTGTACCGCTAGCTCTAGCTGATTGTTCCATGCCTCGATCATGATTTCTTTGAGTTCGCTCATATCCATGAGCTTAAGTCCATGACCGGTGCCGCTCGAGTAACCGCAACTAAGCCATGCGCCTTCGGAACCAAGAGCGCCGTCGACGAAGACTTTCAAACCCATCACTCTTAAATTTTTGGTGGGAACTTTTCTGGCCTCTACCGCCATTTGTAGAGCGGAGGTGAAGTCCGCGCCCTCTTCCACGCTGAAATATTGCTCAACCGCCATTGTGAGAAGTCCGCTGCGATCAAGTTTTACGGCCTCGTGCCATTGCTGGTGATCGCAAGTTAAATCGCGAATGTGCGTAAAGCCGGCCTGGTTAAAAATTTGCATTCCCTTTAATAGCGCGCGACCAGCATCTTTGTCTGAGCGTTTAGGAATTCGATTTTCAATTAGTAATCCCGCTTTATCGATAAAGACGCCGGTGGGACTCCCGCTTTCGTCCCTTAGGATCCGCCCGCCTGCTGGGTCAGCGACGTGAGTGTCGATTAAGCCCGCCCGCTCAAGTGCTGCGGTGTTTGCCCAAAGGGCATGACCATCGACACGGGAAAAAGCAACGGGTGTTTCCCCAAAGACGCGATCTAAAGTTTTGCGATTGGGAAACTCCGGTGTCTTCCAGAGGTTTTGGTTCCAGCCAAAGCCAAGCAACCACTCACCTCGGAAATTATGGGGATCGACTTTCAAATCAGCGACTTCTTCGGGGCTCTTAAGATTGTGAAGTGAGAGCCGGTCGGCGATTTCGCCAGTGGATAGCCAATGCACGTGACTGTCGTAGCAATTCGATATTCGGCCGGAAAACATAGAATAAGCCTCCGTTTTGGCGATGCCTAGATTAGGCGATCAAACGAAGTCTCGTCAGCCAAAAAACGACTATCGGCCTGGACGCGGCGGCATGGATGGAAACCCTGGTGCGCCTGGAATATATGGGGGTGTGCCGTATTGGGGACCTGGATATGGCAAAATTGACGGACCTTGCTGGTAACCGCCTGGGCCACCGCCGCCGCCGCCATGAGATCCACCAGCTGAGATCATATATATCTGCTGCTGAATGCGGTTGAGTTCTGAGGTCAAGCTCATCACAGTTTGCTGCCGATACATATAGTCTTGCATCTGAGATTGCTGCATCTGCGCCTGCTGCTGCATTTGCTGCATATATTGCTGCATCATCTGCATCTGCATGTTCGCTCCACCTAGCGGATTCATCATGGGGTTACCCATCATGGGGTTACCCATCATAGGATTTCCCATCATAGGATTTCCCATCATGGCAGGGTTCATCATCGCCATCATTGGGTTCATCATGGGATTGCCCATCATCATTGGGTTCATCATTGGGTTTTGCATGAACGGATTCATTTGGCCCATCATCATGGGATTCATCATTGGGTTGCCCATCATCGGGTTGCCCATCATTGGATTTCCGTAGGGATTGTTCCACTGGTTGCCACCCGGCATGCCTGGCATCATTCCAGGAGGATAGCCAAATGGTCCACCGGCGGGATTCATTTGACCAAATGAATTTCCGCAACCAAAAGCTCCGCTACCGATTCCAACTCCTACGCCACCGCCATAGCCACCCATGGGGCTAACGAAGGGATAGCCCATGCCGTAAGACGGAGCACCGATTCCAGCAGCATTAAGCTGAGGCCAGCCGAGTCTTTCGTTTGAACGAATTCTCTCCAGACTAATTTCACGTTGCGTCTTAATGTGCCGGCTTCCCATATTGTACGCGAGAAGTCCGCCCAGAACCTGCATTCCGGCATTTAGATAAAGTGCCTTATCAGATGGACCGCGACGATAGCAGTCTCCTGAAGGGCAATGGGCGACGGATCGACCGTCTTCTTCATCGTAATCACCGTCTTCACGACGCGCTTTTGCATCTGCGATTGCCTCTTTAACTTCGTTGTCTGCTTGCGCATAATTTTTCTCAGCATCGAACATGACCGCGGCTAATGCCTTACGGTCTTGAAAAGTTCTGCCGTACTCTTCGATCGCCTTTTGGCAATTGAATACTTCCATTCCGGAAGCTGATTTCCTGATCATGTGTGGGCTATCTTTTTCGCAGATCGCGGGATTGATCGCGCCACCGTTGTTAGCGTAAGCCTTCCATCTTTTGAACTGGTCGCACACGGAACCAACCGCTGGACCATAACCAAAGCCACCAGAGGGTTTAGCGCCACCGGCAGGCTGAGGCCAGCCACCTGGAGTGTTTGCGGAAGCAGCGACTCCAGTCGCAGGAGGATTGCAACTCGCCTCCCAATCCGAAATGTTTCGACCGTGTTCCATGTGTAGCTTCATGTCGGCGAGCAATTGACCGTCGAGGATTGTGAGTGAAGCCGCAAATTTTTTCTCTTGAGCTTCCGCTCTCTGAAACTTTCGCTTCGCCTCATCCCATTTGCGCTTAGCTTTTCGGCGTTCTTGCTTGGCCACGTAGATGTCGTCATCTTCGCTCATCGCGCCGCCTCCCACTTGTTGTGGGTATCCGCAGGCGGGATCGCCCATCTGAATACCAACGCCCCATGGGTTTGCGTGGGAAAGTGGGCTTGCCGAGTAGACGGCGAACATTACTGCCAGAATGAGTGTGCGCATAAAACGCTCTCCTCTAATTAGAGAGAAAAAAAGTCTTCTATATATACAGTAAGCTTTTCGACAGTCTTCAGGTTCAACTTGATTCACTTGCTAAGGATCCAGACCAACGGCTAGACTTGCCACCACGCATAATCCAATTTTACACTAGGTCTCTATATGAAACATACGATTCTTTGCGTGGACGATGAGTCCGACAATGTGGATGCCCTCGAACGTTTGCTGCGAAAAAAATATCGCATCCTCAAAGCTACTAGCGGGGCCGAAGGTCTAGCTATTTTGGAAAAAGAAAAAGTCTCACTCATCATCAGCGACCAGCGCATGCCGAGGATGACCGGCGTCCAGTTTTTGGCGAAGTCGATGAAATCCCATCCTGAAGCGATTCGCATACTTCTCACTGGCTACACGGATGTTGAATCTGTAATCGACGCGATCAACTCTGGGCAAATTTATCGTTACGTCACGAAGCCATGGGATCCGGTCGACCTCGGTATCACCATTGATAAAGCCATCGAGCGCTTTGATTTAAGTCATGAGCTCAAAGAAAAGAACGCGCTGCTTGAAGCGGCATTGGCTGAGCTGCAGACATTGGACGCGGCAAAAAACCAGTTTATGGTTTTGATAAATCACGAGCTGAAGACTCCCCTCACCGTTATGCTTAGCTACTTGCAGCTGCTTGAAGACACGAAGATGACGGAAGAGCAGGACAAATATTTCGCGCGCGTCCACACCGCCGCTTTACGCTTACAAACTTTGATCAATGATGTTTTGGAATTGGTTTCAGCTGAAACTAAACTTGTTAAAATTCATCCGAAGAAAACCGCGGTAAAGGACTTGATTAGCGGGCTTGAAGAGCCATTTGCTGAAAGTTTGAAAAAGAACAAACAGCAAATTCGTTTTCAAGTGGGAACTGGTGCCACGAAAGCCGATGAAAAAATCATTCGCTCTGTTTTTACCCGCATTTTGGACAATGCCGTAAAATTTGCCGAGCCAGAGACGATTATTTTAGTTAAAGCTGACACCAATGACGATACGATTGAATTTACCGTAACGAATAAAGGCAAATCTTTGTCTAAGGATATGATTGCAAAGATTCTTCAGCCTTTCACTTTGGATGAAAACATGATGAATCATTCAAAAGGCGCTGGGCTAGGTTTAAGTATTTGCCGGGCTCTTTTGCGGGCGCACAATTCCGATCTTCAGATCGAGTGTCCGAAAGGCGAATTCAAAGTCTCCTTTGCACTGCCTCTGGCTTAACTGAGACTAAGCCCATAAGTTGCATGAACTTCAGTCATGCAAATATTTTTATTTTTGTTAGCCCTGCCTGCTTTTGCTGATTCGTCTCTTTTGGTGCTCCGACAAGGCGAAATGAAGTCCATTCAGCTGCGGTCAAATGCACCGATTCGGGTGAGTAGCTCTCAAGTCGTAAGAGTTATTGATCAAGGTCCACGCATCCTTCTCGTCGGACGAAAAATCGGACAAGCGGTTTTGAGCCATGGCGAAGGTTCTTATCGGGTGGAAGTAGTTTCATCTCCCGTTCAGCAAACTTATGAGGCGTTCAAAAAAGCATCTTTAGGAATGAAAGGCCTTGTGATTGACGTAGATCAAAACCGCGTATTGGTTCGGGGTCGACTGTTGCGCTGGCGCGACTGGAATAGTTTTAGATCTCACTATGCGGCAACGGGAGGAGCGTGGGTTTTGAAATCCACAATCGATCCGTTTGTTCTGGAGAAAGCGAAAAAAGAACTGCAGTTGGTGGGTCTAGTTCGCCGGCTTCCACGTCATTCGATTGTGCTTACGCCTAAACCTGTTTTGCTTGCTTCAGCTAGTGCAGTGGCTCAATCCTCGCTTAAAATGTATGCCGACGAGTATGGGCTGGAAACCCAGGTCGATACTACACTGCTTGGCGAAAGTGATTCTGTTCGTTTGCGTCTTACATTCGCGGAAGTTCAAGGTGACGCTGGTGAACGATTGGGCTTAAAGTTTGATGACGGTCAAAGTGTACAGCTGTTACCAAAATTAACTGCACCTCAAGAACTCTCAGCCGCCCTTTTGTATCTGGCTAACCAAGGTCAGGCGAAAGTTTTGGCAACACCTTCATTAGTCGCCCGGAGCGGAACGGAAGCCGAATTCCTTGCCGGTGGCGAATTTGCGGTCAGAACTTCGAATCATCGGGCTCGGGATGTCACCTGGAAGCGGCATGGGCTGTGGTTGAAATTCAAACCTCAATTGGATCCTCGCGGAGTTGTAAGAATTGACATTCAAACTGAATTTTCAATGCCTGACTTCTCTGGAGCGGTTGACGGCGTCCCAAGTCTTCGTTCGAGCCGCACAAATTCAAGCGTCGACGTCACGCTAGGTAAAACGATTCTGCTTTCTGGGCTCGTGAGGTCTTGGAGTGGTGAAAGTTGGTCAGGAGTCAAAGGCCTCGCAGAGCTCCCGGTCATTGGCCGTCTCTTTCGCAGTCAGGACTTTGCTGAAAGTCGAACGGAACTTATGGTTTTTATCACACCAGAACTGGTTAGCGGCGAATCAGATCACTCGGAGGAGAACGGATGGAATTAGATGGACTGGAGCTGTCATGCTCCCGGGTTCTTGAGCGGCTTCAAGCCGGCGTTTTGACGGAAGACCTTGCGCCAGAGTTAGAAGTGGCGCTAGGCCCTGAGCCCGCCCTTTTTCACGCCAGGCTTCGCGATGAGATTATCGGAATTGGCCCACTTAGAGCACTTATGGACAACGAGGCAATTACTGAAATCGTTGTTAATGGAAGAGAATCAGTTTGGTTTGAGATCAATGGTCATTTTCAAGAACATCCAGATAGTTTTTTGCATGCACTGACTCTGGAGCAGTTTCGCAATCGGCTTTGTAGCGAAGCAGGACTTAATCCTGATTTGAACACGCCTTGTGCCGACGGACAGTGGCGTGGATTTAGAGCCCACGTGGTTGGACCTCCTCTCACCCAAAAATTGCAAATTACACTTCGCCGCCAACCGAAAACTGTTTGGACCTTTGGTCTGTTACAGCAAGCCGGTTGGGCGAATGAGGATCAGTTAAAGGTGTTAGACGGCTGGATCAAGTCTCATAAGAATTTTTTAATCATAGGACCTACAGGATCGGGAAAGACCAGCGTCTTAAACGCCTGCTTGCAGGCACTTCCATCTCACGAACGTGCGATTTGCTTGGAAGATACCAATGAGCTTATGCCGAAGCCTGGTGCTAGCTGTAAACTTTTAACTCGCACTGATGGTAACGGGATTTTGCGCGAGTACACGTTGGCAGATCTTATTCGCCAAAGTCTGCGAATGCGTCCGACAAGACTCGTGCTCGGCGAAGTGCGCGGTGGGGAAGCTAAGGATTTATTATTAGCGCTTGCGACCGGTCACCGCGGAAGCCTAGGTACGCTTCACGCAACAGATGCTCGTCAAGCTTTGTTACGATTGGAAATGTTGGTGCAGCTCGGCGCCGGCCAATGGGATCACCAAGCCGTGCGTCAGCTTATCCAGCTCAGCGTGGACGGAATCGTCGTCGCCGGCTTTGTGGACGGACGAAGACGCCTAGATGGCCTTTTTCGCATCGCCTCTCTTGAGAGCTTCGGATTCTTAGTCGAACGAGTCGCCTAAGCTCTAACGTCTACGTAAGTACCGATAGGTGTGTACTCTTCTTCAGATGCAACCACCGGAGCTGCCTCGATCGGACCTGCTTCAATTTGCGGAAGTGCTGGTTGAAGACCTACGATCGTTTCTTGGGCGTCGGGTGAAGTTCGCTGCAAGAAAAAGCGATTCGTCATGTCTTCCACCAAATTCGGTGTCACAGACAATTGCTTTCGAGCATCCTGGATGCGGTTCTGTTCGGCCACGGCACGTTGCGCGGTTGTCATTAAATTTTTGGGACCGCCGGTGCTGGAACCGATGGGCGCCCCATAACTGGGTGCTCCGGGTCGTACCGCCGAAGCTGAAGCGACATCTGCGCTTGCAACCCGACGAGAACGCGGAACAATGCTGCTGATTTTTTCCATCTCTCACCTCCATGTGAGAGCAGTGCCGCCTAAGCGGCATTGCTAGTATTAGCCGCGCTGCCACTGGCAGCGCTTAATAGGACATCTTGTCCTACCCCTATTCTTCGGCTGTGATCGTGGACCTAAGGATGGGACGATCGTCCAATTCTGAGACGAACTAGTCGATAGTCGCGGCGGGTTTTTAGCCGCGATGTTTGTAGACCTCTCTTTTGCCAGAAGTGGACCATCGATCGACCGCGTCACAAGCCGGTGTCCGGCTCTAGCTCGGACTGACTTCGTGTCGAAATAGCCCTCTATTTGTTTAATCCTTAGCCGGCGGCTTGCATATGAGTTCTCCCATCCCGCAAACGAAAGGCACTGGCGATGGCAAATCCGATGAAGTATGTTAAGGACTTAGAGGCCGCTGGCTTCGAGAGAAACCAGGCGGAAGCTCAAGTTCAAATGGTTTTAGACGCATTAGAGGGCGATTTGGTTACAAAAGCGGATTTTGGCGTATTCAAAGAGCGAATCGAAAATCGCTTTACTCAGTTTGAGGAGCGAATCGAAAACCGCATTACTCAATCTGAGGAGCGAATTGAAAATCGCTTGGCTCAGTCTGAACAGCGCATTGATAAGCGCTTTGTTGAAACAGAATTTCGCCTTATTACCCGCCTAGGGTTTTTGATGGTGAGCACAACCTCTATTGCGGTTGCGGCTCTCACTTGGCTGATTAAAACCTAAAGAGCAATCGCACCTGTCCTGCTTGAACTCCTACCCGCGATGTCGCGGGTGGTTTTTATGCTAGAGGTGCTTCGTCTGGCTTTCCACCAAGATTCTTCTCTGCCTGTCCACCTAAACGAAGGCTAAGTTCAAGCAGCTGCTCTCGCGACACAGGGCTTGGGCATTCAGACATCAGGCAAGACGCTTTAGCAGTTTTTGGGAAGGCGATTACGTCGCGGATGGCATCAGTGCCAACAAGCAACATCACTAATCGATCCATACCCCAAGCTATACCGCCGTGGGGGGGAGTGCCGTAGCTCAATGCTTCGATGAAGAAACCAAACTTTAGTTTGATTTCTTCCTCTGACATTCCAAGAGCGTCGAACATTCCGCGCTGGATATCTTGGCGGTGAATACGGATGCTGCCACCGGCGATTTCGTAGCCGTTGCAGACTAAATCGTAGGCCTTGGCCAACAACGTTGGATATTCGCTCTCGCGGCGCTGGCGCATGATTTCCAACTGCTCGTCTTTGCACATGGTAAACGGATGGTGGCGTGCAACCCAACGTTTGTTTTCCGTGTCGTACTCAAGCAATGGGAAATCCAAAATCCATGCAAATCTATACTGCTTCTTGTCGATCAGGCCTAATTCATCGCCCAATTGGTTGCGAAGTGCAGACAATGCCGCGCAAGTGATATCGAAGTCGTCAGCGACAATAAACACACAGTCACCTGGCTTACCACCAGCAGTAGTAAAAATCTGCTTAAGCAATTCAGGCTTAAAGAATTTAGAAATCGGAGTCGTCAGTTCAGCACCTTCGGACTTAATCCAAACCAGTCCCTTCGCGCCCATTTGCTTTGCAACTAAAGTAAACTTGTCGAATTGGCCGCGAGAAAACTTGCCGCCGCCAGGAATCGCCAAAGCTTTGATCGCAGCGCCACGGGACGCGGTATCGTCGAACACCTTGAAACCAGAACCTTTACATATCGTGGTGATGTCGACTAGCTCCAAAGGATTTCGCAGGTCGGGCTTGTCGCTGCCGTAGCGGTTCATTGCCTCAAAGTATGTCAGCTTAGTAATTTCGCCGATGTCGTAATTCAAAATCTCTTTCCAGAATCGGCGCGCAAGCTTGTCGTTAAGCTCGAGTAAATCGTCTTGGTCAACAAAACTCATTTCGATATCGATCTGACTAAATTCTGGCTGGCGATCGGCGCGTAAATCTTCGTCGCGGAAGCAGCGGGCGATTTGGTAATAGCGATCCATTCCGCCAACCATCAAAAGCTGCTTTAAAGTTTGGGGACTTTGCGGAAGGGCGTAGAAAAATCCAGGGTGAACTCGCGACGGCACCAAGTAATCGCGCGCACCCTCTGGCGTGCTCTTATAAAGAATTGGAGTTTCAACTTCGATAAATCCCTGCTCACTCAAAAGGCGACGAGTAAGGTCAGCCACTTTGTGCCGAGTAATCAAATGTTGTTGGAGCTTCGGATTACGCAGTTCAAGATAGCGATATTTCAAACGCAAGGTTTCAGCGACTCGGTCATCCGTCACTTGAAACGGCGTGGTTGCGGCTTCGCTTAGGATCTCACAAATTTTCGCCTCAATCTCCACTTCACCCGTCTTTAATTTGGTATTTTTCATTCCATCCGGGCGGGCGCGTACCACACCTTGAATGGCGACGACAAACTCACCGCGCAAATCTTTTGCCGCCTTAGTGGCTGGATCATTAGGATTTAAAACGACCTGAACAACTCCCTCACGGTCGCGGACGTCGATAAAGACTAATCCGCCATGATCGCGACGGGAATCAACCCATCCCATAATCACAAGCGTCTGACCTACACGAGACGCGTTTACTTCACCGCAATAACAAGTTCGCTTCAGTTCCTTTAAAAACCGCACCGGGCGACTCCTCTATGGCTAGATAATGCTGCTGGGTGTTTAATCTCTCATGGCGATACCATAAATTCAAGGCTGGTTAGCCTGGACAGCCTCTGGGAAAGAGTCTATCTTCGGGGCCTATGCCGGCTATAAAAGTGTCGTCCGAAACCAAGTTAAGTCCTAAAGAGTGTTTCGACAGAATTTCGAACCTTTTCGAAAACGATAAGGATCTTCGTAAGCTTGATCCTCAGCTGAAGTGCACGTTCGACGAGAAATCCCTCTCAGGGACGGCTCAGGGGAGCCAGTTCAAAGCCCAAATGCAGGTTCAGCCCAGCAAAGAGGGTTCCTCGGTCGAAATTAACGTCGATCTGCCGTTCCACCTCGCTCTGGTTAAAGGCATGGTGCAGAAAACCCTCGAAAAGAAGCTCACTTCGGTTTTGGCTTGAGGAATTAGGCCATGGCCAAAAGTTCCGCCCCTAAGAAGGCCGCTGCGGCGAAAAAGATCCCCGCTAAGAAAAAAACAAAAAACATAAAACCTGAGATCGTCGAAAAGCGCGCGGTCGAGCCTGATATGGACGAGCGCGAGGGTCTTATTCCGATGCCGGAAGCGACGGAGGAGACCCACTCGACATCAGTCGTTACCACCGATACTCTTTCTCGTTATTTAAGTGAGATTCGAAAATATCCCCTGTTAACCAAAGAGCAAGAGCACCAGTTGGCTTTGCTTTACCGGGAAAAGGGCGATCCGAAGGCAGCAGAAATGCTGGTCACTTCGAATTTACGCTTTGTCGTAAAAGTCGCGGCCGAGTACA
This sequence comes from Pseudobdellovibrionaceae bacterium, assembly GCA_043720065.1. GTDB lineage: Bacteria > Bdellovibrionota > Bdellovibrionia > Bdellovibrionales > UBA1609 > JAIBAM01. The sequence continues at coordinate 8,272 of JAYSTF010000103.1, read as the reverse complement.
CAAAGTTCGGCGCGAAGTTAATCGATCTTGTGCAAGAGGGCAACGTTGGCCTCATGCATGCGGTGAAGGAATTTAATCCCTATAAAGGTGTGCGTCTGATCACTTACGCTGTCTGGTGGATTCGCGGGTACATTCAAGAGTATTTAATGCGCCAGTATTCCATGGTTCGCATCGGGACCACGGCAACTCAGCGAAAACTGTTTTATCAGCTGCAAAAACAGCGCGATGAACTTGAACGCATGGGGCATAGTGAGGCGGTGGCGTTGCTGTCAGATAAATTGGGCATCGATGCGAATGAAATTTCCAACATGAGTCAGCGCTTAAATTCACGCGATGTGAGTTTGGATAAGCCGCTTTCAGATTCTCAGCAAAATACTTTGCTTAGCTTGCAACGATCGCCAGATGAAGAGGCCGTCGATGAGCGCCTGGGCACGATGGAAGAGGTCCAGATCTTGCGCGAACGGCTTGAGGAGTTACGCCCTTCCTTGAACGAAAAAGAAAAAGTCGTGCTTGATGAACGATTGCTGGCCGAGGAGCCATTGACTCTGCAAGAGATCGGCGAAAAATATAAAATCACTCGTGAGGCGGTTCGCCAAATCGAACAGCGCTTGATGGATAAAATCCGCAATCAGTTTGGCGAAAGATAATGCCGGACGGACTTGATCGATTGATTGGCGTGATCGTCGCGATTCGTTCCGATGAGAAGTTGACGGAATGTTTTGTTCGCTTGCTTAGCACGAACCGGCCGACTCAGCAGGATCGTTTGATGGCGCTTTACGAGGAGCTTTTGGCTATGAAGGCGCCGGATGAAGTCATGAATTTTTTAAGATTCTTGGCGGATCCTAGGATTGTCGATCATATTTTGAAGGCGTTGAAGAAGCCGTGATCGTTGGCGCGAGAGCGGATCGCCCGCTGGCGGCGCGGGTACACCTAGGCGGACGACCCGCGACGTTGCGGGCAGGTTCGGGCAAACAATCGCGATTTTGCTACTAATTATATTTCACACAGCTCAATTGGTTCGAAATTAAATAACAAACTACACCACGAGTTTTATCGACGATCTGCACCACTTCGGTCCCGGCATGTCCCTTGATTGCAGCAAGAGCTTCAGACTTCAAAGTTACATCGCCATCTAGTGCACTCGGTTGGCGATTCAATGTAACCTTCGCGGTGGTGGCTGCTGATTTCGCTTCGCTTGCTTCGCCGGCGTTAACGGATTGGAAGGCGGAAAGAATTACGAATATGAAAATACTTTTCATGTGCACCTCGTGAATGGATCCTATCCGATTCGAACTGGTGTGCACAAATATTTTTTCTTTTGTTGACCGTCTTTCGCGCTTCCTAGTTTCGTCATTATACAGTTCAATTTTAAATTTCTTTTTGAAAGTGTCCTTATGGAAATGCGTTCTCTGTACTCACGATTAAGCTTAACTGCTAGCCCTGCAATATCATGCTTGGGTGGGCTTAATAAATCACTCTTGAAAACATGTGGTAGACTTTTTTTAAATCCGCAAAAGGAGAAATCTGATGTCAGAGGCACTTAGTGAAAACCAGCTAAAGTTGCATGAGCGCGCAATTGAGTTAGGACGGGAATTCCGCCGCCTCGAGGGCGAACTAATAGAAGTCTTAGGCGAAATTGATCAGGTGAAGTTTTTTAAACGATTGGGATATGCCAGTCTGTTTACTTACGCGGTTGGAGCGTTGGGATTAAGTGAATCCAATGCTTACACGTTTATTTCTGTTGCTCGCAAAAGTCGTGAAATACCTGAATTGAAAACCGCTGTGATTGAACAAAAGATCACTGTTGCGAAGGCAAGTCGAATTGTGGCGGCAATTACTAAAGATAACGCGGTGGAGTTAGTTAAATTCGCAGAGACGCACACTACTCGCCAAACTGAAATTGAAGGGGCGCGCATCCAGCCAAGAACTGCGGTTTTGGATAAAATTAAGTTTAAGGCGGACGACCTTGTTCAAATTGAGTGCGGAATCACAAAAGACACGTACGAAAAACTTGAAAGGGTAAAGTCACTACTGGCGGCGAAGGGGAAATTCAGTTTAGAGAAGATCTTATCAGAGGTTCTGGAAGACTATTTGAGACGGCATGATCCGGTCAAAAAGGCTGAGCGAGTGCTGGCGAAAAAGCCTAAAACTAAAACACTCTGCACGTTCAGAGCTCCCAAGCAGTCAAAGCGCACTCCTCTTCCCGCCCGGACCAAGCATGAAGTATTCGCACGCGACCAGGGAAAGTGTACTCATATTGATGGAAATGGAAATCGCTGCGCGAGTGATCGGTGGATACATCTTCATCATATTCACCGTGTATGCGAAGGCGGCGGCAATGAGGTTGGGAATTTAACTACACTTCGCGCGTTTCATCACGATCTGGTTCATCAATTGAGTTTGCCGTTGGCTTGAGTTGCGCGCATCTTTGAATGTTGCGGTAGAGATGAAAATTCAAGCGGGCTAGATCACCCGCTTTCGTCGCGGGTGGGAATTTAAACGGCTTCTAGTTCTTGCTCTTGGAAGTATTGCGTAAGCTTGGCGCGCAGCCTAGAAACCGCCTGAGCGTGCAGCTGCGACACTCGCGACTCGGTCACGCGTAAGACTCGGCCGATTTCCTTTAGGTTTAAATCCTCATAGTAATAGAGAGACAACACGAGGCGCTGGCGCTCGGGCAGCTCTTCAATAGCAGTCGCGACGATTTCCTTAACCGACTTTAAGTTCAGCTGGTTAAAGGGATTCGAAAGCTTACAAGACTCTAAAAGATTTAAGATCGACTTCTTATCGACGTTAGAGAAGGTGGCAGCGTCATCGATAGAGAGGACGCTCACCGGCTTTACTTGATTTAACAAATCGTGGAAATCCTCTAATGAGCAACCAAGACGCTGCGCGATTTCATCATCGGTAGCGGAGCGGCCGAGGCCTGCTTCAAGTTCAATCAATGCTCGATCGAGCATCTTTGCTTTGTCGCGAACTGATCGTGGGACCCAGTCTTGGGCGCGCAATTCGTCAAGGATGGAACCGCGGATGCGGAACTCGGCGTAAGTTTTAAATTTATTGTCACGCGTGGGATCGTACTTTTCGATCGCATCCATTAGTCCGATCACGCCGCTTGAGATCAGGTCATCCAGTTCGATGTTGGCTGGAAGGCGGACCGCGATTTTTTGCGCAATAAACTTAATTAGTGGAGCGTACTCCATAATCAGTTTGTCTTTTTGTTGCGACGTGAGCTTACTTGGCTCTTCCTTGTACTTCTTTAGTAAAGCACTAGAATTGCTTGAGTCTTTGCTCTTGGCCACAACAGCGACTTGCGCCACTGTCTCTTTAGTCTTCGCATTCGAACTTGGCATTTGAGTTTCCCGCCCTTTTTTCTCTACTTAAAGCTTATCAAACTGAGATATGCCCCAACAGTCCTATTCTCTCATGCCACTCCTGAGAGTTGCTGCCAGAAGAACTGGATACTCCCTTTGAGTTCTGAGACGTTCCCATAACCACTGATCTTTTCCGCGATCTTGCGAATTCCCAGACTAGACGGAGAGCTAGGTGCGCTCGCCACCACCAACTGTTGCTGCTTTGTTGCCTGTCTCAGATTGGGATCGTTTGGTATAAACCCCTTAAGGTCTAGGCTCACGCACAAGAACTTCGCCGCCACATCAGAGAGGCGCTTATACACAGCGACCGCTTCCGCCTCATCACGAACGCAATTCGGAATGATGCTATAGCGATTTTCATGATGGCGCTGAGAGAGAACTTTGATTAGCGCGTACGCATCCGTAATGCTGGCTGGATCAGAGTTCACAACCACCAAAATTTCCTGCGCGGCTGTGTTCAAATACAAAACATTGTCGTCTATGCCTGGAGCCGTATCGATGAGCATAAAATCAAAATGGTTATCGAGGCCGCTCACCTGATCGAGCAGAACTTGCTTCTGAATTAGATCAAGGCGGCTTAAACCATAAATGCCGCTGCCTCCGGGAATGAGGTAAACATTCTCTGCAGCCTGCACAATCACTTCATCAATTGAACGCTGACCATTGAACACATCTTGGATTGAGTGCATAGCGCGAATTCCAAACATGATGTCCATGTTTGCCATTCCCAAATCGCCGTCGAGAATTAGCACTCGGTACCCGCGAGATCCTAAAGAGGCCGCAAGATTGGCGACCAATGTTGATTTTCCGACCCCACCTTTACCGGAGGTCACGCTGATAGTCTTGGTTCTACTCATGCTCATGAGATTTTATCCTTCTTCAATTTTGAAAGTTTGAAAAGCAAATCAACGACACGCTCTTTGGTGGCGGGCTCAAAATCCTCTGGGATTTGGCGACCGATACCGAAGGAGTGCAATGGAACCTGGAACTTTTTCTGGAAATTATAAATCAACCCATGCTGAGCAGCCTCGTCCAGCGAGGTGAAAATAACATCGGTAAATCCAATCATCTGGTAACGGGTCGCGGCTTCAAAAGCTGACTCGTCATTGGCAAGAACCGATTGAACATAGTGAATCGACACCCCCGGCTCTTTGGGCGGCAACATCGAACGTAACTGATCAATCTCATGCATCGATTTCAAATTTAATCCTGGGAAATCGATAAGAACATGAGCGGCTTGGCCGATCTTGCTCTTAATTTCCAGCCAATCCGACGACTGGCGAACGACCGCAAAGGGCACGTTTAAAATTTGCGAGTAAATGCGAAGCTGTTCAGCTGCGCCTACTTTAGCAATATCGCATGTCACAATCGCGATCTTTTTCTTTTCGCAAATCACCATGTGCCCTGCCAGCTTTACAAGGGCTGAAGTTTTGCCTTGGCCAGCGGGACCGATAAAGGCGTGAATGCGGCTATCCGAGCGAATTTCAGCAATGGCCGTGTTGTCCATCAAGTAACGCGCAACCCAAGCATCGACGAATGCCGGCTTCTTCAATTGGTCCATCGGTAGAGTGCTTTGCGCCTTTTTTAAGATCTCCACCGTATTATCAACATTGATTCCAGCGCGAGTTAACTTTTGAAACATGGGGCTTAGCTCAAAACTAATTCCAAATTCAGCACCCGGGTGCATAGAAATAAATGTTTGAGGCACCTTCTGAAAACTCTCAATAATTCCTTTAAGCTGTTGAATCTCGGCCTTTAAGTCACGAACCTCAGGCCCCTCGCCATGAGATCTTTGCTGATTAACAGTTGGTCCCTTCGGCACAGGCATTATCGCTGCGTCGTTCATCGCTTGCCATGCCCGCTGAGCAGCGGTTTTCACTCGCGCTTCCGCCGACGACGTCTCCGTTGCCCCTTGCGAGGCCATTGAGCCCATGTTGATCGAGGGACGATTGTAACGCTGAGGCGGATTAACGACTGTAAAATCACTTTCGTCGAGGATATCTGCATAACGTTGAGGCTTGATCGGGCGGATAGTCGGAGGGACTTCTTTGTTCGCCTTCTCTATAAATCGTCTTTGTTGATTGGCTGATACATTGTCGAATCTTTCCCGCAAACTCTGGCTCAACTTTGATTCGGCTAAATGCTTACGACGAAGAGTTTCTTCTGAGATCGCAGCCGTCACTTCCACGCTCTTTTGACCAACAAGTCCAAATCCCCGGCTATTGTCTTTTGCTGAGAGAATGATCGCCTCGGGCCCGAGGTATTTTTTAACAAGCTCCAAAGCATCCTTCATGGTTTTAGCTTCAAACTTCTTAACTTGCATGGGCCATCTCCACCACACCGACGGCGGTTACTTTAGCGTCGGGTGAAAGTTCATTATGGGAAAGCACGGCTAACTGGGGAATAAATCTGGAAGTCAGTTTATAGATGTGCCGACGTGCGGTCGGACTGGTGAGCAACACCGGCTGTGCTGCTACTTCCGGGTGATCTTCTATTGCTCTTGCGATCTTATTAATTAATTCTTGAGCGGATCTCGGATCCATTACGAGCTGTACTCCCTGCTCCGTTTGGAGCAGTGAGTTCGCTATCAACTCCTCGATTTGGGGTTCGAGCGTAATCACGGCAATTCTCTCTCCGTCATTACGGAATTTAGCCGTAATCGTACGGGCAAGAGACTTACGCACCGACTCCGTCAACAGTTCAGGGTCTTTCGTACGAGTCGCGTCGTCGGCCAAAGTTTCAAAAATAGTGAGGAGGTCGCGGATCGAAACCTGTTCTTTAAGCAGATTCTGAAGAACGCGAACCACCACACCAAGATTAAGCTGACTTGGAATAAGATCTTCGACCACTTTAGGATAAATTTTCTTAAAGTTGTCGATAAGCGTGCTCGCCTCTTGGCGGCCGAAAAGCTCATGAGCATGACCGCGGACGATTTCAGTTAAATGTGTAGCCATGACAGTTGGTAAATCCACGACCGTGTAACCTGCAAGCTCCGCTTCCTCTTTTTGCGTCTTAGAGATCCAGAGAGCATCTAGGCCGAACGCCGGCTCTTTCGTCGCTATTCCATTTACACGGCGAGTGATATTTCCTGGATCCATCGCCAGCATGCAGTCCGAGCGCAGACTTCCGCCACCAATCTTATTTCCCTTAAGCATGACTCGGTATTCACCCGGATCCAATTGAAGATTATCGCGAATATGAATGCTCGGAACCACAACACCTAGATCAAGAGCAAACTGCTTACGAATGCTAACTATACGCTCTAATAAATCACCTGACTGATCGGACTCTACGACATTAATCAGGCCGTAACCGACTTCCAATTCGATAAGATCAAGGGGAAGCATGCTTTCGATTGCTTCCTTCTTTGGTCTTCTCGCTTCGTCGTCGGCAGATTTGCGCTCAATCGTCTTTTTCTCTTCGCTATAACGGTTTGTAACCCATGCAATGGTTCCCATACCGGCCGCCAATATAAAGAATGGAAATCCAGGCAGTCCTGGGACTAACCCAAGACCGGCCATGATCACCGCAACGATTGCGACTGCGCGAGGCTTTAAGAAGAGCTGGCCCGCGACTTCCGTTCCCATATTTTTTGTAGAAGAGTTTCGTGTAACAATAATACCAGCCGCGGTCGAAATTATGAGGGCTGGAATCTGAGTGACGAGACCGTCACCGATGGTAAGCATAGTGTAGGTTTTCGCGGCCGTGCTGAGGTCGAGACCTTTTTGCATCATGCCGATCAAAAGACCGCCGACGATGTTCACCAATGTAATGATAATACCCGCGATCGCGTCACCACGAACGAATTTGCTGGCACCATCCATGGCTCCGTAAAAGTCGGCTTCTGCTTCAATCTCTTTGCGACGCTTGCGGGCGTCTTGCTCAGTGATGAGGCCAGCGTTTAAGTCAGCGTCGATGGACATCTGCTTACCCGGCATCGCGTCTAACGTGAATCGGGCCGCGACTTCTGCGACTCGCCCAGAACCCTTAGTAATTACGATAAAATTGATGACGACTAAGATAACAAAGACGATAAATCCTATAACGTAGTTGTCGCCAACCACAAAGTGACCGAACGCTTGGATTACGCTTCCGACGGAATCTTCACCTTCGTGACCGTGGGTCAGGATCAATCGAGTTGTCGCGACGTTCAAAGCCAAGCGATACAAAGTCGCAAGTAAAAGCAGACTTGGGAACACACTAAAGTCGAGAGACTTGTCCGTGTAAACCGCAACGAGAAGGATGAGTAACGAGAGGCCGAGCGAGAATGTGAGCGAAAGATCAAGTAACAACGGCGGCAGCGGAATGATCATGACCGCCAAGATCGCGACCAAGCCAAACGCGACTAACAAGTCCACATTCTTCGTTAACTTTTCAAATTTCTTTAAAAATTGAAAAAGCTGTTCCATAAACCGTTAGATACCCTTCCGCTTCAGCTTGTAAACGTATGCCAATACTTCCGCCACGGCCGTGAAGAGTTCTCTTGGAATCCCCTGGCCAATCTTCAAAGTTTTATAAATGGTACGCGCGAGAGGTTTGTTTTCGATGATCGGAATATTATGTTCGCGCGCCAATTCCTTGATCTTCTCCGCCATGAAGTCGACGCCTTTAGCTACGAGCCTCGGTGCAACCATCGTGTCATCGTATTTAAGAACGCACGCAATATGGGTGGGATTCGTTATAACAACGTCGGCTTTTGGAATCTCATCCATCATGCGTCGGCTGGCAATCTCGCGCTGAACGCGTTTAATGCGCGCCCGAACCATCGGATCTCCCTCTCGGGATTTGACTTCCTCTTTGACCTCTTCTTTGGTCATTCGCATTTCTTTTTCAAGGTCCCAGCGTTGGAATAGAAAATCGAGGCCGGCAAGCACAGCCATTAAACAACCAACGCCCATGAG
>JAYSTF010000102.1:0-27729 GCA_043720065.1 Pseudobdellovibrionaceae bacterium | reverse complement strand
CCATCACACCCCTGGGGTGTGATGGGTGATGCATAGAGTTGCAGAAAGTCATGTGGTACCTTTTGCTCACATCAGGTTGTAGTTGGGGCCGCTGTTGCCTTCGCGGGGGGTCCAGCGGGGGCCGAGGACGTCGGTGGCTTTGCAGTCGACGCAGTTGGGAGCGTTGACGACGAGTTTGTCGGCAACGCGCTCGTAAACTCCAGCCGGGCAAACGTGCGAATAAAATTCGGCGATCTCAGGGGTCACGTCTTGTCCAACAATTAAATGCGAGGGGATGTCATCGCGCGTTTTATTTCCTGACAAATAAACCGCATCAACTTTGCTAAGGCCGATTTTTGCTTGCGGGACTTCAAGGCGCGTAAACTCTTTCCATTCTTCAGCGTCTTCAACTCCTTGGGTGCTGCCGCCCGGAAAAGCTCCGGCGGTCACGGTCATTAGGCTCGCTTTTAAACCGCCAAGATAAAATCCATCTTTAAAGGCATGGCGCATGCCGCGGACTTTTTTTAGATCCTTAAACACAACGCTTGATCGCAACTCTTCGTCATAGCTCTTTAGTGATTTGCCGGATACGTCGCCGGCTTTGAGCGCCTTAAAGATCGCGCGGGCGGCATAAATTCCTGAAAGCATCGCATAGTGAATACCTTTGAGGGCCGGAACATTCACAAGCCCCGCGGCATCCCCAAGAATTACGACGCCATCGCCGGTGAGCCTCTCGGGAATCGAATGATAGCCACCTTCAGGAATTGTTTTAGCGCCCCACTCAACGCATTCGCCACCACTTAGGTGCGAAGCGAAAAGCGGATGAGTTTTCATTTGTTGTAAAAGGTGGTGAACGTCGAGGTGACTTTGACGGTAATCAAGACCAACTACCAATCCAAGAGCGACGAGATCATCCGCCAACGGATATAAAAAGCTCCCGCCAAAGGCCGATCTCGGTAACGGCCAGCCAAGAGTATGGATGATTTCTTCCGGCGCTTTTTTTACGCGCCAGATTTCCTTTACCCCAAGAGCATAAATCTGCGGCATAGTTGAAACTATATTTTGCCAATTTAAGTAAGCTTGCGTGAGAGACCCGCGAGTGCCCTCTGACAACACAGTCACTTTCGCTGTGATTTCCGTTGGCGGATTGTAGTTCGAGCCGGGCTGACCATCACGAGCGAGACCTTGAGCCGCCGTGCGCACACCAATCACATGGTTATCTTGAACGTAAAGCGATTCAGCTGGAAAACCTGTAAATATATTTACGCCTAAAGACTCAGCTTGGGCTCCCAGCCAACGAACCATTTCGCAAAGCGAGCCTATATAGTTAGCGCTGTTATGCATGGTCGGGGGAGCTGGAATTCGCACTTGAGAAGACTCGGTCATTAAATAAACGCGTTCTTTTGTCACCGGACGACGAAAGGGAAAATCGCTATCTTTCATTTCAGGAAATAAGGTGCGAAATCCGAGGGGATTTACAACGGCGCCTGACAAGCTGTGGCCGCCAAGTGAGGGTGCTTTATCCAAAACGCCGATCTCAACCGAAACCGAACCACCCTTTTCCTGGTCTTTTTTTACGAGCCTTGCCAACTCAATTGCACCACTAAGACCAGCGGGTCCTGCACCAACGAATATAACATCCAGTGGGACGACATTTTCACCAGAGGGAACTTCACGGCGCAAAAGATCGCCAGGCAGCGACGGCTGAAAGTTGGCCGGGACGAATTTTTGTTGGACTTTGTTCATGATGGAATTCCCTCAAGCAACGCTCGTTTCAAAATTTTGCCACTGTCGCCCTTTGGCAATGAGGTGACGAACTGGACATGCTTGGGTACTTTGTATCGCGCTAAGCTCAATTGGCAATATTCGACAAGTTGCAGGGCTGAAAGGGAATCAGGGGACCTTAAAACAACAAATGCCTTTCCGACCTCGCCCCAGCGCGCGTCGATGACACCAACCACTGCAGCCTCAGCAACTTCCGGGTGCTGGCGTAAAACCTGTTCGATCTCCGCCGGATATACGTTTTCGCCGCCGCTAATGTACATGTCCTTCTTGCGGCCAACGACATAGTAATATCCTTCATCGTCTCGTCGCACCAGGTCGCCCGTGTAGAGCCACCCATCGCGGATCGTTTCATTTGTCGCTGCTGGATTGCCCCAGTATCCGGGCATGCAAGTCGGTCCCCGCAGCGCTAGCTCGCCCACTTGGTTCGCGCCAAGCGTCGCGCCGTCGAAGTCGGAAATTTTCGCTTCAATATAAAAATTGGGAAATCCAATCGATCCGATCTTTCGTTCCGCATCCTCCGCGTTCAACGAAAACACGTTGGGGCCAAATTCCGTCAAGCCATAACCTTGGCGAATCGCTACGCCGCGCGCTTGCCAAATTCGAATCAAGCTCACCGGCATGGGTTCGCCGCCCACAACCGCAAATCGCAAAGACGAGAGGTCAGCATCCTGAAATGACGGGTCCTTCGCCATCATGTCGAGCATGGTCGGAACCCCAAAGAGAATCGTCACTTTTTCTTGAGAGATGGTTTTTAAAACCATAGGTGCGTCGAACTTATCCAAAAGCAATGTCTTGGCGCCACGATGGAGGAAGGGCGTGACTAAAACATTCCAGCCGCCAGTGTGAAAGAACGGTAAGAACGCAATGTGAATATCATTTTGCGTGAGATCAAGGCGGAGAGTGGTGTTAATGGAATTCCAAAACATCATTTTACGGCTAATCATCGCACCCTTAGGTGCCCCGGTCGTACCAGAAGTGTAGAGAATCATGGCGAGAGTGTCCTCATCGCCTAAAAATTCTGTATGAAGGTGAGACGATTCGCAAGTGAGCGCAACTTGAAGTCCATCGTCGCCATCAAGACTCCAGGACTTGGAGGCTTGCGGAAGATCCTCAATAACCTGTTTGTACTCAGAATGATAAATGACGAGCTTAGGGTCACTGTCATCTAAGATGTGAGACACTTCTCTCGGAGTTAGGCGAAAATTAACTGGAACCAAAGCCGCGCCCAGTCTTTGACAGGCGAAAAACAATGGCAAAAAGCTCCCATGATTTTTCGCCAGCACGGCAACTCTGTCGCCGAGTCTGATGTCGAAGTGCAGCTTTAAGATGGTGGCAAGGCTACAGGATTGTTTGAAGAGAACCTCATAAGAAATCGAAGGGCCACCGCTCAAATCTTTCAAAGCAGTGCGGTTGGGACCGTAAAGGTTCCACTGTTTTAACCAATCCATTTCTATCGGCGGCTGCATTTTCAAAAACTTCCTATGAGTCGATGGACCAACGGATGGCCGCGCCGCCCATGGCAACGCCTCCACCGGAACCAATCATCAACAAGAGATCACCTTTTTTTAGTTTTTTTGCTTCCATTGCGTCGGACAATGCCATCGGAAGACAAGCGCTTCCTGTATAACCATAGCGATCCATGATGTTGTGAGATTTATCAAGGGGCACCTCAAGCGCCGTCATTGTCTGATTGATCGAATCAATATTAATTTGCGTCAAAAAGAAGTGATCGACGTCGCGCGCTTTTCTTTCGATCTTGTTCAAAAGCCAATGTGCGATACGCGGCCAGTGCTCGGCATTAAACTCGGCCGGAATTTTCCGCAAAAACTTTAATTTATGAGTGTTGGCGTGAAGTACATCTTCATTCGTTGGTTGAGCTGTGCCACCGGCATAGAGTCCCATAGCATCGTGGAATTGGCCATCCGCCCAAAGGTAACCGGCAATAACGCCTTCATCGGGGTTTGTGGTGGGTTGGAGGACGGCGGCGCCCGCCCCATCAGCGAACAGGGTGGCAATCTTATGATCCTTAAAATCTAAGTGCTTTGACATGCCGTAAGCCCCGACGATCAAAATATTTTTATAACGATCATCGGAGGCTATGAATTTGTTTCCAATATCGAGAGCGGTCACAAAACCCGCACACGCGGCGTTCACGTCAAAAACCCCAGCGTTTTTAGCGCCCAAGCGATGCTGGATAACAGCCGAGGTAGGGGGTGAAATATAATCAGGTGTATCGGTTGCAATAATGATTAGATCTAGAGCTTCTGCTCTAATTCCAGCCTGCCGCAACGCTTTCTCAGCCGCGGGCACTATTAGATCAGATGTCGATTCCGAATCCGCCATGAAGTAACGCTGGCGAATATTGCGCTTTTCCTTAAGGAAAGTACCAACATCTTGTTTATAGTGATCATTGAAGTAATCATTCGTAACTAAACGTTGAGGAACGTGCATTGCGATGCTGGAAATCTTGGCGTGGCGCTGAGTCATAATCTTTCTCCAAACTGGTTGAGGAGAGTTTTACTACAGGGTGGTCCCAAATCGGAATCAAATTTGTTGACCCCTCAACACCCGGCGCATATCAAACCGCTACTTATGAAAAATTTAGTCTTCAATTTTAAAGATAGGCACGCGGTGATCACCGGCGGCGCCCAGGGCATTGGCTTTGAAATTACAAAAATGTTTTTGGCGGCTGGTGGCCAAGCGACGGTTTGGGATTATTCCGAATCTGCCATGGAAGTAGCTCGTAAGGAGCTGTCTTCATTCGGAGAACGACTTACTCTACAGCAAGTGAATGTTGCCGATTGGAACAGTTGCCAGGCTGCTGCGGCGGCCCTGAAATCGCCAGTTCATGTGTTGGTGAACAACGCTGGCATCACGCGGGATAAGAGTTTGGCGAAAATGGATCACACGGAATTTGATGCTGTGATTCAAACAAACTTAAATGGCCTCTTTCACGTCACTAAAAGTCTTTTGGAAAAATTTGGAACTGAGCCAGGCAACCGCATTGTCAACATGGCTAGTGTAGTTGCTCTATACGGCAATTTTGGCCAGTCTAATTACGTGGCGGCCAAGGCCGGCGTAATAGGGATGACCAAGACCTGGGCCCGTGAGCTCGGGAAAAAGGGCTACACAGTAAATGCCGTCGCCCCAGGCTTTACGCGAACGGCGATGACCGAGAAAATGCCGCCAGATGTTTTGGGTGCCATTGAGGAGAAGATCCCAGTGAAGCGCATGGGCTCAACCGCGGATATCGCGAACGCCTGTCTATTTCTGGCAAGCGAAGAAGCGGCGTACATTAACGGAACTGTGATCAGCGTGGATGGTGGGCTTGTTCAGTAAGATCCGTGTGGGCAAAATGGGAGACGGGGAATGAAGTTACTGACTGTTTTAATGACTTTATGTTTTTCAATATTGGCTGACGCCAGTGTCGTCCCTACCGCAGTTCGTCCGCCCGACGATGAGGGATTTTTCAAAGTTTCTGAAACTCGCAAGCTTTACGCGAAAGTCTATCGCGGCAATCCAGAACTCCCTGCGATAGTGTCCATTAACGGTTTGACCCAAGATACGGATCATTGGGTCACAAACGTCGAAGAACTTCTAAAGACCGGCCGAACTTTAGTGTTCTACGACACCGAATATCAGGGGCGAACGCTTGAAAACTTTGTCGATCGAAATAATTTATGGAGCCAACTTCATTCGCGCCCTGTCGTTGAGCCGCTCTCTTGGCTAAAAAGCTTTTATTCAAACGTTGAACCCATGCTGCCACCCGTAAGTATCGAGCAGGATTCTCGCGATTTACGAACATTGTTGCGTCGGCTAGGTATTCAAAAGGCGTCGATTGCGGGACTGTCGTTTGGTGGCGCGGTAGCAATTCAGTATGCTTCTGACTATCCCCATCTGATCGAACAGATTTTCGCCGAAGCACCTTACACCGAACCACAAGCGGAGCAGGATTTACTTATTCGTTATTTGATGGGCGCGGTTAAACGAACGTTTCCTCTTATTCGATGGAATGATGATGATCTTTACGATCTAATTTTCCGGGGGATCGTATTCAGCACGTATCATCAGGCGGAGCCTACGATTCTTAAGTGGGGACCTTTTCAGATTTTTGGTGTCGCGGAAAAAGCTCGCGGCGTACGTCACATGAACACCGCCGTGTTGGCGCAACGATTTCCTAAACGGTCATTTAATCTAATCATGGCTGGGCTAGATGCCTATATCCAGCGCGATGTTCACATGCGTTTTTGGGAAAGTGTGCCGAAAGAGTCGCGCTCATCCATCGCTGTTATCGAAGGCGTTGAACACAAAATGAATGAGAGCGTTGGACCATTCCTCGGCGCTTGGGTCAGAACCGTGCTTGAGGGCAAGAACCAAGTTCGCTCTGGAAAGGCATGGCAGGGTTTTCCTGAAAAAGGCGTGATGCAAACCCTCGATGGTAAAATTAAAATTGCAATGCCTCAGGTTTCACCTTGTGAAAATGCGCTTCGGCCGATTTTGCCAAATACGCCCAATTTGGCAGTAGACCGCATTGCCCGAAGCCAAAGTGAGAATTTATTTGGCTGGTTCCGCTCCTTTATGCCGCCGCAAATGCGAGAGACTTACGACAAGACGACAAAATTCTGGCGCGGCCTTTGAGACCAGTTGACCCATGGCCGTAATTGGCTCATAGATGATGGCCCATGGCGATATTTCAGCACCGCGAAAAGCGCGTTCATTATGATCTGCACGGTGGCCTTGTTCCTGAGGACACTTTATTTCTTCATGGCAATTTAGCGTCAAACAACTGGTGGCTTCCTACAATCAACCAGTTGAAGGTCCGCTATAAGCAGGGTGGGCACGGCGGCGGCGCGGCCTTTGCTGAATGGATCGGTTGTGGGAAATCCTCGGGGCCACAGACACAAGATGATTTAGATATGTTTTCTTTAGCGCGTGACATGATCGCGTTGGTCAAAGGTTTAGGTCTGACCGATGTGAATCTTGTTGGTCACTCGACGGGTGGGTTAATCGCACTTTGTGCAATGATTGAAGCGCCGGAAATATTCCGCCGAGCGGTATTGCTTGATCCAGTGTCCGCGGCAGGCGTGCAATTTGGACCTGAAATGTACGATGCTTTCACGCTAATGCAGAAAGACAGAAATTTCTGCGCCACGGTCATGGCGGGCACCATTACAAATTGCAATCCGCAGGATCCTTACATGCAGCAGCTTTTCGCCGACGCTCATGGCGTGAACGAGAAAATCTGGCATGGAATTCCGAACTCACTTAAAAATATTGATATCCGCAAGGACCTAAAGAAAATTGAGCAGCCGGTTTTAGTTCTGCATGGGGAACTCGACGTGCTTTTACCCATAGCGGGTTCAAGAGAAATCGCGAGTGCAATACCTCATGGTGAATTCATGGAAATCAAAGGCCAGGGGCATTCCTGTAATGTGGAAAATCCACAAAAGTTTGTCGACCTGATGTGCGACTTTCTTTTTGATGACTAACAGTCGCTGCTAACCGCCAGAATAAGCCGTTCTTGATTCCGACATTGGGCACTTTCAGGTGCTCGAAATTAAACGTTCGCATAATATTTAAAACGCAAACGATTGCCGGGCGGATTACGTCGGCGCGGTCTTTCTTAAGACCCAGCTTTTGTTCCCGTTGCCTAACGGACATGCTGAATAAAACCTCGCAGAGGTGTTCGAGCTCGTGGATGTTCAGCGAAGAGCGCTGGGCCCGGTGGCTGATGCGGGCGGAAAGCCGGTTCAATGCTTTTAAATTTCCGCCTATACCTACGAGTAGCTCTGGGCGAATCAAATCCGCATAGGGGTCACAACTGTCTATCAGAAGACTTAGTTCTTTGCGAACGGCGGCCGAGTATTCCGCGAAGCTTGCGTCGACGCCGCAGCGTTGTAGCAACCGCACGGTTCCAAGTCGTAAGCTAAGAGCACTTTGAATTCTAGACCCTTGCGCGATGACGGTCTCAAGACTTCCACCACCAATATCAATCAATAAAGCTTTTTGATCGTTCAAGGGCAGGGATTTTCGCACGGCTAAATGGAGAAGTTCAGCTTCTTCAAGGCCTCCAATGATCTCAATGTGAACTCCGGTTTGTTGCCAAACTTGGCGAACGACGTCGCGACCGTTGCGGGCATCTCTGACGGCACTGGTTGCGACAGCTCGCCAATGCAAGGCGCCCAGTTGTTCAGCCTCCCGGCGAAATTCTCTAAAGCAATGGATTAACTTTTGAATTGATGCGGCCGAGATTTCTTTGTAACGGAAACTATCTTCGCCAAGGCGGATCGATTCACGGCGGTCTTTGAGGATTTGGACATTGCCGCGATAGAGCCGGCCAACAAAAAGCCGAACACCGTTTGATCCGATGTCGAAGGCCGCAAAAATCCTTGGTGCGTTCATCCCCATGCTATTCAGTGTCATGAAGGGACAGGCAATGGTCAATAATTACAATGGATCTGCAGTTTTTAAAACAGTGGAGCGAAGTCGAGCTCTTTCGGAAAGCCAGTCGTGAGTTCCCGCCTCATCCTCTAGCTTGGTTGGCTGACGCTGGTGATAGTGGCCTTCGCCATCAAGTTCCCAGGCAAGTCGTTGATCACGGATCATTGCCTGCAAGGCTTCCCAAATTCGGTCGCGGGCGCCACGGTCATCTACTGGTGCAACGACTTCGACCCGGCCAAGTAGATTTCTCGACATCCAGTCGGCAGAGCCGATAAAAAACTTGCCCTCGATTTCAGATTCTTGGCCAGACCGGAAGTAAAACACGCGAGAGTGCTCGAGGAAGGGGCCGATGATGGAGATGACGCGGATGTTTTCGGAAAGGCCCGGTACTTGAGGTCGCAAGCAGGTAAACCCTCGAACAATCAAATCAATGGGTACACCGGCACGTGAAGCTTCGTAAAGGGCTTCAATCAAGTGGCGATCTTCAAGATTATTTATCTTCGCGATAATTCGGCTGGGCTGCCCGGCTTTCGCCGCGTCGGCTTCGGCGCGAATCATATCGAGGAAGGATTGTTTTAAATTGATCGGCGCAACAAGGAGCCGTTTGTAGTCGGACTTAAGCGAGCGCCCCGTGAGATAATGAAAAACTTCGACGAGCTCCGACGTGATCTCAGGCCTTGAAGTGAGAAGTCCCATGTCCGTGTAGACCCTGGCAGTTTGCGGATGATAATTACCGGTACCGATATGGGCGTAGCTGCGAAATTCCTCTTTTTCCTGACGAACCACAAGCGCGATTTTCGCGTGGGTCTTTAGCCCCACGATGCCGTAAACGACATGAACGCCAGCTTTTTCCATTGCCTGCGCCCAGTATATATTTCGTTCTTCGTCGAGCCGCGCCTTAATTTCCACGAGGCAAACGACTTGCTTGCCTTCTTCAGCGGCGCGGATAAGGGCATTCACAATGGGGCTTTGTTCACTCGTACGATAAAGCGTCATCTTGATGGCAACAACGCAAGGGTCGGTCGCGGCCGTTTGAATAAAGCGCTCTACGCTTGACGAGAAATTTTCGTAAGGGTGGTGCACAAAAAGGTCGGAGTGTCGTAACACGGAAAAAATATTCTGCGACTCATCCACCAGCTGCGGCAAAGTCACCGGCGACCACGGTTTAAATTTGAGTGAAGAAATATTTAAGTCCGCGATCGGACCTAAATTTTTGTACTCTAGAGGCAAAGGATAAACATATGTTTCGTCTGGTCCCAGATCGAGCTCTTCCGTTAAAAACTGAAGGAGCCAAGGATCGGGATTTGGGCCGTGCTCAAGGCGCACGACTTCGGCAAAGCGCCTCTGGCGCACTTCTTCCTCGATAAGTTCAAGTAAATCTTCAACGCCTTCCTCATCTGCTGCTTCAATATCGATGTTGCGGGTCACCCGAAAGGGCATGACATTTCGAATTGTCATGCGGGGAAAGAGTTCGCTCACGTGGTGGCGGATGACTTCCGCGCAGGCGATAAATTTTTCCGTTCCGACTGGCGTATTTGGAATGCGCAGCCATGCGGGGAACACATCAGGGATTTTAATTCGCGCGAATAGGGTCTCGTCGTCCGTGGCACCTGCGAGTGACACCGCGAGCGACGTCGATAAATTAGAAATCAACGGAAACGGATGGCCTGGGTCCACTGCCATCGGAGTTAACACGGGAAAAATGCGATCGCGGAAAAACTGATGCGCCCAGGTTTGTTCGTCGGGGCTAAGGTCCGCCCAATCCTGCAGATGAACGCCCTCTTTCGCGAGACCGGGAATCAAATTCTCTTCAAGAAGAGTTCGAATAACCACATTCAAATCCAAAACCTTCTGGCGGATGAGCTTCAACTGGTCTTCCGGGTTGAGACCATCCAAAGAGGCAGTGATGACTTTGGCGTAAAACTGGCGCTGCAATCCACCAACTCGCTTCATGAAAAAGTCGTCTAAGTTGGAGTTGAAGATGTTGAGGAATTTAATCCGCTCTAGGATAGGAAAACGGGAGTCTTGGGCCTGCGCCAAGACTCGCTTGTTAAACTTTAGCCAACCGAGTTCGCGGTTAAAAAAGAGAGATCGGTCCGTCGACATGAGGACCGACCTATAGCATAGGCGCGAAAACTAATCTACGGAGAGAACTTCAACTTCGATCATCACCATTGCATTGGGTGGGATCTTGGGTGGTTTACCTTCTGACCCGTAGGCTTCGGAGGCAGGAATAATCAGGTTGCGTTTCGCGCCCTTAGCCATCCCTTTCATGCCCTCTTCAAAGCCTTTAATCACTTTGCCGGCACCGACTTTGATTTGGATAGGGTCTTTCGAAGTTTCAAAAATCTTAGGTCCTTGGTTGCCAAGTGCCGCAGGGTCATAAACCCACTCGGTGTAACGAGCCATTACAGTAGATCCGTCTTTAACCGCGGCGCCTTTGCCTGGTGCGCCATCGCGTTTAACCACCTGAGTAACAGTGATTCCGTTGTAGTTCGGTGTTTTAACTGGAGCTTGGTCCGCTTGCTCCTCACCGGGTCGGCCTCTCTCCATGTCTGGAGGCTCTTGTCCCGCCTGCTTTCGAGAACAAAATTTAGTACACCCACCGAGTGTTACCGTAATTGCCACCAGAATCCACATACGTAGGCGCATCGAAGCCTCCCAAGCCATTTGAAGCCTTTTCTCTTAAGTATTTATTCTTCATTAATGAAATAAGAATGGCAAGGCATCTTAAATGCCTAGGGAGTGGATAAAAACTCGAGAATTTCAGTCCGTCGGCTCATAGCATCTTTGTATCCTAGGTCGACGAGCGCACCACAGTAGCCCGGTTCAAACAAAAGATAGCTTAGAATTTCAGCCGCCTCCTCTGGAGTACCTAGTCCACCGAGCAAAAAGCGGATGATTTTAGGCAGATCATTTTTCCGTGCCTGGGCGATGTCAGAAAGCCCTTCGGAAGGGCAAAGATAAAGCGAATCAATTGGGCGATAGCTCGCCGGAACGCCAGCTAGGCGAAGCTGTTCAACGGTTTGATTGATAATCCTCAAACGCTCGAGATCCACTTCAACGGCATCCATAAAAATAGCATTGATTAATACGCTCAAAACTCGGCCGAGGGACGGCTGAAGGATCGGTGCGGTTTCTAAATCAACGTCTCGCCATCGCCTAACGCCAACGACAAAAAGCTTTTCGGCGCCAAGGTGCACGGCTGGACTAAGCGGGGCGGTGTTGCGGAGACATCCATCGCCAAATGGACGGCCGCGCACTTCAATTGGCGTAAAAAAGAGGGGAATCGCGGATGACGCTAAAATATGCTCAGACTTTAATTCCGTGAACGTGCTCACACGGTTGGCGCTTTTCCAGGCTTTTATACCTGGTTTCCCTTGCACGAAACTAACTCCAACGGAGGTAGAATAATCCGTTGCCGAAACACAGACCGCATCTAATAGGTCATTGGCAATATGGGACGCAATTTTGTGGAAAGGCAGATTTTTGTCCAGCAGATCCCTAAGTGGTTCAGTGTTTAGTAGACCCACAGAAGAGGATCTGAGCTTACTACTCAAACCGCCAAGCGAAACCCCACGCGCCAGTTTCAGCGCGTTTTTAGTGAGCGAAGAGTAGTCGGTTTTAAACACATCTTCGGCTTCAAGACTGCGCCAAAGATCGCAAAGTTTTTGGGTAGCGATATCTAGATCGTCCGCATGGGCTGCAAGAAATCCGACATTGATTGAGCCGGCGCTGACGCCCGTTATGATGCGAAAAAGCCGGAAATGACCAGCTTCTTTGGAAATCTCATACAGGGCACGGACGACACCAGCCTGAAAGGCGCCCCGCGCACCTCCGCCGGATAAAACCAGTCCATAGCGTTGTGACATGATTAGATTGTCTTAAAAGTCGGAGATGAGATCAACCCATTCCGGATGATCAACGAAGGGGTTGCGGACCCGCTGAGTTGAAAAAATCTTTGCGTGGCGGGCAAGTTCCTCAGAATCAACTGGGTCGCTATGATTCCAGCGTCTTATAGCCTCTTCCTGGTCCTGATCGACGGGCGAATTGTAACGCACGGAGAAGTAGAAAACGGCGCGAGCCACGTTGCCCCGGAAATCCGGCGGGGGGAGAAAATGATTCAGCGAATTTCCGCGTGCCAAATAGCCGAGAGATGAAGCTGGGCAGACTTGAGTTTTTACGGTTACGACATCACCGAAGGGATGGTTGCCTCTTAAGGAATTTACGCTGCTGCTGGTTGGAAATAAAATATGAAGATCACTTTTTTGTAAATGCTCCGGAAATTTACGGGAAAACTTAGACTGTGGCCAGGTGTGCTCGGCATTAATAATTTGGTTGGCAGGAATTTTTCCCGGGCCGGGGGCTTGGTTTTTCGGAAATTGGTCAGCGGTTAAAATGCGATCGCAATAGATGTCGGGAAGAGCATACTGGCCTTGGGTCTGCTGTAAAAAAAGGTCGCCGAAAATCACCCGGCGCGCTTCTCTGTAGCCGAGGCTACGATGCTGGAAACAATCGCTACCCGAAGGGCACTGGCTTAATATTTGATCAGGTCGCTGTGAATTCGTGACATGCACCCGACTCAAAACTTCAAAAAGTTTCTGTTTAATATTCAAGTTTTCGAACTTAGGTTCCTGCGCCGCGAGCTCCGCGCCGTAATAATTTTCCAGAGCAATGGAACTCTGGGAGAAGAAAAATAAAATAAGCCAAAGACTATAGCGCTTCATATGCGCTCCTTTGAATTCATCCTATGAATTCAGGGCCAAATATATAATGGATATAAGATTCCTTATAACGTAAAGCACCCCCTGACAAAACCCTGACCAATGACTGGACTGAAGGCTAGGTTTCATGGGAGAAATCCACAACGACGATTTTCACAAGGGGGAGATGCTTGAAAAATTCGATTCTTATTTTCGCATTTTTTTTATTAAGCGGCTGTGGCGCTACCGCTAAAAAAAATGCCCGAATAAATGAAGTGATTGATGTTTATCGACAAAGCAGCGGGCGCGCGGAGCAATGCTACAAAGACGCACTTGTTCAAGACCCTTTAATCAACGGAAAACTCACACTCGCATGGAAAGTAGATCATACGGGGAAAGCGCAAAACGCGAGAGTCGTGCAGTCCAATGTCGTTAACCGATTCTTAGAGGATTGCGTCCTTAATCATTTGAAAGAGTTGGATTTTCCGCCGCAGCCGCGCTTTAGTCCAGCTCAGGTCGAGTACGAATTCGACTTCCGCCGACGATCTAATTTATAACTGGGCCCTGGTCCTGTCCTGAGAGCAGCCTCTTACGCCGATAAAAATACTGAGTATTCAAGTATATGGAGTAAGAGGCTTTGTCACAATCTGGCCGATTTCAAATTCGTATAATCGGTCCCTCAGGGGATCGGATAGAACGCTTGGATAAAACCGAAGTGGTCATCGGACGTTCGGCACAGGCCGATATCGTCGTGCCTCATCCGGAAGTCAGCCGGCGGCATGTCACTTTGCGTATTGAGAGTGGTCAAGTCATCATCACAGACGAAGGTTCTAAAAATGGCACCTTCATCGACGAGGAGCGACTTGCCTCTGGCTCCAACCGGCCATGGCAAGAGGGTCAGACTTTGCGCATGGGACTTTCGCCGGAGCGGCTCGTTGTTGAGCGCGTGGCAGATCATCGTGTCGGCGTTGAAACGCCTCCCCCAGTGGATTCGTTCGAAAATCGAACTTCGACTAAAACACATGCTTTAAAAGACATTAGTCTTTCGCAACTTAGCATTCACGGCGTAACTGCAACGAAGGCCAATGATTTGATTGTAGCGCGCTCTGAAGTTAAGCCCTCCACAGACTCTGGAAAAGTTCCTACGGAGTCGAAACCATCCTTGGTCGCCGATCTTGAGCGCCAAATGCAAGACCTACTGGCCAATGCCGAAAACGAGGCCAAGGCCTTACGAGCCAGCGCCGAGCGGGAATGCCAGAGTTTGAAAGCCACTGCCGAGCGTGATCTCCAGCGCTTCAAAGACGAGCAGGGGGTTTTAAAGATTGAGAAATCAAAACTGGAAAGTCAATTACGTGAAATGGAAACCGAACTTCGCACTCGTACCGAAGAGCGCAAACAAAGTGCCCGTGAAAACGCGGAGGCGAAGCTGGCCATTCAAACCGCGGCTAAAGAAGTTGAGCGCCTAACAAAAGCAAAAGAGCAGCTCGGCCTCACGATGGGAGAGGAGCTAGCGGCGCTTGAAGCAAAGTTGGCTAGCGCCACATTTGAAGCTGACAATGTCACTGAAGGAATTCGCGCCAAAGCAAAGCGCCAAGCTGATCTTTTAGTGAGCGAAGCGGAGCTAAAAGCGAAGTCTCATCGGGAAAAATTGCAGATTGAAGTCGCCGATGCGAGGCGCCAGCTGGAACTTGATCTTGCGGATATGAAACTAAAGCACACGTCTGAAGTCAAAGGTGCGCATGACCAGCAAGAAGCGAAGTGGCTCAAAAATCGGAATCACATGGTGTCGAACTTCCTGCAAGAGATTCGCATCAAGAGCGAAACCATAGTCGCCGGTGATGTCGATGGCGTGGTGAAGTCGCGCCTCCTGACAAGCATCGAAGAAAGTTTGCACCGTCATTTCCTCGACGGCGAACCGCCGCCGACAATTCGAGCGGTGCCAAGTGCCAATTTATCAGTTTCGCGCATTCCCGATTCTCCGCGCATTGCGGCGGCTCCAGTTGATTACGATGTTACGAACGGTGGCGGAATTCGCATAGCGGACGAGCTACCGTTGCCGCCGATTCGCCGGTTTAATATAAAAGTGATTAGCGTTGCGGCAGCCGCCGTTTTGGGAATTGGCGGCGCATGGACGATGTTAGGGGAGTCCGCGCAAAAGCTTGGGCGGCAAATAGCGTCCCAGGTTTCGGTGCAGTCGGCTACCCAACCTTCGGCACAGCCGGCCCCACAGCCGCATCCGCCCGCGGCGCAAGTTTTGAACCCACCGCCGCCCCCCCAAGAGGTGGCGCCGGCAGAAGAAGTATCGAATTCGCGGACATGGACTGAAGTGGTCACGTCTCGCAAGGTGCGGGAGTGGCAGTCGGCTTCAGGCCGTTATTTGCAGAAGTCGTTAAAAGTGGATCGTCGAAATGTCACCCGCTTTCAGATCTTGGAAAGCCAATTGGCGAGTTCTCTCGCCGCCGTCGATGGTAGGTCACCGGCTGGCGTACGTGAACGGGCCCGCATTGAAGAGCAGTTTCTCCGCGACGCCGGCCAGCTCCTTGGCGCGGGAACGCTCCAAAAGCTTGCTGAGTTTCGCGATTACTTCATGTCTAAAAACCAATAGGCATTGGCGAAGGCTGCGTGATACTTTTTTGAGCGAAGTATATGCGCAAAGTAATAATTATTCGTTTTTCAAGCTTCGGGGACGTCTTACAAGCGCTTAGCGTCGCGGGAGCCATCAAGCAAATGCATCCCGGTTGCGAGATTCACTGGGTCACGCGCCGTGAATTTGCACCGTTAGTTGAAAACCACCCAGGCATCCAAAAAGTTTGGACGATTGAACGAACTCAAGGTTTTCGCGGCCTGATTGATTTAGGGTTAATTCTCCGGCGTGAGAAGTTTTCTCACGTCTACGATGCTCACAACAATTTACGCTCGCGCGTTTTAGGCTGGATGTTGTGCCGCTTGAGGAGGGCTAAACTTTTGCGGCGATCGATTTATCGATGGCGCCGGTTTTTGCTTTTTAGTTTTCGGATTAATAAGTTTCCAAAACCATTTAATGGCCAGGCGGACATGCTTAGACCCTTAGTGAAGTGGGGGATTGGCATTAGCGCACCTGGAGTGCCGCAATTATTTATTGCGCCTGAGGCCTTGGCAAAAGTCCGTGCGGAAATTTCTTCGCGCGTGAAAGGCCCTTTCATCGCTCTTGCACCTTCGGCAGCTTATCCGCTAAAGCGCTGGCCTTTAAGTCACTGGCGAGGCTTGATTGATCTCGAGCCAAGTTTAAATTTTGTGGTCTTGGGTGGCCCAGAAGATCAGTTTCTCGAAGAATTGATCGCGCACGCGCCAACCCGTGTGTTTTCATTCGTTGGAAAATGGAATCTATCAGAGAGTGCTGCGGCCATTGAATTGGCTCAAGCATTGGTAGCAAATGACACTGGATTATTACATGTGGCTGAGCAAGTCGGGACCCCATGTGTTGCATTGATGGGGCCAGCACCATTTGGATTTCCATCAAGGCCTTTGACGAAAATCATGGAATTGGATTTGCCTTGTCGGCCGTGCTCCAAACATGGGCAGGGTCCTTGTATAAACCCGGAATTTCAAAAATGTCTTCGCGATATCTCGCCGGCCCAGGTCCGGACAGAGCTAGCCGAGCTTTTGTTTAATCGTCCTCCTGAGGTTGTGTAAAAATGGATCTTGGGATTTTAGAATTAATTAATTTAAGTTGGACGCATCCGTTAGCGGATCGGTTTTTTATGTTTATTACGAACGTGCATAAGTTTTGGTGGGTACGGTTCATTGTCATTCCAGTGATTTTCTTTTTGTTGTTTTGGAAGTTTAAGGCGCGGGCACTTGTGCTTTTCGGCACATTGGCTATTTGTGTGGGCGTGAGTGATTGGGTGAATCACAATGTGATTAAACCTGGATTCTCAAGGCCCAGGCCGTTCGTCGATCACCCTCAAATTCAGAATAAATTGGGATATCAACCGGGAGGATTTAGTTTTCCCTCGAATCATGCAGTGAACTGCATGGCGGCGGCAGCGATTATTTCCATTTTTGCACCGGCATGGACTTGGGCACTTATTTTCTATGCTTTTTTGGTCGGCTACAGTCGCATTTATTTAGGCGTTCATTATCCAAGCGACATATTAGTGGGATGGATTCTTGGCTGGTGTTGGGGAGAGCTTGGGGTATTTTTGATTCGTCGATTTCAACCTGACTGGATTCCGCATAAATCAAGGCGCCGCCGTGCTTAAGCGGTGGGATTGGTTAATATTGGTTTTGGTAATCGCTGTCGTCATCTGGCGATTTGCCGCGCCAAAGTCTGAGGATATTGTGGGATCAGATGGCGCGGTTTCGATTCGGCAGGCTCCTTCAAAAGTGGCGGCGAAACCAAAGGTGACGCCGCAAGTGAACGTCGCGCCGCCAAAGTCCATGCCTCAGGTACAACCGTCTCCCGTACAAAGCGCTAATCAAAGTCCCAAGGCGCCGGCGAAAGGTTTGGTGGAATTCGAAGTGAAGGAAGGCGGTCTCGCCGTGGCTTTTGGCGACGTGATTTTAGGAAAAGTAACCTCGGACGGAAATTTAAAAAAGGGCGTGGCGCAAGGCCAGCGCTCAAGACTTTGGGAGACTGCGGAAATTCCATTTTCAATTGATAAGGGAGTCGTGAATCAAGCGCCTATTGTCGAGGCGATGGAAATTTATACGAGAGAAACGTCGATTCGTTTTGTGCCCTATACTGGCCAACCTGACAGTATCGTTTTCGTTCCTGGCCAGGAGCTATGCGCTTCCTATTTAGGACGAACCGGCGGGAATCAGCCAATTTATATTTCCCCTCAATGTGGAACGAATGAAGTCATGCACGAAATCATGCACGCACTGGGCTTTGTGCACGAACACTCAAGACCCGACCGCGATAAATATGTAGAAGTCGTTTGGCAAAACATCGACCCTCAGCATTGGCTACAATTTTGGGTGGTGCCCGATGATCAAATTCACGAATACGTTGGCTCTGTTTTTAGTTTCGATAGTGAATCCATCATGCTTTATGATGCCACGGCGTTTGCAAAGCAGCCGGGCACTGCGACATTGAAGTCTAAGACGGGGAGCGAGTTGAAACCATCGCGCAAGGCCTTTAGTCGCACCGATCGGGAAAGACTTAATTATCTGTATGGCAGCTGACCCGTCATAGGGCACGGATCGCCCGCGACGTCGCGGGCGGATTGCGGAGTGCGAACCGCTTACTTATGCATCATGAATTTCAGATAAATTAAAATTCCAGTAGCGATAAGAATTCCTAAGATGAGAGGTATGACAACCAAAGACTTGAAGCTCGTCATACTAGAAATTGTTTTGAGCATTTCACCAGTAGCTTGATTCGCCTCTGGACTTTTAAAATTAACCATAAGGTCGATGTATTTCTTGGTCGCCGAGATTACCGCCCGGTCGTAACGGGATTTTACGACTTGTTCCTTTAATTTCTCGATGGCCTCTTTTTTATCGGGATGTCGGAGCAGCGCCTTGCTCACGTATAATTCAAACTCTTCTCTATTCATAATCCTGCCTTAGCACTTGTGAAGAGCTTTTATTGTTTTTCTATTTCACTAAAACTTAATTAGATTCATTCGTCAATTCAACATTCAAATAGTTTGCGAGAAATTCAGCGCCGGCAACCGTCCCGGGACGGGTCGTCCGCGACGTCGTCAGCCCACCAGTTCCGGCAATCGAGGGCACACGGAACTAATGGGTCCACAGAATTACTATAAGTCCCTGGCCGAACAATATTGGCGACGTGGCGGGTGACCCGTCTTAGGGCACGGCCCGCGACGTCGCGGGTGAGTTGGCACTGCGTTTGTAATTCTCCCTAGAGAATGAATGGTGCTAACTTGGCGGTCTCAATGTTGTGTATCTTATGGTCAATCAAGCGATTTTCGGCCGCCGCAGTGTTGTGCTTGACGGCAGCTGCCCACGCCGAAGTAGACCCGTTCATCTTTGAAGTGACCTTCGGCAACCACAAATCCTATGTTCTTGGCAGTTACCATGACGGAATATCGATCGCGGAATTTCCTAGCCACTTGATACAAAAAATTAGAGCGAGCAAACAGGTCGTCTTAGAGACCGATGCCGCGGTAATTCCTGTTCTGGGCAGAAATCGGTTAGGGACCCCGTTGAGAGAACTCCTGTCGCCCCTAGCTTGGGCATTCTTAAATTCGCGACTTGGTTCCGACTACTCTGAAGCTCAGCTGGACCGCTTCGAACCTTGGTTTGCGGCTCGCGAATTGTACGCCAGCCTCGAATCCCGGAATTTCTCAAAGCGTCCAAAACTAGATCTACAAATTCAGATTTTAGCTCAGAGCCAAAACAAGAGCGTGTATTTTCTTGCGCCGGTTCATCGCCATGTCGAATTGGATCCGCGAGGAATTACAGAGATTGAGTCTCTTGCTACTATCCCGTTAGGTCCTTTGCTTCGAGAGTACCAACTAGCTGCAAATTTTATGATGGAAGATTATCGCCACCGAAGATCGGACTCTTCAACTCCTGAGTTTTACAATTCCACGGAGCCAATAAAGATTAAGCTTGTAGATGAGCGAAATCGCCAGTGGCTACCTCAATTGAACGGGCTCCTGCGCAAGGACTCCACTTTTATCGCCGTAGGACTTGGTCATCTCTTCGGGCCAAACGGCATTTTGCAAGGCCTAGAAAACCAAGGGTTTCAGGTTCGCGATCTTTCGTCCTGCGGTTCACTCTTATCTGATGAGAGCTCGCGACGCAAAAAAAAGAAGGAGTCCGGAGACTGATCGGGGGGGAGGGTAGTCCCCGGATCCTTCGCAAACACCTTAACGGCGCGGTTGTACCCATTGGCCATCATTGTTTTGGTCAAAAAATCCTGGGACGTTCTTCGAAGGCGGACGGCGGGGAGCCACCCAGGTTCTGTCCAGGTCTGGCGTGACCCAATCCGAAGTGCGATCGTGATCCTCGTCCCAGCGGATGAACTGATCACTCTCGAGTTTATTCGCCACAGAGCTGAGCTCGGCGTGCGCAAAGCGGAACACGTCCATACCACGCTGGTGTCGAGGTGAGCTTTGCGACAAGTACCACGCCAGACTATGCAGCTGAACCGTCGCCGAGTTGTACGCGTATCTATAAAGATTATTTAACAGGTCGAGAGTCACCATGGCCGAGAGGTTTTCAACCACGTTAATGTATACGTTTAGCGAGCCGAAGGGCACTGCCCCGTGGGGACCTTCAAGTGAAAAGCCATTGTTGATTAGATTTAATTGGCGCGCGGCCAATTTTACCAACTGTAACTCAAATTGGCGGTAGTCGAAGTCGCGATATCGTGGCGGCATTTGCTCATCATATTCGTCACAGCTATTCGGAGAGGGATTGCAACGGTGATAGAGGTTGCGATAGGGCAAGTAGTAGGGAAGATCAAAGTCTTCCGCCACATCAATAACCAGCTCTACCCAATCAAATAAGACCGCTGCCCGAGTTTTGCGTACAAGTGTCGCTTGGTTGGTGGGATTGGCACAATTCGCGGCGTCGCTACCGCTATTAATAGCTGCGGCGAGGTTCACTCCGCGGTCGAGGAGTATTTTTGTCATCGGGCCGTTGCTCATTGAGGAGGCCGCGTCCTGCATCGCCTTTCGCAAGACACAAAAGGCTTGATCCGGAGATTGGTAAATGTAGGCGTCAAAGGCGGTGTTGCGACTTTCACGAAATTGGTGACGCAAACTTTGACCCACGCGCTGAACGGATCGCTCCATCTGGAAATGGCGCTGAAGAGCTAGGTTGCGATCGCCCGGCTCAGAGTAATTTTGGCGCGAGAGGCTGCCATTTCCGACACCGGTACCACCCGTGACCGCGGCAGTGATCCACTCTTGGGAAACCTTGCGGTTTTGGGCGTAGACATTGGGGAAGGCAATTGCCAAAGCGAGGCATACCCCAGTTAAGCTCAATTTAGACGTCATGACTTTTAGCTCCTTTTTTTCGGCCATCTATTTCATTCGAATCGGTAAGTATCAAAAATTGTGTATTCACAGCCACTACGTGATCCTTGTTGTGCAGGTTGTCGCTGAATTCGACGTTCAGTTGTTTTCTGAATTCATTGATCCTGTCGCGCAGTTTCTGCAGATCAGCGGTGGAGACAGCGATTGTTAGCGACGATAGACTGCGCTCTTCGATAGACTCGCCATCAATTGAGTCTTGGACACGTTCCAGGTAATTACGGTGAAAATTCCTAATCCAGAAGTCTACTTTAGAGACATCGATATCGAAGCTAAAATTGGTATTCATATAGCGATTGAGAAGTGAATCCCATTCGATTAGGCCCATGCCTTTTAAGATTTCAAGCGATGATTCCGCCTGCTTGCGGGAAATCTTCTTCTTAAGTTTTACAGAGATCCACTCGGGGTCATCGCGAAAGTCCGCTAGACTCACGAGTTCGCGAATGGCGACGACATACCAGCCGCTCAAATAGTGACTGTAATTTTGTAGTGGCTTTAGGTTTTCGGTCCCGCGCTTACGGGCAAGGTTCACGAGTTGTTCAAAAATTTCGGCGCGCTCGAGAGAATCTTTTGATTGAGAATAAATAACGAGGCGTTCGAAATATTGCGCGCGAACTGATTTGAGCTGACAGGCTTTGACAAATCCGTGAATGGTCGACAAGCCAAGGTTGCGGTCTCCACGGATCACCATACCTAATAGATTATGGGAACTGAATCCAGCTTTCGCGGCGAATAGGGTGCCCGAGTAATGCGGCGTTGTGACTTTTTTCCAGTGCAGCCAATCGCGCAGGTACTCCCGGTAGTCCATATAGTTGAAGATCTCGGGTGCCTCGATGGGTAGAGCCGGCTTCGCGGGTTGTAGGTCGAGAGTTTCGTTTTCCATGACGATCGAGTTAGCCTAGCCTCTAACCCACCGCAATATTTATTTGACTTTAGGTGCTGATTGAAGAAACAGTTGTTTCGTTTAGCGCACAGAGTAAAAGTATCGGAAAATTTTTATTTACGGGACTTTAGCCAGAAAGTTCAATTAGATAGGTTGATTTAAGAACATGTTTGGGCACTCGATAAGGTTAATAATTTCAATCCTAAGCGTGTATTCGAGTTACACGCATGCAGGGCTTTCCAAGCCCCGCGTTTTAATTGCTAAAGACTCCCTGCAGTGGTCCGCTCAAATCCATCAAGCGCTCGGTCCAAAGTTAAGGGAGCTAACAAAGGCCCCATGGCTTGTGGACCGGTTACCTGAAAAGTGGACCATTCTTTTTACTGAACATCTCCAAGGCGCCGGTGGATTTCATAATCCAAGGCAACGCGATCCTGACGGCGCGCCAATGTTTTTTCTTTCGCCCTCGGAGCTCATCCTCAACAAAGATGCTGGAGTTCTCGCGCACGAGCTGCTCCATATGATCAATAATTTTCATCGGCCAAAAGAAGAAGGTTGGGTGAGGGAGGGGCTCGCGTTGGTCGCTGAAGCGAATGTCTCCGGAAAGCACATTCGCCAAATCGAAGCTGCATTCGAAATTCCGGATGTCTCTCTGAGCGCGCCCATTTCATGGTCGGGAAGTGCGGCCAGTGAAGTACTTAGGCGCAAAAGCCAATATGCTCACCTGCAGCTTTTCTTTCTCTATATGTTCCGTCACTGCGGTGGGTGGAAACTCTTTAAGAACGTGGCGTTCTCATCTCTTACAGTAGATGTAGTAGGAACGAAGCTATTGGACGCGGCCCTTGCGGAATCAAAAACTGAAGTCGATGCAAGTCGCAAGTGGCCGTCTTATTGCGATAGCGTGCAGGCTTTACATGAGCGATTTCAAAATATTAAATACTGGCCGCGATTTGATATGGCGGATGGCTTTTTGCTGCAAGATCCGACTCTTGGGTCCCGTCTTGCGGATGGTCCACAAACTGAAATGCCACGGCTATCCGCCGTGGCATTTGCGCGCCCTTCAGAAGAATGTCCCCCGGGCTCCCGCTCGCTTGGGGCGCAGCTCTGTCTGCAGGTCAAAGGACCATGAATTAGTAGTAACGCTCGATCTGAACTTCAAATTGAGCGCTGCAGTGGCGCGCGGCCCAAATGTATTCCGTAGTCACGCCCCAGGTCCGGTCAAGGCGGCAGCCGTATGAGGAGTATTCCTCAACTAATCGTGCCCTGACAATGCGACCGTTGGGATAGCAAGGTGAATGATCGGGGTCACAATAAATTCTCTCGTAGCGTGGGCGGTGGTAATAGCCATGTTGATCGTAATCGCGATCATCATAATCCCAAGCCGCTGCTCCAGTGTATCCACTTCGTCTGGTGCTGTAGACCGTATTTAAATCGTCTGGCATCGTGAGCCTTGAGTAACTACACCAGCTGTTGTTGGCGTTCGAAGTGAAGTGCCACGGCGTACGGCGTGAAGTTTTCGGGTTTTTCACGGAGTTCAGGCAGATGTTTAAAGACGTAGCGGATGTAAACAGTCAGATCGACCTTGGCAGCTGTGCAAGTCGCATTGATCGTTCGCAGTACATCCAAAACTGCGCGGCCGCCGCGTGTTTTTCTGAACTTCGAGCCAGAGAGCATGCATTTTTCTATGCGCAGCGCACGCTCAATTCCATTGTTGGTGTAGTGAAGATGCGGGTTGCCAAGATAACGCGTCAGTTCCTCAAAGTGATTGACCACATATTTACAGGCTACGTGAAGCTCCGTGCCCGGAGGCCATACTTGAGGTTCGCAGTCCTTGCGGTAAGTCGCCAGGCCCAAGACTTCTCCGCTCGCAGCTGCAATCGCACGGTGGCGCAATGCTTGCCATACCCACTTCGCATAGCGACCACGGAGTTTCAAAATGCTTTCCCGCGAACGGCCGCGGGCATCGATGCGGTCCTCAATTTGCGAGAGCATCACAAAACCGCGCAACATAAAGTAACAAAGAGCGCCATCGTCTTCTTTGTAGCGCCAGAACGGGCGACGGGCGTGAGCGCCACAACCGGCGATGATCAGTTCAAAGCGTTTCATAAGCTCTATGCGCGGAAGATTAGTCGTCGAGAGATCGCCTTGAAAAGTCAGGGGCCCAGCTTGTGGACTGCGCATCTCAAGGGCTTGCGAGAGCAGATCGCCGACTGTACCCAAATGCGTGCGAAAAAAACGAATCGTGCTGCGTGGATCTTTTTTTTCAGAGCGGCCCACCAAAAGACTGACATTGAGCCCCTTTTTCTCACCACTACCGTCTTTTTTCAATTGCGCAAAACCCAGCATGTCATCAATCGCCTTGGCCAAAGTATCTTCATCTGGATTTTCAAGTTGCAATACCTTTGTCTTTGTATCATCGCCAGAGATTATCTCGGCATCCGAAAGGCTTTCGATCAAGCACAGGTAAACGGGCAAAAGCGAGTTCGCGATGTAGTGCAAAATGCGACAGATTTTTCCAGAGGTAAACTCGGGCTGACCAATCAGCATCGCCAGACGATTGATGGGAATCGCAAAACCAACGTGAAGTTTAACCAAATTGGCGATCGCACCCCAGGTCAGTTGAAAATCCGCGGGCCCAACATCCGCAAGCGAAGCCCGAACACTCTTCCCCGTCGTGGGATCAGTCACTGTCTCCACTTGATGAGTGGCTTCAGTCACCATGATTTTAAGATCAACTCGCTTCGTGTAATCGTAAGTGCTAACTAAACCTTTCTCACGACCAAATTCCTTCATCCGCTCTACCTTGTCTTTTAGGTTTTCATTTCCACGCAAACTCGAGGGCTCAGAGAACATCATCTCGCTCGACATTGCAAACTCAAGCTGCTCTGGCGCCCTATCTTTTGGCTTAAGCACATTAATCTTTTTGTCGTAATCGATTTTTTCCTTGAGCGCTTGATTACGTTTCTTTCTTAACTCAGCAAGAACTTCTTGCTGCGCGGGACTTAGAGTAGCTTCATCCACCAACGACTGTGCCGGCTCCATCTGGCCATTATCTCGTCCACCCCGCTCTGATTTTGGCATAAGGCCCATTGCTTCGCGCAGTCGGCTCAAAGTATTTTTGGCTCTCTGAGCACTTTGCAAAAACCCAGCGTAAACGCCGAGCAAACGCAAAAGAACGTCGACGGTCGATGTGGGCAATTCACTCTTGTTGGCTTCAACAAAAAGTTTAAGATCATTTAGCTCTTGATGAGACGGGGCGTTTTTCAAAAGATGCCTTACGTAGATGGTGGTAAACTTTTAATCAACGACTCTCTCGGGTCAACAGGTTTTGTGTATACCGCAACTCTTTTTTCGATCGTGTACCTAGAACCCTCTAGAAGAAGCGACAACTCCGCCGCCGTTATGTCTTGAGCAAGAGGCTCTGAAATAAACTTGAACCTCGTTTTCATCGCTTCGAGTGTAAAAAGTTTTGCCGTCACAAAAAGTCCCGTTGGATCCGCGTAGAGAACCTTTAGCATTCTACGCATGCGGCCAACAAAAATAATTACATCTCCCGAAAATGGATCAAGACCCATCTTGTATGCTTCTGCCAAAAGGCCATTATGTTGTTTTCTAAAATCCACACGGTGTTGCGCGAGCCATATTCGCTGACGCCTTAAAGGGAGCATCATTGCCGACCACCACTGATCGCGTTTAATGTGGCTAAAAGCTCGCCGCTCAACTCACTTCGAGGAAGATCAATCTCTACGCCAGACGCAAGCCGAATACAAACCAACAACTTATTGGGCATAACCTCAAGCTCGACACCTCGAAACGGAGAAGTTTCAACCACCTTGAGGCGCTTGACCCTTGGTGCACTCGCAAGCCAGTAGTAAATCATCGACGGCGCAATACCTGCAGCCCGCGCAATACTGCTTTTACTCAACCCGTCGCTGGCTGCTGAAATCGTCATTGCCTTAAGATGCGGTGGATACCGGCCACCGCCCGTGATGCGAAATCTCGTAAACTGAATTTTTATTTTTTTTAGAGCTTTAACATGTGATGACAGATCTGCCTGGTGATCCACTTTTCGCCTCCTTGGTGCATTTCACCAATAGGCTAACTTACTAGATTCTAGATTTCAGCTGTGTCAGACGAAGTGGATACAGCTGAACAGTAAAACTCGTCCCGACCAATCAAACTTTTTTTAAAAAGAACTTCCAATTCGCTTCCGCTCCCTCCTCTAAAAAATCAATATTCAATTCTGGGTTTCTTGTTTTCTATTCGGACACTTATAAACTTGAATCGCCACCACACCTTATTTTACGTAAATATAACTTGTTTTTATAAAATATTTTATTCTTGCTTTCCAGGGCGATATTTCGTACAAAATCAGCGGGCTGGAAGGAGATCATGCAGTTAAAGAGTTTTTCGGATGACCAGTTGATCACAGACGCAAAGTCGATCACGCAGCAAGAACGAGCGCTCGTTACTAAACTTCTAAAATACTTATTGGAAATCGAATTGCGCCGCCTTCACCTCGCGCGTGGATTCCCAAGTCTTTTTGAATTCTGTACGGATGAACTCAAGCTTTCGCGAGCAGAGGCTCACATACGAATCCAAGCGATGCGCCTTATGCGTGCTGTTCCTGAGGTTGAACAAAAAATAGACGCCGGTGCACTGACTCTTTCAGTCGCCGCATGTATTCAAGGAACATTTCGGCGGCAGGAGAAGAAGAGTGGCGAGAAAATTGCTCTGGAGGAAAAGAAGGCTGTTGTTGCCACACTAATGGACACTAGCGCCAGGCATGCCGAACAAAAGCTTGCTGCACTTTATCCTGAGTCGGCCGAACTTAAGGAAAAAGTGAAGCCGATAACGGAGGAATTCACTCGCATTGAATTTTTCGCTTCAAAACAACTCATGCTGAAGCTTGAGAGATTAAAAATGCTCACTGCGCACAAGAACTATGAGGGACGCATGGATGTTTTGGTCGAGGATATGGCTGATGCATTTTTAAAAAAAGTAGACTCAAAGGTTACGAAGACGTCGCCCATCATGCCTATTCAGATGGTGGAAGGTATTGCAGTCCGCCCACCTCAGAATGATGACGCAGCGGTACTCAGGACGTCCAAACCAAAGTTAAGAAGCCGATACATTACCAAGAAAGCTAAGCGAATGGTCTGGGCGAATGCTGATGAGCGCTGCGAATATGTGGATCAAGCGACTGGAAACCGGTGTACGGGCGCCCATGGCTTACAAATCGATCACATCCATGAGTTTGCAAAGGGTGGCTCTAACGAGATCATAAATTTGAGATTGCTCTGTGGTGCGCATAACCGTTGGCGCAGTGGGTAACCTTAAGTATGCCATGACACCTAAACTTAGAAAAGCCCTCACTGACGCAGGCCTCTGGGGCAAGCATCCTTTTGATAGCTCAGTGATGGATGTTTCCTACAGCTCAAAAATTGCAGAAGTGGTCCAAAAGCTTTTTAAAGCAGGAAAGCTAAAACCAAAAGACGTGCTTGTCTTGTACACAGCTTTCGCCTGCACGAAGAATCCATAAAATTTATTTTCTTAGCTGGCAATTCACACTCGGGGTGCGTGAATCTACCAACACATCACAACCCTCGTAGCCCGCGATCCTAATACTCAAACGAACTGTGGTGCCTACTTTAATTCTTAGGCGAGCGGGGGTCTTATACGTCGTTGATTTTCCATCCACCAAAATATCAGCGCCCGCGGGTGTGGACTGCACGTCAAAAATCGTCTGAGTGGGTGTCGCGATAACGTCAATTTTGCGGGCCTCAGTCTTGATTTGGCGCACTTCCAGCATCGCCGGAACCGTTGTCGAAAGAGAAGTTAAATGGCCCCAGTTTTTTTGTACCAACAAACCTATTCCAGCGGTCAAAGCGATTTTGAATAGCGTTCTGGTAAGTGGCTCTTCCATTAGACTTTCCTCGATACAGAAAAT
>JAYSTF010000101.1:0-27895 GCA_043720065.1 Pseudobdellovibrionaceae bacterium | reverse complement strand
GGACACTATGATATTTCCCAACGTGTTGAACACAAAGGGAGTGTTCGAAATTTCGGTTTGAATCTGAATTGGCTGAATAAAACTGTTACTCTTCAAGTTGAAAAAGTTAATTAGCTTTCGTTGTCCAAAACCACTCGGGCCTGTTGAACAAGGTCGATTTTGTTCCAGGATTATCGCGCCAGAATGAAAATGCTCACGTGTGCGACGGCGTAGAAGAAACTCTGATTAAATTCACTGCTCACTTGGGCGGCGCCGATTGAGAATTGCACGCTCTGATCGACCGGGCTATGAGGCCTCATGTCAGGTAACTCTGCTATTCCGAGCGGAGTTTAGTCAGCCTGTAGTTTTAGGCGCAGCTCCACCATGAAACGAGTAGAACCGTAGAACCCGAATTAAACTAAGCCGACTTTGAATGGTGGCCTCGGGGAGAGTCGAACTCCCACATCCTTACGGATACTGGATTTTGAGTCCAGCGCGTCTACCAGTTCCACCACGAGGCCGAAGGGGAGTCATTTAGTACGGGCTTGGCAGCGCAGATTCAACGGATTTTTTAGCCGACTTATATATGGCAAACGGCGCCGATTTGCGCTTTGTCGTGAAATTCCTACATTGTCGTAATGCCTTCAATCACTTCCAAGAGCCCGCAATTTGCCTCAAAAAACTCCGCGGTACATGGTTTTTTCCGTGAGTTTACGGGTACTTACAGTTTGCCGGCTGCCTGCTGCCTGACCGGTTAGGGGTTGGCCCAACCGTTGCTAATACACTGCGTCGTAAGTCTCATTCTCTAAAAGGGATATGGTTATGAAATCTTTCTCGCAAACGTTAGTTATTGGTCTCGTTGTCCTTGTGCCGATGGCGCAAGCTCAGAACAATTCAGCTGCTAGCAACACGAATACGATCGTGGTTGAAGCGGGTGCCGCGGCTGTTAATCAGCCAACAACCGTTGTTGAGGCGTCGCCGCTTTCCGATTCACGTGCGGACAAAATGCGTAAGCAACGTCAAGATACTGAAGTTGAGACAGAGCAAAAGATTGTGGAGAAGCTAGAGCAGTCTCGTCTTGAAGACGAGAAAGAACGTGCTGATCGTCTCTTCGGCGGAAAACTCGATAAGAAAAAAGAAGAAGCAAAGGTCGAAGAGAAGGCGATAATTGTTGCTCCGGTTTATACCGAGCACCAAATGCCGCAACAACAAGTAGTGATCACTTCTGAGCCTGAGAAGAGAGTCACAGCCGACGACCTATCCAACACTAAGAGAGAAATTCTGGACGCGATCAGGGCTGACCAAACAGTAATCGCGGTTGCTCCGGCGCCTGAGAAGCCGAAGCCGCGCTACTATATGTCGGCATTACTTGGAAAGGCTGACTACACCAACGCGGTTAACGTTCAGGGCAAGGGAGCCGCTGGGTTCCTGGTCGGAACTGACATGCGAAACCATTTTATGGTTGAAGGTGGTCTGCTTTATTCAAACTATTTCATCGAAAACAACTATTTCTGGGGACCAAACGGAAATGGCGCTGCGGTTTTCAAAGAACTAGATCAGTACAACATCGGTATGACAGTTAAGTATTCGCCCTTAAGCGGACGCTTTAAACCACTCGTTGGTTTGGGCGTGAATTACACTTATCGCAAGTACTTTGACCGCGCTTACGTTGACTGGGGTGGAGTTTACGAAATCCCAGACGGTAATGAGGCGACTTCAAATGCGATCGACATGGGTTACTTGCTTGGACTCGAAATGGGAATTTCAGACACGTTCTCAATCGGTGTTGATTATCGCTGGAACACGAATCTTATTTATCGCACGGACTCTGAAATCATCGACCGCCGATACCGCGCCGCTGGTACAGAGTTAGTTGAAGAAGCAGATTACTCGATCTTCACGATCAACGCGAAAGTCTTGTTTTAATTTATTCAGAAATTTCGATCGAGGGACCTTTTATAAGGTGCACCTCCGGAACAAGGTAGCTCACAAGCTACCTTGTTTTGCATTTGGCACCCTCCCACGGGGAGGGTCCGCCCGCAAACCTAGGAAGTACGGACTAATTGTTAATTTGTAGGACCTGCATTCTCGCGAGCCCATCTCTGCCAATATGTTTTAAAGCGTAATTATGCTTTAAAACATATCTGCCGAAAGGGCCTTTCGAGGTAGATTAAGGCAATCTGTAATTGCCTAGCGGTCACAACGGGGGAGATGGATTTCCTGCAATTAAAAGCCGGGCGATAGCCGACGCGGCGCTTCGCCGTTACGGAAGTAGCCGCTTCTAGCCTGTCCATTCGACCTAAAACCTTCTAAATTAGAGATATGAATATTGTAGCCTTGGCGGCGACACTCGCGCTGCTTTCGCCCTTTGCCAACGCGAAAATTATTACAAGCGCCGTAGGTCGTGTGAAGGATCATATCGTCACGAGCCGTGAGGTGCAGATCAATCAGGCGCTTGATCAAGCGCTGAGTGTTTCCGATCCAAAGAAAATTAAGATTACCAAAGACCAAGATAGCAAAAATTTCGCCAAGCAAGTGACGTCAGTGCTCCTTGAATGGGTCGTCCATTACGAGGCGAAAAACATGTCGGTCGCAAATGTGACGGGAGGCGAAGTTGCAGCTGCGATTTCCCAGGCCACGACGAAGCTTAGCAAGCTTGAGGAATGGAGAAACCTTAAGGTCACGCCTAAAGAGGTGGAGACTATGTTTGAGCGCAAGCTAGCAGCTAAAAAATTCATTCGGTTTCGTGCGGACTCTTCCGTCGTTCCTGTAAGTGATGTGGAAGCTGAGCGCTACTATGAGCAAAACCGGCTTAAGTTCGGCGATTTGCCGTTCGAAAATTTTCGCTCCAACATCAAAAACTTTCTCTCGCGCCAGCAGGTCGAGGGGCGCCTGAAAGACTGGTTCGAAGTTCTTCAAGCCAAATATCAAGTGCGGAACTTTCTGGCGGAAATCTGATGAAGGAGTTTCGCCCACTGCAGGTCGGCGACGCCGACGCGGTTTTCGAAATTCTCCGTGGCGTATATGCCCAACCCCAGTTTCCTCTTGGAGGGTCCTGGACAATGCGCCTGATTGAGCAGGAGCTCGATAATGCCAACGGCATTGGATTTTTCCAGGGTCCCGACCTGCTTGCGTTTTGCCTGTTTCGCCAGCTGCCTGAAAAATGGGATGTCGTGATCTTGGGAACCCACCCTGACCGGCAAAGGCAGGGTAAGATGGAGCAGCTACTTAAACACTGGCTTGCGTCGAAGCCGGCCGATTTCGAGGTTTGGCTTGAGGTTCATGAGAACAATTTAGGGGCCCACAATCTTTATAAAAAGCTAGGATTTCGCCAAGTTGGTCGCCGTGAGAAATATTATCGCGATGGTTCAGCCGCGGTTCTCTTTAGTTTCAGATAAGTCCTTGCTTCGACTTAAGAATTTTGCTAAACCTTCGTTTCATTGAGGGCCGTAGGCCCTCTTTTTTTTGGGATTGAAGGTCGAGATAGATGCTAGGCGATGTTAACGAGCGCGTGCGAAAGTTCGCACAAGATGCCTCACAAGCTGAGGGATGTCGCCTTTATGATCTCGAGTTTTCTGGCGGTCCGAATGGCCGCGTCTTAAGAGTGTACATCGATCGCGACGACGGACCTGTCAGCATCGGTGATTGCGCGAATGTTTCCCGGGGTTTGAATCAGCTTTTGGACGTGGAAGAAGACGTCATACCGGGAGGCGCTTACGATCTCGAGGTGTCGAGCCCTGGCTTAGAGCGCAAGCTCACGCAAGGCTGGCACTATGAGAAGGTCGTAAGTCAAACGGTTAGGGTCCGCACATCGGGGCCGGTGACTGGTGGTTTAAGTGATGTGACTCCACAAACTTTGTTGGATGGAGTCCTCACCAAGTTTGAAGGCGAAAGTTTAGTGATTTTAAAAGATGGCAGAGAATGGGTTGTGCCGATGAGCCAGGTGGCCAAGGCCAATGTTAGATTTGAGCTTCCTGTAAAACAGGGGCCCAAGGGTAAAAAGAGGTAGTTAAATGGCGAACGACAATATGTTTTCCGAACTCAGCCGCATGATCGAGCAAGTCGGCAAAGACAAGGGCATCGACAAGAACGTCGTTATCGACGCTGTTGTTCAAGGCATGCTTGCAGCTGCTAAGAAAAAGTACGGCACATATCGAGAGATTGAAGCTCAGTACAATGAAGAATCCGGCGAAGTGGAGTTGTACGAATTCAAAGAAGTCGTTCCCGATGAAGAATTCATCGACGAAGAAGTTGAAATTAAACAATCCGAAGCGATTGTTTTGGATCCGGAAGCTCAGTTGCACGACTCGATTGGCGCAAAATTAGAGTCTCGCGATCTCGGCCGCATTGCTGCGCAAATGGCTAAACAAATCATCACTCAGCGTGTGCGTGACGCTGAACGCGAAATTATATTCGCTGAGTTCGAGCAACGAAAAGGTGAAATCGCCTCTGGTATCGCCCGTCGTGTTGAGCGCGGAGCGATCGTTGTGGATTTGGGCCGCACGGAAGCTTACATCCCGATGCGTGAGCAGATTCCCGGCGAGCAGTACAAGCCAGGTGATCGCATTCAAGGCTATATCGCCGACGTTCGCCAAACCACACGGGGTCCACAGATCATTATGTCGCGTGCGGATTCGCGCTACCTGGCAAAGCTTTTTGAATTGGAAGTTCCGGAAATCTACGACGGAATCGTTGAGATTATGGCAGCTGCGCGTGAACCTGGGTTCCGCGCCAAGATTGCTGTTCGCAGCAAGGACTCAGCTGTTGATCCAGTTGGCGCGTGCGTTGGTATGAAGGGAAGCCGAGTTCAGAACATCGTTCAAGAACTTCGCGGCGAAAAGATCGACATCGTTAACTGGGATGAAGAACCAGCTCGATTCGTGTGCAACGCACTTGCACCGGCTGAAATCGCAAAAGTATATGTCGATGAAGCGAACAAAAAGATGGAAATCGTAGTTCCTGATCACCAGTTGAGTCTAGCGATCGGGAAAAAAGGCCAAAATGTTCGTTTGGCGGCGAAACTGACTACTTGGGGCTTAGACATCACCTCGGAGTCTTCGTCGGCGCAGAAAAATGCCGAATCCATCCTGAATTTGATGTTGATCCCAGGTATGAACGAAACAATGGCGCAGAATATTTACCAGTCTGGATTTAACTCGTTTGCGATTTTGGCGAAAGCGGAAGTCGAAGACGTTATGGGAATCCCAGGCTACGACGATCCTGAGCGCTCGCAAAAACTTGTGACCGATGCAAAGGCGCTAGTGGCAAGCTACCTTGCTGAAGGCAAGCCGCTTCCTATAGTTGGCGCTAAGCCAGCGACGCCAAGAGATGGTGCTCGCAAAGATGGCGGCACTAAGGCTCAGGCTGAGGAGCGTATGCGCGAAGAGATGGCTAAATTGAAAACAGAAGAAGCGAAGGCCGCTGAAGGCGACGCTGTACCGTCCTCTAATCAGGACAGTCAGTAGACTTAACGGCACCGAGGAGAATGAGTGGAGCAGCAACCGAAGGTTTTTGAATTCGCCAAAGAAATTGGCATGGAGACTCTGGCTCTGATGGATAAAATCAGGGAATGGAAGCTTCCGGTCAAAAGTCATATGGCGATTCTTGATGATCAGATGATGAGTGAGATTCGGACTCGATTAGAGGCCGAAAGGGAAACTTCTGCGTCCAGGAAAAAGACCGTTCGCAAAGCGACATCGGCAAAAAAGGCCGTAGCCGCGGAAGAGCCGGAAGCCAAGAAAAAGGCCGAGCCTAATAAAGCCGCGCCGAAGAAAAAAGCCGCACCTCCTGCGGCGCCAAAAAAGATCGCCAAGAAAGCCGCAGCCCCGGCAGCAGCCGTAGCGGAGGACGACGCGGAAACTCCCGCCCAGGCAGCTCTTCGGCAAGCTGCCAAGGCTGGTGGCGGAGTCATTCGGCGAAAGAAGGGCGAGCTCGAAGAGCGCGCCAGGCTTCTGGCGGAGCAAGAAGCTCTCGCGCAACTGATCGCTGAGCAAAATCGTGAGGCCGCAGTTACTGAAGAATTGGCTACAGCAGGCGGCCCTGAAGCCGGTGGTGACTCTAAGATCCCTGGCTCTGCACTTCAAGCCGCCTCACCTTTACCTGCAGAAGAAGCTAAGAAAATTCGCGGCAATATTATTGGGCGTATGGATTTACGAAGAGTGGTTACCCCCCAGCCCCAGGGCGGTGGATTTCAGCGACAGCAACAAGGCGACGGAGGAGGCGCGTCGCGCCCCATGGCGCCAAGAGCAATGCCGCGCGGAATCCGAACGGGCTTTGTAGCGCCTCCCCCGATGGAAGCTCCTCGTATTGAAAACGAGGCGGAGCGCCGAGAGCGGGAAGAAAAGGAGCGCAAAAAGAAAGCGGCTCCAGCTCGTGAAGCTGAGCAAGTGTTCACGGCCACTGAATTTAGAAAACGCGAAGTTATTTTCCAACCCAAGAAGAAAAAATCGCTCACTGGACCAGGTGCAAAGAAGACCCAAGTCACTATGCCTAAGGCTTCTAAGCGTATAGTGACCGTTAATCATACCATTAAGCTTTCTGATCTTGCGGCGCAGATGAATGTGAAAGCGCCTCTCGTTATCAAAAAATTAATGGCAGATGGTGTTGTCGCTACGATGAACACAGATCTTGATTTCGACACAGTGGCATTGATTGTACCTGGATTTAATTTCGAAGCCGTTAACATTCACCGAACTGAAGATGAGTTAGTAAAGGACATGGCATTCGGAGATATGGCAGCCGTGCGGGTGCTTCGGCCGC
The DNA here is from genome assembly GCA_043720065.1 of Pseudobdellovibrionaceae bacterium. Lineage (GTDB taxonomy): Bacteria > Bdellovibrionota > Bdellovibrionia > Bdellovibrionales > UBA1609 > JAIBAM01. The sequence continues at coordinate 21,157 of JAYSTF010000101.1, read as the reverse complement.
CAGTAGTGACCGTAATGGGTCATGTGGATCACGGTAAAACGACTTTACTTGATGCCATTCGAAAAACCGACGTCGCCTCAGGCGAAGCGGGCGGTATTACTCAGCACATCGGTGCGTACACAGTGACACTCGACGGTGGCAACAAAGTTACTTTCATCGATACTCCCGGTCACGAAGCTTTTACGGCCATGCGGGCTCGTGGTGCGAATGTAACTGACATCGCAATTATTGTGGTAGCAGCCGACGACGGTTTGATGCCGCAAACTGCGGAAGCGATCAATCATGCTAAAGCAGCTGGCGTTCCGATCATCGTTGCGGTCAATAAGATGGATCGCCCGGGGGCAAACCCCGATCGGATTAAGCAGCAATTGACTGAATTTGAACTCGTGCCGGAAGAATGGGGCGGAACAACGATTTATTGTCCTGTTTCAGCTCTGAAGCGCGAGGGTATTAAAGAGTTGCTCGAGCAAATTCATCTCGTTTCTGAAGTGCAAGAGTTGAAAGCAAACCTCGATCGTTCAGCTACTGGAATTGTGATTGAAAGCCGAATGGAAAAAGGCCGCGGCGCCGTTGCGACGTTACTTGTTAAAGATGGAACACTTCGGGTCGGCGATGACTTCGTTGCCGGTTTCGTCGTCGGTCGGGTTCGAAGCATGATGAACGACGTTGGCCAAATCGTAAAAGAAGCCAGCGCTGGTTACGCAGTTGAGATTACGGGGCTTCCGACGCCACCTCAAGCTGGTGACAAGTTTGATGTTACCGAAGACGAAGAAATTGCAACTCGTCTCGCGGATCAGCGTCGCAATAAAGTCGTATTGGCCGAGCAGCCGAATTCGAAAATGACTCTTGAGCAGCTCTTCTCCAAGGTTGCCAAGGTTGGTGACGCCAAGGAGCTGTCCTTAGTCTTAAAAGCTGACGTCGCGGGAAGTCTTGAAGCGGTGAAAGCCATGATTGAAAAATCAGGTACGGACACTGTGAAAACCAAAGTTATTCATGCCGCAATTGGTGGAATTACCGAGAGTGACGTTCTTCTATGCAGCAGTTCTAAGGGATTAATTCTCGGGTTTAGCGTGCGACCGGATGCTGAGGCGCAGAGAATCGCCAAAGAAAAAGGCGTAGAGATACGCACCTACTCAATCATTTACGAACTCATCGACGACTTAAAGAAGTTAATGACGGGTCTCCTTGATCCTAAATTTAACGAAAGGCAAACTGGCCGGGCAGAAGTGCGAAATACTTTTGTTGTTCCGAAAATGGGAACAATTGCTGGCTGTTCCGTTGTCGATGGCAAAATCACTCGTGGCAATCAGTTGCGCTTAGTGCGTGACGGTCGGATTGTTTACGAAGGAAAGCTATCGTCACTCCGTCGATTCAAGGACGATGTGAAAGAAGTGGCTAGCGGATTTGAGTGCGGTATCGGAATCGAAAACTTTAACGACATCAAGGTTGGCGACGTGATTGAAGCGTTTGTAATGGAGCAAGTTGCAGCGCAATTGTAAGGGATAAGTGCCCATGGAAGAAAATCGTCGAGTCTTGAGAGTTGAGCGGGAACTAACGCAAGTCCTGGCCGAGGTGATTCACCACGGCCTGAAACTTCCGCTTCCTGGTTTTGCGGCCGTCGTCCATGTCGATGTCACCCCGGACCTGCGTTCTGCAAAAGTTTATGTTCGAGTTGCGGGAACGGAAAAAGATCGCTCCAAAGCGGAAGATCTCTTGGGCCAGCAGCGCCCTCAGATTCAAAGAAAAGTCAGTGACGCGCTAGACGCGAAATTTTGTCCAGTCCTCCGGTTCGTCGTTGGGGGCGCGCCCACAAAAGAAAAAGACGACGTCGAAGTGCTTCTCGCCAATCTCAATCGTCCCCGAAATTAAAGGCTACAAAATGGAATGGAACGGACTTCTTCTCATAGATAAACCGGTGAAATGCACGAGCCACGATGTGGTTGATCAGGTTCGCCGCATTTTAAAAATGAAAGCCGTTGGTCATAGCGGAACATTGGATCCCTTAGCGTCGGGTCTTATGGTCATGCTTCTGGGACAAGCCACCAAGTTGTCCAATTACATTTTAGCCCAGGACAAGCGCTACCTCACCCGCATCCAGCTAGGAGTGACTACGGACTCCGGTGATCGCGATGGCGCAGTCCTCTCAACCAAAGACGTGAACATTTCCGAAAAACAGCTTTTTGATGCAGTCGATAAAATCGTTGGCGACCTTGAATTGCCGGTGCCAATGATTTCCGCGGTCAAGGTTAAGGGGAAAAAGCTTTACGAATACGCCCGGGAGACGGAAACGACGATGATAGCGCCCATGAAAGCCATGCGGTTTTACGACTTAAAAGTGGTGCAGTGGAATGGAAAATTCCTTGATGCGGAGATTTCCTGCGCCAAAGGCGGATATATTCGATCTTGGGCTACAGAACTGGGTCGTCTCCTTGATGTCGGGGCGAGTGTTGAAGAGCTTAGGCGCCTTGAATCCCTTCCCTATAATGTTCATGAAGCCATTACTCTTGATCAGCTGACGGCTAAAGTTCAAGCGACGGACTTAAATGCTGAGTCCTTGGGTCCTGCATTTATCGGAATGTCGCAAACTCTCCCGGGTTGGATTAGCTGCCTGGTAAAGGGCCGCGAAGAGCAGCTGCTTCGCAATGGGCAAATCTCCCACGACCTGGGCAACCGGTTGATCGTGACTCAAAAGGATGCCTTTAGGGACCAAAAAACCATTGGGATCAAAGTGATTGGCTCTCAAGGGGAATTGGTCGGCCTGCTAGAGGCTTTGCCTGGCGAAGGGCTTAAAATCCGTCGCATCTTTGCCGCCCATGGTTCTTGACGTGGGTAGCCAGCCGACTTAAGTTGGCTCGACTATAAGTAGATAAAAACGCTCCTGGCAGCGAAGGCCGAAACGCTGTCTTACGGGGTAACGGAGGATACACACGCATGGCGCTAGCAAAGAATCTTAAAGAAGATATCGTTAAAACTCACAGACGTTCGGAACTCGACACTGGCAGTTGCGAAGTGCAAGTCGCTTTGCTCACAGGTCGCATTCTGGAACTCTCTGAGCATTTCAAACTCAATAAAAACGATGTGCACGGTCAACGTGGATTGGTGAAGATGGTTAATCGCCGTCGTAACCTTTTGAACTACCTGAAACGCACTACTCCAGCGCGTTACACATCTCTGATCTCCAAGTTGGAACTTCGAAAATAAGCGCTTAAAACTCTCTAGGAGAATTGAATGAAGCAGCAAGTAACGGGTGATTTCGGCGGTAAGTCGATCACCCTCGAAACGGGACGATTGGCGAAACAAGCCGACGGCTCTGTACTAGTGACCTCTGGCAGCAACATGGTTTTGGTTACGGTCGTATCGAACACGGAAGAAAAAGACGTCGATTTTTTTCCGTTAACGGTTGAATACCAAGAAAAATTTTACGCCTCCGGAAAAATCCCGGGTGGCTACTTTAAGCGAGAGGGCCGGCCAACGACGACCGCGACTTTGACTTCGCGTTTGATCGATCGCCCCCTTCGTCCAAGCTTCCCTGAAGGTTACCGTTTTGAAACTCAAGTTATTGCGACAACCTTAAGTTACGACGGTCAATTTCCTATCGATATCTTGGCGAGCATTGGAGCCTCAGCGGCGACCCACGTCTCTGACATTCCATTCAATGGCCCGACGGCCGCAGTTCTTGTTGGTCGCATCGACGGTCGCTTTGTTGCAAATCCCGCGCTCGAGCAACTTGAAAAGTCAGATATGAACATCGTGGTTGCGGGAACTCGCAACGGTGTGTTGATGGTGGAAGGTGAGACAAAGTTCGTGACTGAAGCTGACGTACTTGCAGCTTTGAAATTTGGCCACCAGGCAATGATGCCGGTCTTCGACCTTCAGGATCAACTGCGTAAGGCTTTTGGCGATAAGCCAAAGCGCGCGTTCACTCCAGCAGTAATTGATCTCACGTTCGATGCGGCGGCTCGCGAAATTTTGACACCAAAATTAGCCGCGGCTATGCGTATGAAAGAAAAGCTTAAGCGCTACGAAGGTTTTGACCTCGCGAAGAAAGAAGCGAAGGAAAAACTTCTCGCTCATATGACAGACGACAAATTAAAGTCCAAGCGTGATAAAGAGCTAGGCACGATCGTTGAAGACGTAAAGTACAAACTCTCTCGTGAACTTGTTCTCTCTGACCGCACTCGCATCGATGGCCGAAAGCTTGATGAAATTCGTAACATCGCCTGCGAAGTGGCGATTCTTCCCCGTACCCATGGTTCGGGTCTCTTTACTCGCGGTGAGACGCAAGTTTTAGGAACCGTGACTCTTGGAACTGGTGACGACGAATTAATGGTGGATGACTTGGCTGGCTTCACTAAAAAGAAGTTTATGCTGCACTATAACTTTCCGCCTTACTCAGTCGGGGAGACCGGCCGCGTTCAATCGCAGTCTCGTCGCGAAGTAGGTCACGGGTTCTTGGCTGAACGTGCCCTAAGAGCTGTTGTTCCTGAATTTGTGAAATTCCCTTATACGATCCGAATCGTGAGTGAAGTTCTGGAGTCCAACGGTTCGAGCTCAATGGGGACGGTTTGCTCAGGAACTTTAGCGATGCTTGATGCGGGCGTTCCGATCAAAGGGAACGTCGCTGGAATTGCAATGGGATTGATCAAAGAAGGCGATCGCGTAGCGGTTCTTTCCGACATCCTTGGTGATGAAGATCATTTAGGAGATATGGATTTCAAAGTGGCTGGAACGGCCGAGGGAATCACATCTCTTCAGATGGATATCAAAATTGATAGCATCTCTTTCGAAGTGATGGAAACAGCTCTTAACCAGGCAAACGCTGGGCGACGGCATATCCTGGCAGAGATGGACAAAGTGATGAATCGTCCGCGTGGAGAGATATCTAAATTCGCTCCGCGAATTATCAGCATCAAGATTCGGCCTGAAAAGGTGCGTGAAGTGATTGGTGCCGGCGGCAAGGTCATTAAGGGCATCATCGAGCAGACTGGTGTAAAGATCGATATCGAAGACGATGGAACAGTGAATATTGCATCGACTGATCCTAAGATGGCCGATAAGGCGATCGAGATCATCAACGGCATTTGTGCCGAGGCGGAACTCGGAAAAACTTATCGCGGCAAGGTCGTTAAGATCACGGACTTCGGTGCATTCGTTGAAATTCTCCCAAATCTCAGTGGCCTGTTACACATCTCCGAAATCTCGCACGAACGTATTCGCAGTGTGACTGACGTTTTGGCTGAAGGTGACGAAATTGACGTGAAGGTGTTAGACATCGATCGCTCTGGACGCATGAAGCTGTCGCGCAAGGCACTCATAAGCCCGACCGCACCAGGGAATTAAATGGTTCGCGTGAAGGCGTTTGATTACCACCCGGTTTTCAACCGCACGACGCTTGCCAATGGTGTTCGGGTTCTTACTGAGCACCATCCCTTTACCAGATCAGTGGCGGCTGGGATCTATGTGGATCTCGGCACCCGTGACGAGCCAAAGCACTTAAATGGTGCGGCTCATTTCATTGAACATTTAGTTTTTAAGGGCACTAGAAAGCGTTCTGCTTTCGAAATCGCAAAAAGCTTAGAGGAAGTGGGCGGGGACTTAAACGCTTACACTTCGCGCGAGTATACGTGCTTTCATACCGGGAGCCTGAGGGAACATCTCAGTCTTTCAATGGATGTTCTCGTTGATTTGATTAGCCGAGCCCGGTTTCCCGCCTCTGAATTTGAAGTTGAACGTGACGTTGTCATGCATGAGATCGACATGTCGGCAGACGATCTGGAAGAATATATTTTTGATCTCTATTTCGAAAAGGCCTTTGAAGGTCATCAGCTGGGGATGCCGATCTTAGGAACGCCAAGCAGCCTTAAAAGCATGAAGCGGGCGGAAGTCCTTAAGTACTATCAAAATCGCTATCGCGGCACGAACCTGATTGTTAGCGTTGCTGGCAATGTTGAGCACGAAGAAGTCGTTAAAATTGTCGATAAGGCCCTTGGCCATCAAAAGGGCAAAGCACCAAAAAACAATCGCCGCAAACCCAGAATTAAGGGGTTTAATAAGTTTATTCACCGGGCCACGGAGCAGGTTCATATTTTGATGGGAATTCCGAGCTGCTCATTTAAAGATGAATATCGCTTTGAATCCTACATCGTGAACGCGATGCTTGGTGGCGGCATGACGTCTAGACTTTATCAGACCATTCGGGAAAAGCGGGGCCTGGCTTATTCCGTTTATAGTTACTTGGTGTCATTTACAGATTCTGGGCTTTTGATGTTTTATGCCTCAACGGCACCAAAAAACGTGCGCAAAGTCTTGCAGCTTATCAGTCAAGAAGTCTTCAATTTAAAAAAACGTGGAATTTCTGATCGGGATTTGAATTTGTTTAAGACCCAAGTGAAAGGGCAGATTCTTTTGGGCGCGGATGATATTGAAAATCGCATGAATTCACTCGCGGTGAATGAAATGATTTTTGGATCCTATCGCCCAGTGGATGAAGTCATCGACGAAATCGATCGCATCACCGCGAAATCGATAAAAGAATATTTGAATCGTTTTTTAAGTAATGATTCAGTGGGACTTCTTTTGATTGGTGATCTCGATCGCAAAGAAGCCGACGAACTAATGGCCGAGTATGGGGGGCAGTGATGCAAAAAATTTCTGTGCAAGTGAAGAAACTCGAAAATTTCAAAGGTGAATTGCCTAAATATCAAAGCCAGTGGGCGAGTGGTGTTGATGTTCGAGCGCAGCTCCCAACCACCATTTCCTTAGCTCCTGGTGCGCGAACTTTGGTGCCTACAGGTTTGAGTTTTGCAATCCCTGAAGGTTTCGAGATTCAAGCCCGTCCGCGCAGCGGCTGGGCTCTTCGCGACGGAATTAGTTTAGCGAACACGCCAGGCACCATCGACGCCGATTACCGTGGCGAAGTGAAAATCATTTTGATTAATTTGGGCCAAGAGCCCGTGACCATTCAAGACCAAGATCGCATTGCACAACTTGTATTGTGCCCCGTGCTCCAAGCAGAGTTCGAAGTGGTGCAGGATTTAAGTGATACTGCGCGGGGTGCTGGTGGTTTTGGGAGTACGGGGCGTGGCGCGGTGCCTACGGCTTAGATGTGCCGCTCGTGACAAGCGAGCGAGTTTTTTGCTTCGGCCCCCTCTAGTCGTTTCATCCAGATTGAGTTTCACCCCGTGCTCTGCCGCCACTCTCGCACAAATCCAGTGCCGCGTCCCCTAGGCTGATACTCAATAAACCCAAACGCCTCTAGCGTATTTTGAACAAGATATTCGCCAAGCTGTTTGAAGTCTCTACCCCATATGACGATTCGTGAGAACGGGCGGGCGTCCCAAAACTTCTTTCCCTTAGCGTGATTTCTTTCGGCCCTAAGGGTTAGTCGTGCAATGAGTCCTGAGATGGAGCGAATGAAGCCGTGATAACCGCGGCGAGATCGCGGCATTAGCATCATATGAAGGTGATCGCCGCCATTACCGTATTCATAAAGGCGCACGTTGAAGCGTTCACATTGCCGCTGGATGATTGCAAAAATTTTCTCTGCACGTTGCTTTTGGCGAAATGAATTTCCGCGAACGGCGTACTTCGAGCGCATGACCACATGAATCGGCCGATCGAGTGGAATCGCCCGTTGTTCTTTGGGGTTGCTTTTAAGCTTCGAGCCGCCAAAAGAGGGTTGTTCTTTTAAATTAAGCCCGGGGAGTTTTGGTTGTTTCATTCTTCGCATGCCGTATTTTTAGATAATTTTAGTAGCGATGTCAATTTATTTTGTGATTTTATGGTGTGGATTGCTCGAGATTGCTGGAGACTGATCGGCGGCTGTACGTTTACGATGTGTAGGTGGGTTGAGGCTTGCGGATAGAGCCCGCCCGCTTCGCGGTCTCGGTGAACGGCACGTCTGCTCGGCAGTCGTGCCTACTTGTCCTTCAATTCTTTTTCTAGGATATCTAGGCTCTCTGGGGTGGCTTGTTCGCGGTAGGCGTCGATGGAGCGGCGTTGGCTGATGGAGTTGAAGATCCAGATTACTACTAGAAATGCGAATATGCCGGAGAGCATGCGGAAGGTGGATTTGCGGTCTTGGCCGAGATTGTGTACGAATCCCACTAGCAGCAAAAAGCCGGTGGCCATGATTCCTAGAAGCCAAATCGGTGCGACCAAGGGGCTTAGGATAGTAGCGGCTAAGGCAGGTAACTGCGCAAATACAAGGTGAGTGTAGATCTTGTGGAATCGGGCTGGGCGGTGAAAGCCGTATTCGAAAACGTAATAGAAGAATCCACAGGCGACGCCGGTCACTAACGCATTGCTGATGGGTACGAAAACTAAGCCTGTGAAAATTTGCGCGAAATTTCGGCCAACGATTCCGGCGCCGACGCCGGCGGAAGCACCTGCGATCGCTTGGCAGGTGAGCAGGAAGGGCCAATCCCAATCGGGGAGTTGCTTCATACCTTCCACAGGATTTTTGGCAAACTGCAGTAGCAGATGGCCAGCGTCCTTAAGGCGTACTTTCCAAGCTAAGGGCGAAAGCCCGGGATTCTCTTCCATAGGGCTAATGGGAACATTTCAGATCGTTCTCGGCAAGGAAAATGGCGCGGGCGAGATAGGCTTTATGGAGATTCAGCGACTGCCGCGCGCTAGTTAGCCCAAGCCATATGGGGCGGGGGCCGGTTTCGTTTCGTGTCCAGAGTTGATGAAGAAACATTAAACATTTCCAAATGACTGGTTCGGACCCCATGTGTATCGGTTCGAAGTTTCCGCCAACCACCGTGAGAGATTTAATGTAGCGCTCGTTGGCTTTTATCCAAGCATTGTCGAGCTGCGTGGAGGTGTCGGTAAAAAGATGGACTCTTGCTTTAAGAGTGGGCAGTTGGCGAATGTCAGCCAGACGAATTTCATAGCCATGGTTCCGTAAATATTGCGGCACCGTATTCCAGTAGCGCAGAAAATAAAACGGCGACTGGCGGCCGCGAACAAACACAATTGGAAAACGGGTAAGAAGACAATTCGGAATTAACTCATAGCTGCTTTGTCGCCGGGCGCGCAGGCCGTTAAGGAGAATTAGGGCAAAGGGAAGCAAGGACAAAAGAAGAAAACTGCTCATTTCGTTCACCGTTTAGAAAAGTGCATTCACCTTGAACGAACCGCCAACGGAAGAGCGATCAATGGTCTCATCGATAAGTGAATTTCTCAGACTTATATCCACGCCAATTCCAACCATTTTAGTTAGTTGTGAACGAAACCCAAGGGCAATAATAGACGCTGGGGTCGTGTATTCATGCTTCGCTGAAAACGGAGTGTTTGCGGTTAGGTATCGCGCGGCAAGTCCGCCACCCATTTCCATGCGAAGTTTAGAGGTGAGAATGCTTGAATGCATGATCTTGAGATCGAACTCTTTTAGCGACACGGAAGTTTGCGAATCGAGGTCCGCTTTGTTGAAGGATCTTATCGCCCCTTCCGCGCGCCACGCCGGCGAAAACAAATCAATTCCCATGCTGGCTTCAACCCCACTCAAGAGGCCCGAAGCGCTTGGCCCATTCTCCGGTTCGACATCAATAAAAGTTGTCGCAAAGCCAATCGACGTGTGAATAAGCGCCTGCGACCAGGGATCGATTTCCTCGATCGTCGTTTGGCTTGTGCCTCGTAGGTCGTCGATGATCGCCTCGTAATCCATGACATCTTCAGATGCCATTACAGGCCAAGGTCCAGGGACAAGGATCAGCATCAGGGCTAAAAAGGATTTTTTAGTGTTCTTCATGGGTTTATTTTAGCATTTGCCTAGGCGAAATGAAAAACTCGTCTATCCAAGCCGGACCAGAATTCTTAAAATCAGATCATATGGCTTGGTTTAAAAAGTCCCATCGCGAATGCTATTGTGCCTTTTGTAAACGAAAACGCAGCGTATACACTAAACGCCATGTCACCTGGACTGACGTCGGTTCCGCTATTGTTTTAACCTTCGTCGGCTCCGCAGCGATTTTTCGCACGATCAGCCCTAAGGCGATTTTGGTTTTAGTGGCTGTGATCATGGTGGCCGAAATGATTGTGCAGCTGCGGTGGCGAATGAGTTTGCCGTGCGCGCACTGCGGTTTTGATCCACTACTTTATAATCGCAATCCTGAATTAGCGGCTAAGCAGGTCCGCGTTGTTTATGACCGCCGCAAAGAGAGAGCAGATTTTCTCTTGACCGGCCAGTCACTGATTGAGACACAAAAGCGCATACGCGATAGCAAAAATTCTAACAGCAAACCCCATTCTGGTTCCACATCACTTGAATTGAGTAGCAATGAAAAAGTTGATCGTAATTCCTACTTACAACGAACGTGAAAACATCGCCGAACTGGTTCCCGCAGTTCGTGATTTGGCGGAATCGCCTGATGTTTTAGTAGTCGATGATAGCTCGCCCGATGGAACCGGTCAGGTGGTGGAGCGTATCGCGGCCAATGATTCCCAAGTTCATCTTCTCTCCCGCCCAGCTAAATCAGGTTTAGGCCGTGCTTACTTGGCGGGTTTCGCCTGGGGCCTTGAGCGCGGGTTTGATGTGCTGGTTGAAATGGACGCCGATCTTTCTCATAGCCCAGAGGATCTTCGTACCTTGCTTAAGGCAATTGAAACAAAAGATTTTGTTGTAGGCTCCCGCTGGGTGAGTGGTGGCTCTACCGTGAATTGGGGTGCGGGCAGAAAGATCATCAGTCAAGGAGGAAGCTTTTATTCCCGCATGATTTTAGGATTTCCCATTCGCGATTGGACGGGGGGATTTAATGCCTGGAGAGCAACGACACTCAAAAAAATGCAGCTTCAGTCGGTGAAATCAGAAGGTTATAGTTTTCAAATCGAACTTAAATTTCGCGCTCTTCATGCCGGATGCAAAGGTCTGGAAGTTCCCATTACGTTCGTCGACCGCCGTGTAGGCCAAAGCAAAATGTCGAGCCGAATAGTGCTCGAGGCGCTTTACCGGGTTTGGCTGATCCGTATGGGGAAATAATGATTAGCAGGATTTTATTAACCCTGTTGCTTGCGGGATTTTTTACGCCCGTCATAGCGCAAGAAGCGAGTCCCCTTACGGAGCCTGAGGAGGCGTCTGCACCTGCCGAGAGCCCGAAGCCAAAGGCTAAAGCGCAATATGGCGTTATTAATGCCGAAGGCGCAACGGTTTATAAAAAGCCCGATTTTGACGATAAAGTTTTGGCGAATCTACCCCCAGGTCTCAAAGTTGTAATTTCGCAGAAAAAGGTCCAAGGCGTTGGTGGGCTTGGCGCGTTTTTTAAAATTCGCTTCGACAAAAATAAAATCGGCTACGTCGCGGATAACGAAATCATTCCGGAATTTCAGAAGCTCGGAAATAAAGCGAAAAGAAATCCGGAATATAAAGACGTTGAGGAATTGCGCGAGAAAGTTCAATCGGGCCTAGAGCCGATCTACCTGACTCGCTACCTCGGTGCTCAGGTTGGAATGCTTGGCTTTACTGAAACTTTTCGTGGAAAAAAATATAGCGACGACATGATGATGTATGGAATTAAAATGACCGGGCCCGGTGTACTCTTCGATGGTCCTCCCTTAGATCTTACGTTTGTGTTTTCGCCGAAAGCGCCTTCGTATTACGATGATTTCGCAAGGTCTCCGCCCACTGGTTTTTTCGTCTTCTCTGACCTCTCGCTTTTGGTGCCCCTGATCGAGCGCCTGAATTTTCTAGTTTACGGAGGGCTTGGCATTATGGCCACGTACACCAAATTTAGCTTCCAGACCACGCTCGATACAGTGAACTCCACGAGCTTTAGAATTGGAGCTGTGGGTCAGGTGGGAGCTGCCTACCGGCGGAAAAAGTGGGCCGTGCGCGGTGATGCGAAGTATTACTACGAAAAACATTCTTACCTAGGGTATTGGCTCTCGCTCCAGCGCGAATACTAGGGTACTAAACCCTTATGGCCATACTTCCTTTAAGTTCCGAGGTCGTCGATCAAATTGCAGCTGGCGAGGTCGTTGAGCGCCCCGCGCACATGGTAAAAGAGCTCGTTGAAAACGGCCTTGATGCCGGTGCAACGGAAATCGAAGTCGATTTTGATCAAGGCGGCAGGGTTGTAAAAGTTAAAGACAATGGGTCTGGAATTCCGAAAGCGGAATTACGCTTAAGCCTTGCTCGTCATGCAACAAGCAAAATCCAAACTAGTTCTGACATCTGGCATATTCACAGTTACGGATTTCGCGGTGAAGCCTTAGCGACAATCTCGGCCGTGAGCCGGTTGCAAATCATTTCAAAACCAGAATCTCAAGAATTTGCCGCATCGATCACTAGCGAATTTGGCAAAGCGGGAGACCTGCTGACTCAAGGTGGTGAAAAAGGAACAACCATTTTGGTGAGCGATCTCTTCCAAAATGTTCCAGCCCGCTTGAAATTTTTGAAGTCGGAGGCGAGTGAGAGTTCACAAATAAAAAATATTTTAAAGGGACTCGCACTCGTCAACCCGAAAGTCTCGTTTCGCGTCCGGCAAAAGGGCAAGCTCCTGAATTACTGGCCGGCGGTCGAAGATTTGAAAGCAAGGGCTGAGCAGATTCTAGAAATCACCCCGCTTTTCCATGGTAAGGGCGCGGATGGCGCCGTAACAGCCGAAGTTATTTTGGCGCCGCCTCAGATTGTTGAGCGCACAAGTCGGCAAATGTGGGTGTTCGTACAAAATCGTTTAGTCACTGATCGTAGCCTTCAGGCGGCGGTGAATGATGCATACAGAAATCTTCTTATGCACGGAGAGTTTCCGATCGCCGTGATTAGCGTGAGCTGCCCGCCAGAGTTCGTTGATATTAATATTCATCCGACGAAATCAAGCGTTAAGTTTCAGAGGGCGAGCGAAGCCTTCCGTGCGGTGCATAGGGCCGCACGGACGCAGCTTGAGATCGCGCCTTGGCTAACGCGGCCAACAGCGCAAGAAGCGCATCCCGTGCCGAGTGAGTTTTCTGCCTCACACCCTCTTAATCCTGCCCAGGATATGGATATGCTCGGCGCCGACCGATCTTTTCACCGCGTACAGTACGCCAACCGTGAAACCCATAAGATGCCAACTCTCGAGGAACTAAAAAGTTCAGCACCGATTGCGGCGCGGTTTGAAGCTCCGCGGGACGCTTACGTCTCGTCGTCGCCAACCGCAAATTATTGGCAGAGTTTGCAAGTGCTTGGGCAAGCCCAGCTCACTTACATTCTTGCGCAAGGGCCCTCAGGGCTTGTCTTAGTGGACCAGCATGCGGCGCACGAGCGAGTTGCTTTTGAACGTCTTATGGCAGCCTGGAAGGGTGGGCAAATCGATGTCCAAGGTTTCTTGCTACCTCTGCAGGTGACTTTGGAGGCCGTTGAAGTTGAAGCAATATCTGAGCACCTGCCTGATCTTCTAAAGCTTGGAATCGAAGTGGAGATCTCAGGTCCCACGACTTTAAACGTAAGGTCCGCGCCATCATTGCTTCAGGAAAGCGCGATTGCTGAGGGTTTGAGAAAATTCGCCTCCGAACTTTCAGACCGCGGCGGGTCCTTTGCCGTTGAAAAGGCGGTAGCGGATATATGCGCCAGCATGGCTTGTCATTCTGTCGTACGAGCGGGCCAAGCCTTAAGCACGGAACAAATGCGCGAGCTGCTTGTCCAGATGGATGAGTTTGCGCTCTCAAGTTTTTGTCCCCATGGGCGGCCCGTATCGGTTGATTGGACCTGGCCGCAGCTTGAGCGCGAATTTGGACGCCTTGTGTGATCATGAAGCCTGTAGTTTTTGTTCTTGGTCCGACAGCCGCTGGAAAATCCGAGTTTGCTCTAACGGCCGCGCAAGAATGGGGAGCGGCGATTCTCAATTGCGATAGCGTTCAGTGCTATAAAGGTGTCGATATTGGTGCTGCAAAGCCTAACGCTACTGAGCTAAAGTTAGTCCCTCATCTTCTTTTTGATTGGGTTCAGCCGCCAGACGAACTTACCGCCGCAAAATTTCAGCGCCAAGCGATGCAAACTCTTGCAAGTGAAAGTCGGCTGGTCTTTGCCGTCGGTGGCAGTGGGTTTTACATTCGAGCGTTGGAAAAAGGCGTTCATGATGTGAAGCCAGTTCCCGATGAGCGAAAAAATTATTGGAAGATTAGAGCTCTTGAGGTGGATGGACCAACCCTTCATAAGGAACTAGAGAAACTTGACCCGGAATACGCGGCGAAACTTAGTCCAAATGACTCCTACCGTATCGTTCGGGCGCTCATGGTGATTGAAAACGAAAACAAAACAATGACGACAATCCGCCGAGAATTCGCCGAAGCTCCCTCAACCTGGCCTTATCGCTCGGTCAAAATCGGATTCCGACTTGCTCGAGCGGAATTAGCTTCACGGATTGAGGAGCGAACTCTAAAGATGATGGGCGCTGGCTGGAAAGCAGAGGTCGAAGCCCTGCTGGTTAAAGGTTTGGCGAAATGGGCGCCGCTTCAAAGTGTCGGTTACAGGGAGATGGTTCAACATCTTCAAGGGGAGATTCCTGAATCGGAATTGGTAGGGCGGGTGGTCAAAAGCACACTTCAGCTCGCGAAAAAACAGATGACCTGGTTCAATGCAGATTCGGAAATTCACTGGTTTGACTCTAAGACGGGGCAAGAAGAGGCCATTGAGTTCTTGAGAGCGGTTGACTTGAATCGTGGTCATCCCGAATAATCGTTCAAGCTTAAATAGCATCGTTTTGGAAGGCACATCATGATTGCGAGTATGACAGGCTTTGGATCGAGTCGCTTGACTACTTCTAGCGTGGAAATTGAAGTCACTGTCAAATCCCTCAATGGCCGATTTTTGGAAGTGCGTGGGCACATGCCGCGCGAGTACGCCGCCTTTGAAAGGGAAATCAAAACATTGGTTGGAGAGTCCCTACACCGGGGGACCGTTGATGTTTACGTTTTAAGAAGACCAAAAGGCGCGGCCAGTACGGAACTCGCAGTGGACATGGGTGCTGCCAAAAATTGGCTAAAAGTTTTTCGAACCGCGAGTAAAGAGCTTGGGCTAAAAGGTGACCCTTCAGCATCTGAGCTCATGGGTTTAAGCGAAGTCGTAAGCTGGCATCCGCCAAAGGCAAAGGCGGGGGAGAAAGACACACTAATCAAGGCCGTCAAAAAAGCGATTCAGATTTGTGTGAGTGAGCGACAACGGGAGGGTACCGCTCTTCAACGGCATCTCGATAAGCTCCTTGATCACCTGGCTAAAGAAGTATCAAAAATTGAAAAGCTCGCTGAGCAGGCGAGAGTAGAACTGGGCGAGAGGCTTAAGGTCCGAATGGCCAAATCTCCGTTTGGCGACAAAGTCGATGCTCAGCGTTTGGGCCAGGAATTGGCGGTTTACCTAGAGCGGGCGGATATTGCTGAAGAGGTCCACCGTTTAAAGGAGCATTTAAAAATCTGCCAAGGGCTCCTTAAGTCCGAATCGCGGGCCGGGAAAAAACTCGACTTCTACTGCCAAGAACTCCACCGAGAAGTAAATACGATCGGCTCGAAAGCTCCAGTTGCGGGGCTGACTCAAATCGTCGTCGAGTCCAAAGCCCTCATCGAGCAATTTAAGGAGCAGGTGCAAAACATCGTATGATCGATAAACCAATGATCCTTCTCATTGGACCCAGCGGGGTTGGTAAGTCGAGCTTTTTAGATAAGGCGTTGGTGGATTTTTCGGTTCTCAGGGACACGATTACGTACACCACCCGCGCGATGAGAAAGGGCGAATCTCAAGGTCAGCCCTATCATTTTGTCGAGAGGGAAGAGTTCCTGGGCAAACTAAAACACGGTTTTTTTGTTGAGCACGCCGAGGTGCACGGGAACCTCTATGGTACTCCCGCAGATCAGATTGATGAGTCCTGGCGCCTTAAAAAAGTAGTTATTATGGATATCGACGTACAGGGGGCTAGAACTTTTAAGACAAAGTATCCGCAGGCCTTGGCCGTGTTCATCCTCCCCCCGTCAATAGGCGCACTGCGTCAAAGAATTCTAAAGCGTGAGGGTAAGATTCCCGCCGATATCGAGGTTCGGATGCGTAACGCTGAAGTCGAGATGGCGCTGGCTAGCGGCTTTGACCGCCAGATCGTGAACGACAATTTCGCCCACGCCTACGCCCAACTTAAGAAATTGATTGAAGAATTCTTAAGCTTTAAGTAATCCTAAGCGTTCGATTAATCGGAATTTTAAGAATCTTTTGATAGAGGAGTGTGCGCCGTGGCTCGTATTACCGTTGAAGACTGTCTGGAAAGAGTCGACAACCGATTTGCACTTGTTTTGCTCGTAGCGAAACGCGCCAAGCAACTCCTCAAAGGCGATGACAGCACTGTTTCTGTTAAAGACAACAAATACATCGTCACTGCTTTGCGTGAAGTGGCCGCTGGAAATGTCTATTATGAGACAGAAGAATCCCTCGACCGCGAGGTTGAAAAGGATCTCAACCGATAGTCGGTTCTACTGGCCTTTTCTCTATCAGGAGAAATCCTGATTTTGCCGATGAGTTTTAAAAAGATGGCTCACCTTATTTCGGGTGGGTCAAAGAATGAACGGCAAGGGTTAAGCGGAAGCAATGGGCGAGCTGGCTGAGATTCAAAAAACTGCGGATGAGCGACCAGCCGAAACGCTCGAAGATCTCATCGACATCATCAAAACCAACCTACCAACCGCAAACCTAGATATTGTTCGCAAAGCCTATGAATTTTCCGAGAAAGCGCACGCCGGCCAAATTCGCCGAAGCGGCGAGCCTTATATTTCTCATCCTCTTGGGGTTGCCGCGATTTTAGCGAATTTGAAGTTAGATCTTCCCACCATCATGACTGGCCTTCTCCACGATACGGTTGAGGACACGCATGTGACTCTCGAGGAAATCGAGCGTTTGTTTGGCGTAACTGTCGCCAAATTAACGGATGGTGTGACTAAAATTTCCCGAATGAAGTTTCGCAACACCCATGAAAAGCAGGGCGAAAATATTCGCAAAATGATCGTCGCCATGGGAAAAGACGTTCGCGTAGTTTTAGTGAAGCTCGCAGACCGATTACACAATATGAGAACGCTAAATCATATGCCGCCCGCAAAGCAAACGGCCATCGCGGAAGAGACGTTGGATATATACGCGCCGCTGGCATCGCGCTTAGGTATCAACAGTTTAAAAATTGAATTGGAAGATTTGAGTTTCCGCTACGCCCAGCCAGAGGCGTATTACACGCTTGCGCAAAAAGTCGCGAAGAAGCGAAAAGAGCGCGAAAAGTACATCGACGACGTTAATCGCATTTTATCTCTGGAAGTCGCTAAGCGTTCCAAGATTTCTTTCGAAGTTCAGGGTCGACCAAAACATCTGTATTCTATTTACCGCAAGATGCAGTTGCGCAACATCGATTACGAACAGGTCTTTGATATTTTGGCGTTCCGGGTTTGCGTGAATTCAGTCGCGGAATGTTATGAAATTTTAGGAGTCGTGCACTCCCTCTGGAAACCGGTCCCGGGTCGCTTTAAAGACTTCATCGCTATGCCGAAAAACAATAACTATCAAAGCCTTCACACGACGGTGATCGGGCCTGGCGGCGAGCGCATTGAGATTCAGATTCGCACAGTAGAGATGCATCAAATTGCGGAACGGGGAATCGCGGCTCATTGGGCTTACAAAGAAGGTGATGACGACGGTGGTGGTCCGACCGATTCAGCGTCGGCGAAAAAGTTCAATTGGCTAAGAGATCTTGTGGCCATGCATCAGCAGACTAATAGCGCCGATGAGTTTTTGGAGAATGTTAAATCCGATTTGTTTGAGTCGGAAATTTATGTGTTCACGCCAAGAGGGGACGTAAAAGAATTCCCTGAGGGTGCGACACCGATTGATTTCGCATTTTCCGTACACACTGATGTCGGCACCCATATCGTGGCGGCGCGGGTAAACGGAAAGCTTGTAACTCTAAAGCATAAACTTAAAAACGGTGACGTTGTTGAAGTCATCACCTCAAAAAACCAACAACCCTCTAAGGACTGGTTAAAGCTTTGCGTCACCACAAGAGCGAAATCAAGAATCCGTGCTCATGTGAAAGCGGAGCAACGGTCACGCGCTATGGAGCTTGGAAAAGAGTTGTTAGAGCGCAGTTTCCGCAAATACGGTGCTTCGGCTCAGAAGCAATTGCATGGCGACGAGTACGTAAAACTTCTTAAGGATCAAGGTTGCGCGAATAATGACGACCTTTATGTCAAAGTTGGTTACGGGGCAATCACCCCAGCTCAGATTATTGAAAAGCTTATGCCGAATACGACTGCGACACCGAAGCCCGAAGATGAAGGTGGGTCTTTTATCCAGCGAGCTTTTAAAGCTGCGGTACAAAGAACCAAGAAGTCATCGTCGCTTATTCGTGTCGATGGGTTAGAAGATGTATTAGTTCGATTTGCCAAGTGCTGCTCACCGATTCCAGGTGATGCGATCATTGGCTTCATTACTCTTGGCCGCGGCATCATGATCCACAGAGCCGATTGCACAAAAGCGTTTGAAGTCGATCTAGCCCGCAGAATCGATGTTGAGTGGAGTGCGCAAAACTCTGGCGATGTGGGCCGCATGGTACGCATTCGAGTGATTAGCCATGACGTAGCGGGTCTTTTGAAGGACATGACGGAAGTGTTCTCAACCTTCGGTGTGAATATTCATAATGCTCAGGCGCGGACGACGAAGGATTTGAAAGCAATTTGCACGTTCGACGTCGCCGTTAGAGATACGAAGCAGCTTTCTGAAGTAATGAGCGCGATGATGAAGCTAAAGGGCGTAATCGGCGTAACGCGAATTACGCACACTTAAGAGTTCCTCAAATTAAAACGGCAGGGCGAAGCCAATTCGGGCACCGATGGCTGAAGCCTCCACCGTCTCCGACTTTGGCAGCATCGCGTATTCAATCTGTATCGGAATGTAGAACGTTTCTGATGTGAACCAGTCAAAGCCAATGCCGACGGAGATAGCGCTCGTGTTTGTGATTGAGCTGTCTTCAAGGGCGGTCGCGTCTTTGGTTGCAGGGAACATCAAGCTAAACGCAGCCCCTGCCCAAGGCCGAAAGCTCCCGGTTGAAAACGCATAGCGGGCCCAGAAATCTACACTGAGGTAGTAAATCGAAACTGAACAGGCTTTTGCTTGGCAACCCACTTCGGTGGGGCCACTAACGTTCAAGCCTTCGAGACCACCAAGGCCGCGGAACCAAACCTGTGGGAACAATTCGTAATCAAAAAGCGCCTTAGCGCTAAATGCCATACCATCTAGGTCGACGGTTTTGTCTGCAATGCTGTCGCCCGTGTTGTCGATGTCGACGCTCATCGTGTCCATCGCAATTCCACCCATCAATCCCCAGTACGACTTTCCCTCGCGGCTGGCTGAGGACTGAGGAGCTGCTTTACGCGAGCGGCTTCCCTCGCCGCTGCCGCTCGCGGTTTTTGCGCCACCGGATTTTTCAGAGATCTTAGCGCTCCATCCAGCTTCCGCTTTTCCCTTGCCGATCACACCAATGGCTTTGCCGTTCTTTACGGTTTTGATTTTGACGAGGGCTTTCTTTTTTCCTTCTGGGCTAAGTACGACGAAGATGTCGCCCTCTTTAGCAGCATCACCTTGCAGGTCCATTAAAACCTTGCGGCCAGAGATCTTCGTAATCTGTGCACCGAAGGCTGGTGCTGTTAACAATAAGCAAGCTGCTCCAACCAAACCCGTGACGGCAAGCTGCAATCTCATGGTGTAACCTCTTTCGCGTCTTGATCTTAATGGTAGATAAGTCGCTGAGTTAACGCAAAGTAATCCCTGTAAGTGTTCGGCTCTTAATGGGGATATATGGACCTTAGTCATGTTCATGGGATCGCTTGGTGCTTGTGACTTCGCGGGTACGCACCCCAGCGCGTGTCAGTAGCTTGGGATAAAGATTTCGATTTGTCTCGTCTGGATAGGAAATTCACCATACTAACGGCTTAAATAATTATTCTATCAGGATCAAGTGGTTTGAAAGCCAATGGTTTGCCAGCCCGACCCTCCAAGTATCTATCCATTTTTCTCAACCCAAAGTATTCAATCGCAGCTCTCTGATTACATGATCGGCATAAAAGTCGTAAGTTATCCAACGTATCCAACCCACCTGCCGCGCGCGGGAGAATGTGATCTTCCTGCACAGCGTGTGTCGATGAGCATCTTGTGCACCGAGCGTTGTCACGTCGCCACACCTGGCGCCGAATCTCAGCCTTTGAATCCGCCCGCGATGTCGCGGGCGATTTGAACTTGCTAGCAGTTTCACTTGATCCAGATCTCGATGCCACAGCCGCCGGCCGAGCCTTTTTTGCTATTTCAGCATCGCAAAGTCTGTGAAGCACATCTTCAAGCCGCATATTCGGATCGATATGGGCAAATAGACCCTTTACCTTTAGCAACTTTGCGCGAAGCTCCTCGTCTTCAACCAAATCAAAGTCTAATCTCTTGGTTCGCTTCATCTCCGGATTAATTTCCGCCACTATTCTCTGCGCCTCTCGGGCAGATTGATTCTCTAGCTGGTGCAAAATCTCAATCTTTCCGTCCACACTTACTTGCCGTCCAGCTTGCCGCTCCTTAGTGAAAAGCGTTTGTGCCAAACCTAAGTTACTGAGCGTAAGTGCCCCTGAACTGATTTTCTCTTCAATTTCTGGCACATCCCGCATTAACCTCATCGCTGCGATCCTTCGCGCGGCCTGATCCTCGGAGTACTTCAATTCACCCACTGCATATGCAAACAACGATGAATATTTAAGGGAGGAAAAAAGCCGCCGCCTCTCGACCTCTCGTAGATGATGAAGGATCATTGTGAGAATTTCCCGCTCCTGTTTAACAAGTTGATTAGTCGCAGTTAGCAAATTTTGATCAGACAGTTTTTTGAGATTCATGGAGACCTCCGAGGTAGGGCCGACGATATAATTTAGTTTTTCAAATCGCAACGAAAAAGATTTTCATGATAATTAAACTTGTTTAGTCAATTTAGATTTGCGGAAACTGATTTCTGTGACGAGCGCAAGTCCTTCAGGTTTCACCAGCTCTTAAAATCTGATGAAATATTCGGTGCCGAGGGTGGGTGCACCCGCGACGTCGCCAGGGCGAACGCATCAAAATTTGAATAATTTCAGGAAGTTAGGTTAAGATTTCGGTTCATCATTTGCAAGGATGCAACCGAGATGGAAAAAAGGA
>JAYSTF010000011.1:0-48249 GCA_043720065.1 Pseudobdellovibrionaceae bacterium | reverse complement strand
TTCCCAGCGCCTTTTAAACTCGTTCCCATGTGGGGGAGCGTGCAGGGAGTTCTTAATTTTTAATGCGCATTCCGTAGAAGCTGCGCCATACAAAGAAGAGACCAGCTAGCAGGAAAGCAACTGCAAGGTAAGTCGTCATGGCTATGCCCGATGTTGGCGCCGCAGCGAGCGCTGCCGGATCAGTGGCACCGTGGCCTCCTGAAAGTTTCACAGCAATCTCAACTGCTAGAAGTCCGAAAAGAGTCGTGAACTTGATGATTGGATTTAGCGCTACGCTTGCAGTGTCTTTAAAGGGGTCACCGACCGTGTCACCAACAACTGTCGCCGCGTGGAGCTCAGTGCCTTTTTCTTTCAGATCTACTTCAACCATTTTTTTCGCGTTATCCCAAGCACCACCGGCGTTGGCCATAAACATTGCTTGGAAAAGACCGAAGACGGCAATCGAGATCAAATAGCTTGCAAAGAATGTTGGATCGAAGAACGCAAAGGCCAAGGTCAAGAAGAACACCACACCAAAAATATTGATCATTCCTTTTTGCGCGTACTGCGTACAGATCTTCACAACTTGCTTTGAATCTTCAACCGAAGCTTTAGTTGATCCTTCTAGTTTGATATTCGCCTTAATGAACTCGACTGCGCGATAGGCGCCAGTAACAACGGCCTGAGTCGATGCACCAGAGAACCAATAGATCACTGCGCCACCGCAGATCAAACCTAAGAGAACTTCTGGATTCAAAAGATCAAGCTTCAGGTTCAACATCAAAATGATCGAGAAAATCATCGTGGTCGCACCAATCACCGCAGTACCAATCAACACAGGCTTTGCAGTCGCCTTAAATGTGTTACCAGCTGAATCGTTCTCTTCGAGGTAGAGTTTTCCTTGAGCGAAGTTCGGTGTAAACCCGAAATCTTTTTGCACCTCAGCGCTGATGTTCGGCACAGATTCAATCTGTGAAAGCTCAAACACGGATTGAGCGTTGTCCGTCACCGGTCCATAAGAATCAACCGCGATAGTAACCGGACCCATGCCAAGCATTCCGAAGGCAACGAGACCAAACGCAAATACGGCTGGATGGATCATGAACTGGCCAAGTCCCAATGCGCTTGTCTTATAGGCGACAAACATCAACGCAACCATAACCATGCCCTTCCAGAAGGCACTGAAGTTCCCGGCAACGATACCGCTTAGGACGTTAAGAGACGCGCCACCTTCTCGTGAGGCTTGAACCACTTCGGCAACGTGCTTCGACTTTGCTGACGTAAAAACTTTAGTTACTTCGGGAATGATTGCGGCCGCAATCGTTCCGCAGCTGATGATCGTTGAAAGCTTCCACCACATACCATTATCCATTAACCCAAGCATGTAATAGCTGACCAAATAGGTCACAGCGATCGACATAAGTGAAGCAACCCACACAAGCGCCGTAAGTGGCGTTTCGAAATCAAAGTGCGCCTTAGCCGCAAATTTCGCTTTAGATACCGCACTAGTTAACCAGTAAGAACCGATAGATGTCAGGATCATTAGGATTCGCATAGCGAAAATCCAAACGATAAATCGCGCTTGAAGTTCGCTCCCACCGGGAATTAAGGTGCGGGCTCCATCGGGGCCCATTTGCATGCCTACGGCAAGAATAATGAAAGTAATAAGAGCAACACCAGTTACACCGTAAGTTTCAAAACCGTCAGCTGTTGGTCCAACGGAGTCACCGGCGTTGTCACCAGTACAGTCAGCGATAACGCCGGGGTTACGAGCGTCGTCTTCTTTAATCTTGAAAACGATCTTCATTAAATCAGAGCCGATGTCTGCAATCTTTGTGAAGATACCACCGCAAACGCGAAGGGCAGAGGCGCCAAGAGATTCACCAATCGCAAAGCCGATGAAACAAGCTCCCGCTGCTTCGGGAGAAACAAGAAGCAAAATCGTGATCATGAGGATCAATTCCACACAAATCAAAACCACACCGATCGACATACCGGCACGCAGTGGAATATCCATGACAGGATAAGGACGGCCCGCCAATGAGGCAAAGCTGGTGCGGCTGTTGGCGTAGGTGTTTAATCGAATTCCGAACCACGCAACTCCGTAAGATCCAAGGATACCGAGAACTGACCAAAGCAAAATGAGAAGGACTCGACTTGCTTCCATTTCTAAAAGCGCACCGAAGTAGCCGACGATACAAATCCCAATCGCAGCTTCGAGAACGATAAGAAGTTTTCCCTGCTGTAACATATAAGTTTTGCAGGTTTCGTAGATCAGTTCGGATACTTCACGCATTGAGCGATGCACTGGAAGATTCTTAATTCCCAAAAATTCGTACAGACCAAATGCGATTCCCAAAAGAGACACAACAACACCAGAGATCAAAATACTGTGACCGCTGAGGTCGCCAAGCATTGGGAAGGTGACATTTAGATTTGGCAGAATTAGGTCAGCCTCGCTGGCCCATGCTACCTGGGAATGAACTACTCCAAGCGCTAGAGCGCCGAACTGGATGAAACGCTTCAACATTTCCCGCATTTGTGGTCCTCGTTATTTGGGTTAAAACTTTTGGCTATGCTGGCGGCCACTATTAGCGTCCCTAAGGCACCTTGTCAAAAGGTCGGAATCATTCTTGTTTTAGGATGTGATGCGTTGCCGTAGGTAGACTAAAATATCGAGAGGCACATGAATGGCGAGACTTACCAGCGGAGGCCAGTTTAAAACCGCCACCGAAATCGGGGCAAAGACATTATATAGTACAAATCCAAAAAGGCGGATGCGTGAGGCCTTCGCGACGAGCATGCCCTGTTCGAACTTTTCGACATTGGCATTCAGGTCGCCGACGATAAATTCCGCTTCGCCGCCGGAGTCTTTTTGGATCTGTTTAACAATCTCTGACTTTTTTGCAGGAGTGACGTCGCTATAGACCCGGGTAATGCCCATTTGATCGGCGTGCGACTTCGCGATCTCAGCCGATTCACCGCTAAGCAGCGCCACCTCGATGCCAATAGCCCGAGCTCTTTGAACAGACTCTATG
Source organism: Pseudobdellovibrionaceae bacterium (assembly GCA_043720065.1). Taxonomy (GTDB): domain Bacteria; phylum Bdellovibrionota; class Bdellovibrionia; order Bdellovibrionales; family UBA1609; genus JAIBAM01. The sequence goes on along the minus strand of JAYSTF010000011.1, from coordinate 45,232 downwards.
GATTCAAGTTTAGACGGTTCGCTGACAGCTACGATGCCAATTGCTTTGCCGTCTGCCCCGATTAACGACACTTTATGACCTTCGCGAATTAAGCTGGTGGCAAGTGATTCGAGGGGTCCGGGTTGAATACCTTCAGATCGTAAGAAAGCTGCGGAGCCGACAAAAGTTTTTCTCTGAGAAACCACGCCGACAACCCCTTGGTCAGGGACTGAGCGGAATTGCTCGACTTCGAGAAGCTCGAGAGACTTACCCCGGGCGGCGGCAAGCACCGTCCGCGACAAAAGATCATCATTCTTATAAAGCAAACTTGCCACTCTCTGCATGAGCGCAAGTTCCGAGATGCGCGAGTCGATGGATTTTAATGCCTTCAATTCAGGTACACCAGACGCATACAATCCACTGCGGTCTAAGATTAAAATTTTTACGGAGCTCCCAGAGTTTGTGGGCTGCTTCTGGAGTAGAAGATAAACATAAAGGTTTGATGCCAGAATCACCGAAACAGTTCGCATTGGATCCGCGGTTAAGCTCCAAGTTACTCCTGCCACTGCGAGAGTAAAGATCAGCAAGGGCAATACGAGTTTCTTTGGCGGAAGATCTAATATTTTCAAATCGCTTCCTACTTCTTTTTGACGCGAGAAGGGTCGACTCCCCACTCTTTCATAATGGAAAATTCTTCGGACTCAGTCATGGCTTTTTTAAATTTAGCGCCTGGGCGGCCCTTTGTCGCAGCTTCACATTCTTTCCAAGTGCCGTGCTTTTCCAACACACCGTTAACGTAGCTTAAATAGGAAAGAGCTGCGGGCTTTGGGCCGGTCTTATCGCGCATCTCCGGCAATGGCACGTCAGGCGGAAGTTCTAGAATGTCGACGCCATAGTTCGAAAGAGGGCCGCGATAAAGGTCGACCCATCGCCCTTGCGAAAAACCGACGGCGATTTCATCCACGCGCTCGTTTCCCGCAAACCCTTGGTGGCCTCGGACGTATCGCCAATCCACTTTCGCTTCGCCTTTGCGAGCGGCAGTCACAATCATTAATTCCTGCCAAATATCTTGATTGGCGACTTCACCGCCACTTGCGTTCTTCCAGCCTTTTTTCTTCCAACCGTAACACCACTGTGTAATGCCGCGAATGAGATAGGTTGAGTCCGTGTAAAGCCAGACATGCTGTTTAAAATCGCGAAGAAACTTTAGCGCACCTAAGGCTGCTAACATTTCCATTCGGTTGTTCGTGGTACCTTGTTCACCACCGCCCAGCTCGGTGACTTTTAGGTCAGGTGTGCATATGACCGAGCCCCAGCCGCCGGGGCCGGGATTACCGGAGCAAGCTCCGTCACAATAGACGAGGGCGGCGTCGCCCAAAAAAAGAGACATCGGTTTCACGACCCTTTCGTGAAACCGATGTCATCAAAGAACTAGGTCTTTTGGCAATCTAATATTACCAGCGGCCGCGGCGTCCACATGAACGCTGCGAAACCGTTTCGCGCTCGCCCACCAAATCACATCGCATAAATCGGCAGTCATTGTAACGCTGGCGACACTGATAATAGGCATCGCGTTCCGCGTCTCTACGGTCATAAGCGCGGCCAATGTAGTTTTCAGTTACACCGCGACGATCACGTCCTTCATAGATACACTGAGCGTACTGCTCAATTCTTTCGCAAGTCTCCACACAGCTGCCGTGATAACGTTCGCACTCACGACATGATTCGTGACCACGGCTATGCTCTTCTTTATAGCCATCATCTCTGGCGCTGCAGTAGAGGTCGCCGTATTCATCGCCAGGCCTTCCTGGTCTGCCGGGTCTACCTGGGCGCTCTGGTCGACCAGGACGCTCACGATCTCTTGGATCAGGACGATATTCATTGCCTTCTTCGTGGCGGATTAAGTTGCCGATCAACTCGCCAATCTCGCTAGAGTTAAGTGCAAAGGCATTCGCGCTGAATGCCATTAGTAAAGTGATTAAAAGTTTCATTTCATTCCCCCCGTAAAATTTTTTGTCGGACTCTTTTTGGCCCTGCTATTTAAGTCACACCTGGGATTTAGCAAGGCACGTACCAAAATATAAATGGTCAAAATGCCACTCTTCGAGCGAGTGCGCGATGCGTCGATGGGGAGAAGTGCGTTGGTGCAAGAATTTCTTCGGTGCAAAATGGGATCACACAAATGAGTAAACAACATAATCATCACAACCATCATCATTCGCATCACCATGTTTCGTTGGCTGATGGCGCGACTGGTCGCATAAAAACTGCGCTGATTTTAAATCTGGTTTTTACGATTATCGAGTTGGTTGGCGGGTGGTGGACGGGAAGTGTGGCTGTTATGGCCGACGCCGTTCATGACCTTGGCGACAGTTTAAGTCTTGGGCTTGCACTCTACTTACAGCACCGTTCTGCGACCGGTCCAACAGCCAACTTTTCTTATGGGCTTAGACGCTTGTCACTGCTTTCAGCACTGATCACTGGACTGGTGCTAGTGATCGGCTCGATCTTCATAGCGAAAGAGGCAGCGACGCGACTGATTAGTGGCGCGCCACCACCTTTTGGCCTCGGTATGGCTGGACTTGCTTGCCTTGGACTTGCAGTGAATGGTTTTGCGGCTTGGCGTTTGTCTCACGGCAAATCGCAAAATGAAAAGATGCTTAGCTGGCACATGATCGAAGATGTTCTTGGTTGGGCAGCGGTTTTGATCGGCGCTGTGGTGATCCATTTCTTCGAGATTTCTTGGGTCGATCCGATGCTTGCGATTTTCATCGCCGGTTTCATTGGCTGGAGCGCGATTCGTAACCTAGTGCAAACGATGATGGTATTTCTCCAGAAAGTCCCCGACGGTTTCGATCAGGAAAAGTTGCGCTCGAAACTTTCAAGTTTACCGGGCGTCAAAGAGGTCCATGACCTCCACGTTTGGAGTTTAGACGGCGAAAATCACGTCGTCACACTGCACGCGGTTGTTGAAGATATGAGCGACATAAAAAGTATAAAAAAAGAAATTCGCCACGTGGTCTCTCACGAAGGCGGAATCCACACGACGATCGAAGTCGAAACAGTGCAAGAATCCTGCGAAGAAAATTGCGACGAGAAGCGCTGACCCGCGCAGAGCGGGTCACTAATTAGCCGCTAAAAATCGCTGAATAAACGGACATTGCGTCACTTAATGTGCCGTTTGCCCGAAAATGCTTTAAAGCATAATTATGCTTTAAAGCATTTCAGCTCTGGACGGCATCAGTCGATCCTTACGGATATCAGTTAACTGAAAATTAATTAAAGATCTAACGATTCAGCTTGGAATTCTTTTGCCGCTACTTGTTTTTCAAGCTTGCGAACGTCTTGGCTAAGTTTGCGGCCGTGGGCTTTAAGCTTCTTGTTCTGCTTGGTGAGGCGGTCAATTGAAAGTTCAGCATCGCGTTTACGGGAGATCAACTGAGCTTTTGAGCGCTCAAGGTTACGAATTTCGTTCTTTGCCGTGTCGCGATCGTTTTTAGCGCGAATTGCCCTTGCTTCGACTTTGTCTGTCTGAGCCTTAAGCTTATCGACTTGCGCCTGTAATTTGTTGCGTCTGGACTGAACTTGGCGGGCATCGGACTCAACGCGCTTTAAGAAAGCCACGCTTTCTTGATAGCGGCCCGACTGGCGATCGATTTTATTGTTTAAGCGCTTGCTCTCCGCGCGGAGACGAATGATTTGGCTCTCCAGGCTTTTCGCTTCTTTTTCTAAAAGATTCGCTTCCTTCTTAGCTTCCTGCTCAAGCATTTGTTGATCAAGAACCTCAAGCTCTTCGGCCTGTTTTTCCACATCTAAGCCGCTGATGTCGTCACGCAGGACATCCTTGGTTGAATCCGCGGCAAACGCGGCACCTGAGAGGCTAAGCATTAATCCAATTATAAGACTCTTCATACGAACTCCTTAAACAAGCGGGAACACCGAGACGGTATATGAGCAAGGGCGATGCCGTCCTTAAATCGAAATAACCACTCGTTTTCCGGTTATCTGCTGCAAATTCGCCAATTTGAAGGCTCAAAATCGGCACTTTGTGAGCAGTTTTCGAGCTTTTATTTGATTTGAGGGTAGAGCTAATGATCCATTGTATGTATGCATCTCCTATTAAAGCCGTTCCTCATTTTGCGCGGACTTATAGTCACTGCGTATTTTCTGCCGCACACGATGTTCTGTGCGGTCGTTGTCCTCATACTTGCAAGTAGGAAGAACTCAAGGCCGCAAGCGGACTGGGGGATCGGCAAGCTATGGGCCGAATCCATACTTAAGCTTAGTGGAATAGAAATGCAGATTCGGGGCGAAGAGAATTGGCCTAAGGGCACAGGGTTTTTGATTCTATTCAATCATACAAGCTGGGTCGATATTTTGGTGATGGCTAGTGGGCTGCCCGGGGTGCCTCGATTTGGCGCGAAAATCGAGCTTTTTAAAATTCCATTTTTTGGGCGGGCCATGCGAACGGTGGGAATGTTGCCAATTGAGCGGAATAATCGCACGAAAGTTTTGCACGTTTATAAAGATGCGCAAACTAGAGCGGCCGATGGCGAATTTTTCGCTCTTGCACCTGAGGGAACTAGACAAGCAGACCGGGTTCTTGGGCGCTTTAAGCAGGGACCATTTCTCTTTGCGGTAGGTGCGCAAATGCCGATCGTACCGATCGTTATCGCGGGGGCTAGGGAAGTGATGCCAAAAGGCAGTTGGATTTTAAATCCTTGGAGTTGGAGACGCACAGTGCTTATCGAAATTCTACCGAGCTGTCCTACCGCAGGAAGAACTGAGGTCGATATTCCGGCCATGCAGCAAACCGTGCGTCAGGCGATGGAGCCGGTTTACGAAAAACTAAAAGCCGAACTCGGTCAGGAGTCGGCGTCTACTTTTGCCGCGCTCATTTTTTTGTCTCAGCTTTGTCTTTTAGTTTTCTAGCAGCGCTCTCTACCCCGGCGGACAATTCACCAACGGCCGCTTTCATGCGAGCCCAATAGTCTTTGGCTTTGGATTCGCCGGCCGAGCGTTCCTCCTTGATTTCTTCGCGAAGTTTCGCGCCAGTCTTTTTTAAATCATCAATCGCCTTTTGCCATTCAACGCGAGCTTCTTTCGACATCTCCTTAGACTTGGTTTCCATAGCGCCGATTTGCTTTTCAATAGTGTCGAGCGCCTGGTCGACTTCCTTGCGGGCTTCGGATTTTGCCTTGGACGTGTCCTCCGCGAAAACACAAGAGCTACCCAACATTGCAACTGACATAAGAAGGGAAAATAGACATTTCATAAGCACCACCTTTTGATGGTGCTGAATATAGCGCTAAGGGTTTGGTATGATCAGCTTATTTTTTACCACAACCGCCGCCACAAGATACATGGCAGCAAGCAAGGTGAACTAAGCCCCCGGCGCGCCCGGGTTCGCCGTTAAGGGAGTCACCAAGAAATTCAAGCTCCTCAAGCAAAGCCGTTTCAGGAGCAGGCTTTGCCACGGAGAGTTGAAGAGTCGGGTAGAGGGCATTGTAGGTTTTTACGATCTGTCGACTCGAGAGCTCGGATTTCGCGAAAGCCATCGGGGCGGAGAAACTTAGCGCCAGAACTGCCAAAATTAAAGTTTTCATCTGTTTCTCCCTTGGTGGTGCTTTGCACCAGCAGTCCTGAACATTTCAAGTATCGGGCCAATTTTCAAAACCCATCATGCGCCTCTTCTAGAATATACAGGCAGGAGAACCGGCAATGGAAGGGTTTTGGTGTCATCTTGACCATAAAACAAGAGTCTTTTCGCACCCGGTATATTATGCAGCGAGGCCTGGTAAAGCATCCTTTACACCATCGAGGATGAATTGAACGGCGATTGCGGCGAGCACCAAGCCCATCAAGCGGGAGAAAACATTCATACCGATTTGTCCCATGTAACGAGCCATTCGGCCTGCTTCTTTGAGCACTACGAAGCAAGCAATCGAAGTCAGGATTAAGCTTAAATAAAGGGCTAGCTCTTCAAGTGGAGTCTTAGCCTTTTCGACCAAAATGAAAATCGTAACGATGGCCCCGGGCCCGGATAGAAGTGGGATCGCAAGAGGGAACACGGCGATGTCATCTTTCACAACGCCTTCTTCGGCTTCCTCATCGGTGCCTTTGGCCCGGCTTTGGCGCGCATTAATCATGTCGATCGCGATAAAAAACAGCAAACAACCGCCGGCAATTTTAAGAGCCGGCATCGTAATTCCAAAGAACTTAAATAAGAATCCGCCGACTGCAGCGCAAGTCACTAAAACGGCGAAACTTAATAAAGAAGCTCGTTTAGCCATTGAAACACGCTTGGCGTGGGAGTCCTGGTGGGTCATAGCCAAAAATGCAGGCACCGCGCCGAGTGGATTTACAATCGTGAAAATCGCGGATAGGGAGACTATGAAAAACGCGTAGAAGCTCTGCATAAGTTAGTTGGAGCCCACTATATACGTATTGATTCATTCGCTCAAACTGTTATCGTCACGTTCGTAAAGGAGACGGTTATGACCATCACAAATGGCAAAGTTGTCAGCATGAGTTATCTTTTAGTGAACGACGCCGGCGAAGAGCTGGATAAGTCGGAACCCGGAGAGCCATTAGTTTATCTCCACGGTGTGGGTCAAATCGTCCCCGGACTTGAAAAGCAACTCGAAGGCCTCGTAAAGGGCGATAAGCGCACAAGATTAAAAGTATTGCCCGGAGAAGCTTACGGCGAACTCCGTCCAGATTTGCAATTAACTGTTTCCCGCAGCCAGTTTCCAAAAGAAGCTGACCTGGAAGAGGGAATGCGGTTTTGGGCACATACGCCCGAAGGGCAAAAACATCCGTTCACGGTTGTAGCGGTTGCGGGCGATGACGTCGATATCGATGGCAATCATCCGCTCGCCGGTGAAACATTGTTTTTTGACGTTGAGATCGAAAGCATTCGAGAAGCTACTAAAGAAGAGATGGAGCATGGTCATGCCCATGGTCCCGGCGGCCACGCACACTAAGAAGGAAACTCGATGCCATGGTTTACGCGCCAGATTTCGAAGAAGTTTGGCCTTTCCCCTGGAACATTAGTTTATGTCAGCGAAAGGCCAAGTAGCACCTCGCGGGTGACTCTAGTCCAATATCAGGGCGACGACCTCGACATAAAGACGGCCGACAGCTGGGAAAAAGTTAAAGAGCATTTAAAAACCACCGGGCACATCTGGGTTCACGTTGAGGGCTTAAATGATCTTAGACTGGTAGATGCGGTCGGACAGGCGTTTGAAATTCACCAAATGAGTTTGGAAGATATCGTCAACGCTCAACATCGGCCAAAGATGAGCGACTTTGAAACCTACTTACATTTTGTAGTGAAGCTTGGCTCGGTCGATCCAAAACATTTGGAACTTCATTACGATCACGCAAGCGTGATTCTGGGAAAAAACTTTGTTTTGTCTTTTGCGGAACGGAAGAGCGATTTTCTACAGCCAATCTTAGACCGGTTAGAAATAAAAGACGGGCGCTTAAGAACATTTGGTCCGGCGTATCTTGCATTCTCGCTTCTAGATTTAATAATGGATTACTTGTATTTGGCTTTGAGCCGCCTAGAAGAAGCTGTCGACCAGATGGAAACGCAGATTTTAAAGCGGCCTTCAGATATGCTGCTTGGTCGATTGTATGAAGTGAAGCGTGAAACCGCTTTGATGCGCAAGATGGCGGCTCCCATTCGAGATTTTACCAAAGCGTTAAACAAGGGCTCCTCCGAACTAGTTCCCGAGGAGTACGGCGTGTACTATAAAGATTTGGAAGATCACGCCATCCAAATCGTCGACACATGCGAAACCATCAAAGAAACTTTACGCAACCTTCTCGATGTGTCTGACAGCTATTCAGCCCACAACACGAACATCATGTTCAAGTTTTTTACCGTCGTGTCGGCCGTCTTTTTGCCTCTGAATTTTTTGGCGAGCGTTTACGGCATGAATTTCGAAAACATGCCGTGGCTCCATGAGCCCGCCGGATTTTATGTTATGGCGGGTATCATGGTTTTCATTGGCTGTTCAGTTACGTTCTTTTTTCGATTCAAGCGCTGGCTTTAGCGAGAAGCTTGGCTCAGCTTCAACGTCTTGTACTCAGTTTCCATAAACATATTCGCTGACGTCGAAGACTTGCGAATCTCGTCGATCACCACAATGGCTTCAGCCGAGCGGCCGTGGGCGACGAGCATCTTTACGTAATTCTGCACGACAGTGATTTGCAAAGTCTCTGGCTTCGCTTCGAGGACTTTTTTGTAAGTCGCGGCTGATTGATCGGCTTGACCAGTTTCACCAAGCACTTTGGCGAATTGGTAGGTCGCTTCCAAATCCTGGCCGCCGTTTTGGAAGTACTTCGTGAAGGATTGAACAGCATTAGACTTTTTCATTCGGCGAGCCTGGTATTTTCCAAGATCGGCGAACGATTCGTTATCGCCATTGAAGGCTTTAGAGGCTAGCGCGGACTCGACGCAGTCATGCTTTAAGCGCTCGATGCAAATTTCTGCAATCTTTGAAAGATCGGCTTGTGAGGCCATTGCCGTAAATTGCTTTATCTTTAACGGAATAATTGAAACTGCATGTTTATCCCAGCTCGCGGCTTGAACGAAACCTACTCCAAGAGCCAAAGCGATTCCGATTCCCACTTTTAAAAAGCGCTTTTCAAATTTAGTTTCGTCTGTTTTTTGTACCATGTTTGGCGTGTAGCCACAGTGGCCGCAAACGATTGGTTGAAAGCTCAGACGCTCGTCTGAAAGTTCACTCTGGCAACGGGGACAGGATCCGAATTGAAACATAAAGCACCTCACCTTGGAGATTCTCTTGAGCAACGGTCGGACCAGGGCTGCCTTGGCATTTGGTTGGATCTTGGGGCAAATCCACCTGAAAAAAGGTGAGGACTTGCCGAAAATGGGCTTTACAGAGATCATGAGAAACATGAGGGAATTCTTTAAAATTCATTTTGTCTGGTGGATTTTTATCCTTGGTTTGCTAGGTTGCGCAACGAAGCCAGCTAAAATTCCATTAGAAATCATGCGGCCTGGAGGCCCAACCGAGTTTCATGACGATATGGACTATCAGGGGCTCCGCCAATCGCTGCTCGATCATATTAAATATTTTAAGGCGCGCCCTCAGTTGATGGCTTCCGAACTTCAATTTGGGCCAAAAAAAATCTTAGCGAGCAAATATATAGACGCGCTTGACCTTCTGGCCCAGCAAATTCCAAAGGCTGAGGCGCCGGCTATTACGTCATACTTAATAAACAGTTTTGAATGCTATCAGGTGCACGGGGACGGACGCTGGGGCGAGGCTTTTATGACCTCTTATTTCGACCCTGTTATTCAGGCTACGAAAGTTCCGACCGAAAAATTGTATAGACCTGTCTATCTCCCGCCCCGCGATATGGCGTTGATAAGGCTTGATGAGTTCGCCCAAGTTTTCCCTCATTGGTCGATTTTTCAAGTGACCGAGCAAAAGTCATCTTCACCTACGGCGAGAGGACGAATTTATAAACGCAAAGGTGTCCAGTTTGTTGTGCCATATTTTAGCCGCTTTGAACTCGATCACTTAGGCCTTATTCGGGGCCAGGGCTTAGAGCTGGCATACACCGATCCTTTAGATGGTTTTATAATGCAGATTCAAGGCTCGGGCACCTTGAAGTTTGACGACGGATCGACAATGCGGGTTGGGTACGCAGCTCAAAACGGCCATCCGTATGTGCCCATAGGAAAGTTTTTGAAAGACAAAATTCCCGCTGGCGAAATGAGTTTAGGGTCAATCGAGAGGGTGGCGCGAACTTTGCCGGCAGAAGAATTCCAACAGCTGCTTGATAAAAATCCAAGCTACGTCTTTTTTAACGTTTTAAATGGCGAACCCCTAACGACGCTTGGAACTCCAGTTCGCCCAGGAAGAACGATTGCGACGGACCGCCAGTATTTTCCGAAAGGTGCCCTTGCCTTCATTCAGTTTCAAAAACCTATTTTTAGTTCGCCCGAGGCGCAAATTCCTGAGCGTTGGGAAAATGTTGGGCGTTTGGTCATGGATCAGGATACGGGTGGTGCTATTCGCGGCACGGGACGACTTGATCTTTACTGGGGCCGCGGCGATTCTGCGAAACAAGCGGCTGGCGTTATGAAGCAGTGGGGTAAGCTTTGCTATCTCGTGCCCAAATCCTGATTTTTATATTTTCGTTTCCAGCGTTTGCAGGATGGGAGCCTTCGGTCGAAGCCTCAGCTCGGTCTTACCCATTGAGCGGAGTTATGGCGTTTGATCTTGGTTACAGCACCGAAATTTGGGGGACGGGCGGTAGTGAAGCTAACCCATGGTTCGGGTACCTTCGTCCAAGCGTCACAGGTTTTACGGCGGGCAGTTATAACTCTGGCCGTGCCATGCTAGAGATTTATCCGGTTTCATTCTTAGGAATTGAGGGCGGCGCAGAAGCCATTAGCAATACGAACGAATATAAGGCCTACGACTGTGCCACCTATAATTGTTTGGGCAAGTTCTGGACGACCTTTGCTGGCGCGACCTTAATTGCGGGAGCCGGGCGGGTCTTTTTAGTCGCGAAAGGAAAAGTTGTGAATTTGCGGCAACATCCTGCGCAGTCGGCTAATTTTATTGAGCCCACCTCAGGCCTAGTGGCTCAAAGGCAGGGTGATCAGTTAACGGTGGCATCAGGCGCGGCGGGTTTAAAAGTTAGCCAGAGTTGGAGCGTGATCTACGCCTACGCTCGCTCTGAAATGAAGGAAATCGAGAGTTCGAGCGAAATGCATCTAGGCATTCTTTCCTGGAAATCAGGTGATTGGCGAATTTCAGCCGGAGGTGGCACCTTCCGCTCAGATATTAAGGAGCGTCAAGGGACCGGTATTTTGCGCATCGAATGGCGAGCTACGCCGCAGTTAGGACTTCTTTAGGCTTGAATGGTCCGGCCCCCGCGAATACTGTAATCCTCAATTAGCGGGGAGAGCACTTTTGTGACAGCGGCCAAAACAATTCTCACCGGCGTAAAGCCAACCGGCCAGCCACATATAGGAAATTATTTAGGTGCGATCAGGCCGGCCATTCGCTTGTCCCAACAACCTGGCGTGAAAACGTTTCTTTTCATAGCCGACTACCATTCTTTGACGACGGTTCACGATCCAGTCGATTTGCGCGACATGATTTACGATGTGGCCGCTACGTGGTTGGCTTGCGGCTTAGATCCTCGGACTACAAGCTTTTACCGCCAAAGCGCCGTGCCAGAGATTTTTGAACTGACGTGGATTTTGTCCTGCTTTACGCCAAAGGGTTTGATGAATCGCGCCCACGCCTACAAGGCGAAGACGCAAGAGAATCAAGAGCATGGCAAAGAGGATTTAGATTTCGGCGTAAGCATGGGCTTATTTAATTATCCTATTCTCATGTCGGCCGACATTTTAATGTTTAATGCTGACGAAGTTCCGGTTGGTGAAGACCAGGTTCAGCATATTGAGATTGCGCGTGATATCGCGCAAAAGTTTAATCGCGAATACGGCGAAATATTGAAGCTGCCAAAATTTGTTGTGCAAAACATGAAGCTGGTTCCAGGTCTCGATGGACGGAAGATGTCCAAAAGCTATGACAATCACATTCCGCTGTTCGCGGATTCGGCGAAGATGCGTAAAATGATTATGAAGATCAAAACGGATTCGATGCCACCGGAAGCGCCGAAAGATCCGGCGACCTCGATTATTTTTGATATCTATAAAGAGTTTGCGACACCAGAAGAGATTGAAGCACTGAAAGGCCGGTACGCATCGGGCATTGGCTGGGGAGAGGCAAAGGACGCTTTGTTTTTAGTGGCTGAGCGTGAGATCTCAGGGGCCCGCACAGAGTATGATCGGTGGATGAAAAATCGCGACGAACTTGATCGCTTACTCGACGATGGCGCCCGCACCGCCCGCGTGCATGCAAATCAGCTGTTGCGAAAAATCCGTGTCGTTACTGGTATAGATCGTCCGGGTGGATTTTGATCGATCAAGGTTGTGATCTGGGGGTCGAGTTTGATCGCCAGCTCAAGTTGGTTGGTGAGATAGTTGAGTTGCGGCCGCTTGAACCCGACGATTTCGAGAAGTTGTATGGATGTGCGTCTGATCCTCTGATTTGGGAGGTCCATCCTGAGCCGGATCGCTTTAAACGAGAAGTGTTCGAAAGATTCTTTAAATCGGCGATAGAATCCAAAGGTGCTTTTGCGATCTACGATCGTAAGTCTGGCCGGATGATTGGGAGTTCACGGTATTACGACGTGGACTTGGGCGAATCTTCAGTCATTATCGGGTACACGTTTCTAACTACGGAATTTTGGGGCGGAAGTTACAATCGCGACCTGAAAACGGTAATGCTTGGTCATGCTTTTGGGAGTTTTGAAAATGTGTTTTTTCAGATTGGCGAAAATAATGTGCGATCTCGTCGTGCCATCGAAAAGATTGGTGCGAAAGTAGTATTCAAGCGAGTCTTGAATGAAGGTAGCCACGTCATTTATTTGCTGCGTAAGTCGGATTGGCTGTCATCGCCCACGCAATGATCTTTTGCTGTCGGCGCACTAGAAAAAATTTTCCGCTGTCGGCGGGAAATCAAATGTTAAACAATAATTTTAGACACGGGCGGGGTAAGGCACCAATCGTTTTTAACTAGAAAATGGTTACGCGCTGCTTCTCCTGCGCCGGAGAAGCAAGGCGTTAATGGTTACGCAGTGCGACCCCGGCGCCGGGGTCGCTTCGCGTTAACGTCGTTGACTTGAAATTCATCAGCGCTCAGCATTCGAAGACGGACTTTGGAGGTTTAGCGTGAATAATTATTTTGCTTATGTCGTGATGGTGCTCAGTCTGCCGGTGTATGCCGCCGACAAGGCATATGATTTAAAGTTTGATCTCTCATCGAATGGCGAAAAACTTTCTTCACCCAGACTCATCGTGAAGGAAGGCGAAACTGGAACGGTCACCCAAGACGCCAAGTCCGGCCAAACGTTTATTGAAGTGGTCGCGACAGAAAGTAAAGATCACAAGAATGCAGTGCTAATGAAATTTGTTGTTGGAACGGTGAGTGCTGACGGTAAGCGCACGACGGTTTCACGGCCGCAGATTTTGGCGATGGAAAATGAAGTCGCGACGATGTCCGTGGCAGAGAAGGGCAGTAAAGAAGTCGTTAGTCTTTCGGTTGTCGCGAAGAGAACAGAAGTTAAATAATAGTCCCAAGTAGTTCGAAATATAAATAGAAAATTAGCGGAACCTAAAAGTCCGCGCGATATCCAAAAGCTTCTTCGCGCTTCGCTGTTAGATCTGCATCCAACTTAAATCCGGCACTCTCAAGAACTCTAATCGAAGGGGCGTTTGATTTCTTTACGTATGCCCACAAGGAGGAAAACCCTGCCGCTTGAGCCAGAACACAAAGCTTTTGAATGGCTAAGGTCATCACTCCAGGATGGTTATTGCTCTGCCAATAGCCGATTTCGCCATCCAAAGATTTAATTCCAAGGGTTCCAACGATCGCTCCCTCATGAAGAATCAACCAATCGAAGCGATTTTTATTCACCCAGCCTTCTGCGATGAGATTAGTGAACACTCTGGCATTGTCTTCTGTATATCGTTTGCCCTTAAAAATAGAGGCAAAAACGTTGTCGTAAATTTTAGGTTCATCGCAAACCTTGGCAATTTGCGTAACGGCAGCTTCACCAAGTTCCATGCTTCCTGCACAAGCAAAAGTATAGGCCTTATCGGTTTTACGACTGCGAATCTCGATTGGATTTTCAGGAAAGCTATAAGGCATACGCAATTGTATGAGGAGGGCGGCAAGAATTCAATGTTCCGGGCTCAGCTATTTTTAGATCGACGGTTGGTCAGTTATGAACGAGCGATCTTGATTAAACGCTGAGCAGAAAACCAGTGTCATCTGATCGTATGAATCTCTTTAATCAGCCCAATGCAGACGCTGAGATCGCGCCCATCACCTGGCGCATCGTCCTTTAAATAAAATTTCCACCCTGCGCATTGGCACTGGAAACCTCGTACAGTGCCCTGAGGTAGCGGACCGCCCATGAAGTCGTCACAGACCACTGATGGCCTCGGATTTAAAAAAACAATGAACGAAAAAATACCCAATGCTGCTCCTAAAAATAAGATCATGCCTACTTTTTTACCCATATCGAAATACTATGTTTCGACCGGTCCAGTGTCTATAAACCAAATCCTTTTGGGTGCACTTAGAGTCGCTTTAACGAAGGCCATGTGACCACAGGCCAAGCCTAAGTCTGCCAAGGTTAGGTCTGTTTTGGTCGGACCTATCCTGGCAATGGTAGGATCAAGCACACTGGTTGTAGCTGCCCAACCGCCGACTTAAAAATGTTGGTCATGGGGTGCGCCGCTACTCCAAAATCGCATTTCCCTTCTCGGTTTAATTGAGCCTGGAGTTTTGAAGCGTTGAGAGGGTAGCGATTTGGTATCGCAACGTACGACTACGTGAAGCTAAATATATTGTATTGCATTGGCTGACCGGGCGATCAACAATTTGCCGACGATCTAAAGTACTTAAGGTTTTGTTCACCAGTAATTTTCGTCGCTCGCCGGCAGTGTCGAAACTAAGTGTTTTAAGATAGAGCACCCAGAAAAAAATGAAGATTGGATAATAATCAAAAGTCCCAAGGCCACCAGGGTTTTGCTACACTTTCCAAACTATTTGAAAGCGGACTGAATTTCGGTCGGTATCACTGTTTTGTTATATGGACAGTAGTAACTGTTGTCCTTATTTATGTATACTAAGTCCGGACCCTGAATGACCCTTATCTCATTGGTTGTAACTTCGATTTTCAAGCATTTTTTATATCGATCATTCAGTACCCTAATGAACTCGTGAGCATTGTTTACGCGGATCTCGACTGCATCGCAGATTTTTAAATCTTGAGCCTTCATATTCTCAAATTTATGAACGACGGGCAGCTTGAGGGAATTTCCAATTGTGAAATCAAATGATACCGGTGCGCACCCACCTGGCGGATTTCCATTAGCAATTCCAATACTGACTCTGCTCTTTGGATCAGAGCTTGGTTTGACCAAATCGATTTGGTCCAGGGTTGCAGCGCTTGAGTGAATTGAGTAACAGCAAAAAACAAAAAACGTCACTTTCGATATAACTTTATACATATTAAAAACTCCAGTTAACGCAGATAGTGTTTCAACAAATTCACTTGGAGGTGTGCAAGTGCTAGGCCAAATGCCCTGTTTTTGTCGAATTGACTCATAGGAAATCGTACCGAAAGGGGTCGTTGACCCGCGATCCGGTCACTAAAACCCCCGGTTGCATTGGGCCGTGCTCGATAATTTCTGCTTTTTGAGTCTGAAACCCTTTTGGGAGTGAATTTAGCTCTGGTTCTGACTGACCCGTGAGACGGCGTCAATCATTGGCTTTGGGGTCTGGTTAGGAGGTCGCCATGGTTGCCCAGCGCACCGTCGGCGTCGCGATTAAGCCTCGCGCGCCCGTTTATCTACGGCCAATGCCGCTTCCCGCATGACTTCCGACAGCGTCGGATGCGCATGGAAGCTTCGCGCGAGATCCTCTGCCGAGCCGCCAAACTCCATTGCGATCACGGCTTCGGCGATCATGTCGGAAGCGCGAGGGCCCAAAATGTGGACTCCTAGCAGGCGATCTGATTTCGCATCAGCCAAAATTTTAACCTGACCTTCGGTAAACCCCATCGTCTTTGCCCGGCCATTTGGTGCGAACATAAACACACCTGATTTATAGGCTATGCCCTTAGCTTTTAAGTCTTCTTCAGACGCACCAACGGTCGCTACTTCAGGCCAAGTGTAAACAACATTCGGGCAAGCTTCGTAATTCACGTGACCGGGTTTACCAGCGAGCAATTCAGCGACAGCTACGCCTTCCTCTTCAGCCTTATGTGCCAACATCGGTCCGCGAATTAAATCGCCGATGGCGTAAACGCCGGGAAGCGAAGTCTGAAAATGATCGTCAACTTCTACCACGCCGCGCTTATCTTTTCTAATTCCCAATTCCTCAAGTCCTAATCCTTCGGAATAGGGCTTGCGTCCAGCGGAAACCAAAACAACGTCGCCTTCCAGGGTTTGCTTTGCGCCATCTTTTAACCCTTCAAAGTGCACAGTCACTCGGTCGCCCTTGAGTTCAGTGCCGGTGACCCTCGATTCCATATGAAATTTCAGCCCCTGTTTTTTCATGATCATCAGTAAGCGCTTTGCGATTCCCTGATCCATGCTGCCACAAATATTTGCGGCATATTCAATCACGGTGACCTCAGATCCTAAGCGCGACCAAACGGACCCAAGCTCTAGGCCGATCACCCCACCACCGATCACGATCATTTGGGCTGGAACTTTTTCTAGCGCCAACGCTTCGGTGCTGGTGATTACTTTTCTGCCGTCCCACTTTAATCCCGGAAGATCATTTGGCACACTGCCGGTCGCTAGAATTATATTTTTAGCGGAAACAATCTCTTTGGAACCGTCTGACTTGCTCACTTCAATTTGAGTTGCTGAAACCAGCCGGCCCTTGCCGCCAATGCTATCAATGCCATTTTTCTTGAAGAGAAATGCCACGCCGCCAGTCAGGTCAGAAACGATTTTGGACTTGCGCTCCATCATCGTCTTTAAATCTAACTTTACGTCGCCAACTTGCACGCCATGGGATTTAAGCTCATGAAGCGCCATTGAGTAATGTTCACTTGATTCGAGCAAGGCTTTTGACGGAATACAGCCGACGTTTAAGCAAGTTCCGCCTAAAGTTTT
The DNA here is from genome assembly GCA_043720065.1 of Pseudobdellovibrionaceae bacterium. Classification (GTDB taxonomy): domain Bacteria; phylum Bdellovibrionota; class Bdellovibrionia; order Bdellovibrionales; family UBA1609; genus JAIBAM01. The sequence continues at coordinate 28,491 of JAYSTF010000011.1, read as the reverse complement.
GTCTTTCTCAATTACCGCAGTTTTAAGTCCCAGTTGTGCGGCTCGGATGGCGCCGATATAGCCGCCCGGTCCCGCGCCAACAATTACTACGTCATACTGTGCTGCCATATAATTTCCCTTAGATTTCTAACAAAATGCGGCTTGGATCTTCGATGCACTCTTTTACTCGCACGAGGAAGCTCACGGACTCAGCTCCATCTACCATTCTGTGATCGTAAGAGAGAGCGACATACATCATCGGTCTTACGACAACCTGGCCACCGACCGCCACAGGGCGCTCTTCGATTTTATGCATTCCAAGAATCCCGCTTTGTGGAGGATTCAAAATCGGAGTCGACATAAGGGAGCCATAGACGCCACCGTTAGTGATCGTAAATGTACCGCCACTCAAATCATCAATAGCGATTTTTCCATCCCGGGCTTTAAGAGCAAACTGTTTAATCGTCATCTCTATTTCAGCCAGAGATAATTGATCAATGTTTCTTAGCACCGGAACTAAAAGCCCGCGTTCCGTTCCTACCGCGATTCCAATATTATAGTAGTGGTGCAGAATCAAATCACTGCCGTCAATGGAGCCATTAACTTTCGGGAATGCTTTCAGGCCTTCAACCACGGCTTTTACGAAAAATCCCATAAAGCCCAAATTGATGTCGTACTTTTCTTTGAAGCGATCTTTGTACTTCGCTCTTAGTGCTGAAACTGCAGACATATCGATTTCATTAAAAGTCGTAAGAATCGCCGCCGTCTGTTGCGCTTGGACCAGGCGCTCCGCAATACGCTTGCGTATTGTGGTCATGGGAATTCTTTCGATTTCCTCTTTGCCTTCGCGATGAACAAGGGGCGCTACTTTTTTCGGCGCTGAAATCGTCGGGGATGTCGAAGTCGCACTGCTTAAAGGAGGATTACTTACGACCTCAAGCACGTCACCTTTTGTGAGGCGCCCGCCCTTACCAGTTCCTTTAACGGCGGCTGGATCAATATTAAATTCATTTACCGCACGACGAACTGCGGGACTTAATGTTTCAGAAGAACTTTGGCCATGACTGCCATTGGTGCCGGCCTTCGGTGGAGCCACGGGTTTTGGCGGCGGCGCCATTTTCGAAGAAGGTTGCGAAATGGTAGGGGCTGGTGGAGGTGCGGCGAGCGGGGCCGCTGTAGCTCCGGCAGCCGCAGACGTGTCAATAAATCCAACGACCGCACCAACCTTTACGACTTCCCCTTCTTTAGCGTGGGTCGTCAGTAGGCCATCGTTTTCCGCGACCACTTCAACACTTGCCTTGTCAGTCTCAAGCAGGAGCAAGACGTCATCGCGCTTTACTTGCTCGCCGCTTTTTTTGGCCCATTCGGAGATGGTCGCCTCTGTAACGGATTCTCCGACGGCGGGGACTTTGATTTCAACTTTCATAAAGTCAGTTGCTCCTCTTTATCTAGCGAAAGCAGGCTTCTAAAATCTCGCCCTGTTCTTTGTCATGCAATTTTGCCGAGCCAACCGCAGGACTGGCTTTGTCTAAACGGCCAACGTACTGAATCTCTAATTTTTTGCGGCCAAGTTCATCTGCTAAACCGCGAAGTCGCGGTTCCAGAAAAGTCCAGGCGCCCATGTTTTTTGGCTCTTCTTGCGCCCAAATGACCTTAGAAAGTTTGGGCATGCCGCTTAAAAAAGGAGCGAGCTGAACTCTCGGGAATGGATAAAGCTGTTCGACCCGCACGAGGGCCACATCTTTGCGCAAAGGCGCGACGTCTTGGCGAAAACGATCGAGATCGTAATAAAGTTTCCCAGAGCAGAGCACCAATGTTTCCACACTCTTAATTTCCGTGTTCACAGGGTCGGCCAGCACCTCTTGGAATTCGCCATTCCAGCATTGATCAATGGGAGAGACTACTTTCGGATGGCGAAGCAAAGATTTTGGCGACATGACGATGAGTGGTTTTCTAAAATCTCTGCGGACTTGGCGGCGGAGCACATGGAAAAAATTCGCTGGAGTCGTAACATTCACGACCTGCATATTCGCTTGCGCGCACATCTGTAAGAAACGCTCTAGGCGAGCGCTCGAGTGCTCAGGACCGCCCCCCTCGTAACCATGTGGCAACAGAAGTGTAAGGCCTGAAACGCGCACCCACTTTTCTTCACCGCTAGAAATGAATTGATCGATAATAATCTGTGCGCCATTGGCGAAGTCACCAAATTGAGCTTCCCAAACCGTTAAGTAGGTAGGGTCGGAGCAGGAGTTGCCGTATTCAAATCCAACGACCGCCATCTCTGAAAGCAGAGAGTTGTAAATAACAAATTCACCGTTTTCCGGATTGATCGTTGAAAGTGGCGTGTGCTCAGCGCCTGTGTCCACATCAAAGTAGACGGCTTGACGGTGGGTAAAGGTGCCACGCTTGCAATCTTGTCCTGACACGCGCACCGGAGTTCCTTCGGCACAGAGTGTACCGTAAGCCAAGAGCTCCCCAAGTGCCCAGTCCATCTTTCCGCCTTCAAGAAGATCTCGGCGGGTCTGAACCAGCTTTGCGATCTTTGGATGAAGATGAAATCCAGCAGGTTCAGCACCTAAGACTTTTGCCACCGAGAGCACAGTTTCTTTCTTAGCTTTCGTCAATGCCGGCCGATCGAAATCCTCTAAAGTTCCGCGGCGCAAGCCTTGCCACGCGCCAGCGTAAGCAGTAGGTTTTGCAACCGGCGGCGCTTTCCTGGTTTCTTCCAAAATCTTTTGCAGGTTGTTCATTTTTTCTTTGAAGAAGATTTCCGCGTCCGCAGCGGACAGAACTCCTTCAGTCGCAAGCTTGTCGGCATATAGGTGCATCAAGGTCGGATGATGTTTGATCTTTTCATACATCTTAGGCTGCGTGAACGCTGGCTCGTCCCCCTCGTTGTGGCCGAAGCGGCGATAGCAAATCAAATCAATAACGACGTCTTGACTAAATAGTTGGCGGAAGCGCAACGCCATGTCAGCGGCCCTAACGCAAGCTTCAACGTCGTCGCCATTAACTAGAAGGATTGGCGCTTTGATCGCTTTGGCGACATCAGAGGAATAAAGCGATGTGCGCGCATCAATAGGATCTGTTGTAAAGCCAATTTGGTTATTCACGATAATGTGGATTGTCCCGCCCACTTTGTAGCCCGCAAGCTGGGATAGCTGCAAAGTTTCAGCGACCACACCCTGACCCGCGAAAGCCGCATCGCCATGAATAAGAACAGGCAATACTTTTTTGCGCTCTTTTGTGTCCATGCGGCGGCGCTGTTTTGCCCGCACCATTCCAAGGACGACAGAGTTAACGGCCTCAAGGTGAGAGGGGTTAAACGCCAAACTGACATGGCATGGACCGTTTGGTGTTTGTTTGTCAGTTGAATAACCTAAGTGATATTTCACATCACCGTCATAACCGTAGTCTTTAAAGGCCGTGCCGTCGAACTCGGCAAAGATCAGCTCGAGCGCTTTATTCATAAAATTAGCTAATACATTCACACGACCCCGGTGGGCCATGCCGATCACCATCTCTTCAACATGAAGTCCGGTGCCATATTTGACGATGCTTTCAAGCATCGGAATCACGGCATCGCCACCCTCAATCGAAAAGCGCTTGGTGCCTACATAACGGGTGTGAATGAATTTTTCTAACGACTCCGTGCGCGCAAGCTGCTGGTAAATGTCTTTGCGCTCCTCCTGGTTCAATACGAGAGTCGGCGTTGGAGTTTCAAACTCCCGGCGAAACCAGTCGCGAACATCGGGTAGACACTCTGCCAGCTGCGCCGTCAGGGTTTGGCAATAGGCTTTTTCTAAATGAGAGACGATATCCTTAAGTTTGGGATTTTTAAGGCCGAGAATGCTGCCAATTTGAAAAACCTGATCAAGATCGCTCTCTTTTAAATTAAATCGCGCCAAGTCCAAAACCGGCGCTTTGCGCTCAACGAGCTCAAGGGGATCAAGCTTGGCCTTCAGGTGGCCGTAGGAGCGATAGGTCTCGATTAAATTATAAACGTCTAGTTCCTGGGAATTGAAGCCGCCTTTAGGACTTAAGTTTTGGGCAAACTCCACGCCCTCAAAGAACATTCGCCATTCGGGCGGCAATGATTCTGGGTTGTCTCGAAAGGTCTGAAAGAGATCTTCGATGTATTCAAGGTTCGAACGGGTCAGATAGCTGAACTTTTCCAAAGCTTAACGCCTCATGGTTTTAATAGTCGCTGGCACGGTTGGAGGACTGGTCTATTTATAACAAGAGTTCTTGGGAGCGTGAATCATGCAGTTTTCTATTGCTGCTTTCTAATGCGACGCGCAGTTGGTAGCATATAGAAATGCGCCGAATTGGAAAGTTCCTCAAAGCTATTTTTAAGCTGTTCGCGATCTACGCCATTATTGTGGTTGTCGTTAGTGCGTTTCTATTTTTCTTCCCCGACGTTTGGTCGCCGCCGCTCTTAAGAGAGATTGAAAAGTTCTCCCAGTCCCGCTTTGGGGTCACTCTTCAAGCAGACCGTCTGCGTTGGGTGGGGATTTCGCCTATGGTGTGGCGAATTGAAAATCCGCGCTTCATAATGCCCGGAAATCATGCGCAGGGGACCGCTCAGGCTATCGAACTCAAGTTTAAGGGGTCGCGCGTCGACAACAACTGGGCTCGGCCTAAATTGGAAGTCGGGATTAGCTTGCTGGCGCCAAAACTTGAGCTTTTGCTCGGGGGCGGTGCCCAAAAGGGTGGTGAGAAGGCGGCGGGCCCAGCAAATCCGTCGGCGGGATTACCGTTGGTGCGGCCCCAGGGCATAGACTTCTCGTTTTCCCTAGAAATCATCAATGGTGAGGTGGCAATTAAATTTGGCGAGAGCGAAGCGCCATACAAATTGGAAAAAGTGAGCTTAAAAGCCACACTTCCTACGATGCGCTCTGAGGTTTGGCGACCTACGCTCGTTTTTAAGTCACAACTAGCGATGCAAGTGAAATCCATCGCGGTGTCGCAGCCTCTCGCCTTAGATTTGCCAGAAATTGAACTCGGCACGGAAAAAGTTAAAATTCAAAAGGGAGTCTTAAGGGCCGCCGAACTCCCGTTTACCCTCGACGGGTATTATTATTTTACCTCTTCTGCCATGAAGTGGGATTTGAATCTTCCGGTCACGGACGTCGCAAAAGTTCCCGTGAGTTTTCTCCCGCCGGGTGATTGGAAGGGATCGTTCAGTGGTGCGCTCGCCGCGGAAAGAGGAGAAAATCCGCCCCTAAATGTAAGTGGTCACATCGACACCCAAGGACTTCAAGGCAACTTAAGTTGGAAGTCTGATAGTACGCAGGTGGAAGGTCCCGTTGCCGCGCAAGGCTCGCTTAGGTTTGCATATGGCGATAAGCTTCGTCTCGATAATTTTTCATTTGCTTTGGATCTTAAGCGGGCCCTGATCGAATCTAAGCCGTACTTCAAGAAATCGCCGGGCACGGATATGTTTGTTGAAGTCGTGGCCGATGGCGATGGGGAGTCGATTGCACTTAGGCGTTCATCTCTATTACTTGGGCATTTAAAAGTCTTAGGATCTGGCAATATGGATTTGCGGGAAGGTGGCCTCGTGCAAGCGAGCTTCGCTTGGCCAACGACTGATCTTGGTGGCATGGAGAAAATCTTTTTGCCCCTTAGTCAGGCGCCCCTCAGAGGGCAAGTCGCTGGCGATTTAGATATTAAAGGTCCGTGGCAAAAACCGGCGTTGATCGCCGTCGACTTAAAGTCATTAAAACTTGAAAACATGTTTGGAAAACTCGATTGGACTAGTTCATCGGGCATGAGAATAGCTGGTCCTGTTGCCGCAAGTGGAAATGTCCAGGCTTTCCTGCAAGGCTCACAGCTTAAGCGGGCTTCCGCCGCGGCAGCATTAGATTTAAGCTTCATCGAAGTTTCGGGGCACACGATGATTCGCAAACCTGCCGCACTTGCCCTAAAGGCGCAGTTTGACGTCAATTATGACCCGCAAAAAATCGCGCTTAAATATTTGAAACTCGCAGGCACGAGCGGCGACATCAATTTATCGGGGACGGCGAAGTTCGAAGGGCAGAAAGCGCCACTTAATTTCCGGTTAATCTTAGCTAAAGCGCGAGTAGAGAACTGGATGAAACTTCTGGTTAAACCGCCGGTCGACTTATCCGGTGAAATGAGCGGCGCCGTTGATCTTAAAGGTGTTTATAATTACGAAGAGAAAATCCAAGCAAGCCCTCTACGCGCCGTAGGCCATCTTGATTTAAGTAAAGCGATCATGGTTTACAAGTCCCCAAAGCTCGCCAGGTCGGTCGAGAAGAAAATCGAAGTCCCGGAGCCGCCGCCCGAGCCACTCTTGCCCAGCTGGCCTATTGTGCGAAATAGCGACGTTGTGTTCCAAGTGGGATTTACTAAAGTTTTTTATGACGATTTAGAAATGGGAAATGTAAGTTCCCGTATGAAACTTCACAGTGGGCAGCTGGCCGGAAGCGCTGCCATTGGTTCTATCTGGGGAGGAAGCGTTGCGACGCAAAAAATCATCATAAGTCCGTTGGTCGCTCCACCTGGGATTGAAACCGTTTTGTCAGCGCAAGCGATCCAGGCCGGCTCCATGCTTGGCTGGTTTAGTCCCTCACTCAAGGGATATATGAAGGGTTTAATCAGCGGGAGCACTGCGATCATTGGACCGATTCCCCGAGGTGCCAACGGGTTAAAGTCCATAAAGGCAGACGGCGAAGTTCATGTTGTGAGCGGCCAGTTCCTAACTTGGGAGTTGGAATCAAAGATCAACGATAAGTTAAAAAAAGTGGGTTTGGGAAAGAACAAACTTAACGCAAAAGATGTTTTGTTTACGGCCGATTCCAAGTTTGCTTTGAATGATGGCTCGGCAAAAGTAAATCAGTTGGATTTGACTACTTCGGACCGCGATGAGATTAAATTAAGGGGCACGGTCAATCTGGACATGACGATGGATTTGGCTGGCACCGCCTTTGTCGCAAGCCAAAAAGTGTCAGGCGCGATTGCGGAAGCAAACACCGATGCTTCAGGGCGCCTTGCGGTCCCACTTCAGGTCAGGGGATCGGTGATGGACCCAGAATTTTTATTCGCGGAAGCGACGTTAAAGAAGATGCTCTCAAATGCGGCGGAACAAGAGGCTAAGCGCGCCTTGTCCCAAGCCGGCGACAAAGTAAAAGAAGATTTGAAAAAAGATGTGAAGAAGAAACTCAAAGGTTTGTTTGGAAAGTAGGAGCAAGTAAATGGAACAGCTAATGCAACTATGGCGACCCATCGGCGCCGCCTGGGCGTTTGAGTTATTTAGCCTAGACGGTCAACCCATGACCATTGGTAAACTAATTACGGGCATTATCCTTCTCGTGGTTGGCTATCGGCTTTCAAAGCGGGCTTCCGACGTTATTGATGAGCGCTTTTTAACTCGTCTAGATGTTGATGTATCAATGAGATTTTCGCTAAGGCGGGTTCTATTCTATTTTTTCCTCGTGATAGTGACGCTAACGGTTTTAAGGGCGTTAAGCGTTCCGATAACGATTTTTACGGTGATTGGCGGCGCCCTCGCCATTGGGTTTGGTTTCGGCTCGCAAAATGTAGTATCTAATTTTATCTCTGGCATCATATTGATGGTTGAGCGCCCTGTACGTGTAGGCGATGTGATTTCCGTGGACGGCCAAGAGGGGACTGTTCAATTGATTGGCATTCGCGCAACGCATTTGCTGACGCTTGAAAACAAAAACGTAATTGTTCCGAACTCATTTTTTCTCGAGAAGGCCGTTATAAATTCAACTTTGGAAGATGACATTGTCCGTAGCGATCTCACGATCGGTGTTTCCTACGAAGCGAATCCAGTTAAGGTGCGCGATCTTTTAAATGAAGCTTGGAAATCACAGCCTCTGATTTTACGTCAGCCGGAGCCGAAGGTGATCTTTCAGGACTTTGGCGATAACGCGCTAATTTTTACCCTTCAATATTGGACGAAAATGACGGGCGAAAAACCTAAGATCGAAATCGGTAGCGATTTAAGATTTAAGGTGAGCGAGATATTCACTCGGGAAAAGATGGAAATCCCTTACCCACAGCGGGATTTGCATATCGACTTTACGAAGCCGATTCCGATCGAATGGCAGCCCCCTAGGGCTTAAGGTCGTTAACTGCCCAGTCGTAGCTGGTGAACTTCAGTCTAAACGTTTTCAGACGTTTAATTTCGTTTGGATTGGTCGTGAAATAGGGTGCAACAAATTCTTTCACTGAGGGTTTAAAGTCCTCCTTGAACCAATCAAAGATTTTCGAAACCTCGATCGTGTCATTTTCAAAAAGCACCCGATTTCGAGAAGCATCCTTAAAGAAATCTTTGGCCTGTTCTTCAAGCTGCTTATCCAAAACCGCGGCCCGATAAGCCTCGTTCCGCAATCGTGGGCAGCCAATTGACGCACAATTCACTGCGAAATGAATTCTCGCATCTTTGAACTTTGGCCTTAGCCACTCGTGCTCAATCCGGTCCAAATGGCAGGGAGATCCCAGCAGTTGGAAAAATTCTTTCTTCCATGGGCTAGAGAATAGTCCCCCAAGTTTCTTAATCGATTTGATCGGGTAATTGTCGCCAACGAGCTTTAGAGTAAATCCGTTATAGGCGTTGATCAAAAACGCCTTTTGCTCAGTGGTCGGAAATTTCGCGAATTGCGGTTTCGAAACAGCACTGAGCGAGTTCAAATAATCCTCAAGCTCCGGCTTTAACGTCTTTAATTTCAGGTAATTCACTTCAGAGGCGGTGCCCTTATAAACAACGACCTGTTTTAAAACCTGGCTTAGGGCAAGATGACTGTGGTCAAAGCTAGGCTCATTGCCCCAAAGAGGAGACCAAAATGCGATTGAAAGAAGGGTAAAGCTCTTTATCATCAATTACTTATGGTACCTCGATGCAGCCCGTTAAACCAGTAGAACTTCTGGCGTTTTTTTGATACGGTGGCGGCCATATGAAATCCCAGCTCGCCCCTGACATTGCCTCCCACACCGAACCCTTGGTGAGCGGCCGCCTAAACTGGGTGGGAATGGAGCGAATAGCATGTCCGCTGAAGCTTCGTTTAAAAGACGGCACTGAGGTCCTTACACCTGGTGAGATCGACGTTGGCGTTTCGCTCGACGATCCTTCGAGCCGCGGAATTCACATGTCTCGTATGTTTCGCCTCGTACAAGACCGCTTAAGTGAAGTGCCGGTGACGTCATCGGTATTAAAGACTCTGCTTCAAGAGGTCATCCCGGCCCAAGGTGGTTTAAGTTTAAGCGGACAAATCAAAGTTCGATATCAAATGCCTCTAAAAACTCATGCTCTTGCCAGTGGCGAGCCGGGTTGGCGGCAGTATCCAATTTGGCTCGAGGCGATGCAAAATCCCAATAGCACGAAGGCGATGATGGGTTTTGAAATTCTTTATTCAAGCACCTGCCCGTGTTCAGCTGCTTTGGCGCAGCAGTTACTCTCACAAAAGTTCGGTGAAGAGTTTAGTCGCAGAAATTCTGTTTCCCCCCACGAAGTGCAGATGTGGTTGCTCGAATCAGGTCCGGTTGCCACAGCTCACGCTCAGCGAAGTTTAGCTGAAGTTCAGGTTGAGATGAAAGATGCCGCCAACTGTCCAGACATCGCCGACCTTATTCTGACGCTTGAAAAAGCCCTTGGGACTCCGGTTCAAGCGACGGTGAAGCGGGTGGATGAACAACAGTTTGCGCGGCTGAACGCTGAGAATCTAATGTTCTGCGAAGATGCAGCGAGAAGGCTAAAAGAGGCCTTGGACGCAGATCTTCGCATCTCCGATTTCATGGTTCGAGTCGAGCATCAAGAAAGTCTACACGCCCACGATGCGGTGGCCGTAGCTCGTAAAGACCTCATCGCTAGGTGATGAAAATCATTCTCATTTAGATTGACCAGGCTCTAAGGGTTGATTAGATCTCGTGCATGGAAATACTTCGCCTCCCTCGTTCAAGCCATGGTCAGCAAAACAAAGTCACCGCAGAGACGCTTCTAAAGCGTGAAAGTCTAGAGCCCGATGACTTCAAGGGCATCATCCGCGGCATGGGCGTAAAGGTCACAGGGCAAAGGTTGGCGATTTTAGAATCACTATCTTCGGGCCGAGCGCACGTAACCGCTCAGGAGGTCTTTGAGCAGGTGCATGAAAAGCACGCGGAGATCGGCTTCGCCACAGTTTATCGTTTCTTAAGAAAATTAACTGAGCTCAACTATGTGACCGAAGTGCGAATGGGCGGATTGCCGGCACGTTATGAGTTAACACCTCGCCATCATCACGATCATTTGACCTGCACAAGGTGTTCAAGAATTGTCGAATTTGAAAACTCGCAGATTGAAATACTTCAGGAGCGGGTCGCGAAAGAAAACGGTTTTTTGCTCACACACCATGTGTTGGAGCTTTACGGACTTTGCCGTCAGTGCCAAAGTCACAAAAATGGATAGACCAGAGAATTCCGCTATTTCAGGCATCACGGTCAAAGGCGCAAGAGAGCACAATCTTAAAGGTTTTGACGTCCACATTCCAAGAGGAAAAATCACTGTCGTCACTGGTTTAAGCGGCAGCGGAAAATCAAGTTTAGCGTTCGACACGATTTATGCCGAAGGCCAACGGCGCTACGTGGAAAGCCTTTCCTCTTATGCGCGAAGTTTTATCGAGCAAATGAAAAAGCCCGACGTGGATTCTATCGTAGGACTTGCGCCTTCGATTGCGATTGATCAGAAGTCGATTAGTCATAATCCCCGGTCAACTGTCGGAACGGTTTCGGAAGTTTATGATTATTTGCGACTTTTAATGGCGCGGGTAGCGGTTCCTGAATGTCCGGTCCACCATATTTCCGTTTCATCGCAAAGCCCTCAAACCATCGTGACCGATATTTTGAATTTACCAAAGGGCACGAAGTACTTCGTCGTCGCACCCGTTTTTCGCGATAAAAAAGGTGAGTTTCAAGCTGAATTCCAAAAGTGGATGCGCAAAGGGTTTACAAAAGCAAAAGTCGACGGGCAATGGATCGACATGAGTCAGACCACGAAGCTGGCGCGCCACCGCGCCCACAATATTGACGTATTGGTTGACCGCCTAGTGGTTGATGAAGCCCATGCTCGGAGACTTAAGGAAAGTGTAAACCTGGCATTGTCTTTGGCAGATGGCCAAGTAGGCATCGAAGTCGTGGGCAAAGAGACTAAAATGTACTCCATCCATTCGGCCTGTCCGAAATGTGGTTTTAGTTTTCCGGAAATAGAGCCTCGGTTTTTTAGTTTCAACAATCCTCGAGGTGCTTGTCAGTCTTGTAATGGATTGGGAACGCAAGACATCGAAGAGTATGATCAAGAGAGCTGGGTCGCGACCGACGCTGGAAGCAAGCATCGCGTAAAAACTGAATGGCGCGTGAAAAATGTTAAAGCGCTAGTTGAAGAAGATGGTGAATCCGAAATCGATGAAAGAGCTTTAAGAGTTTGCCCCGACTGCAAGGGAGCTCGTTTAAGGCCTGAAGCACTGAACGTAAAACTGAGCGGCAAAAACATCGCGGAGCTTTCAAATCTAGGGATCGACGAGCTTTTGGATTTTTTCAAAGGTCTTAAGCTTGATCACCGCCAGACTTTGATTGGCGCTAAGATTTTGGAGCAAATCACATCTCGTCTTGGATATTTGCAGCGTGTTGGTGCGGGTTATTTGAGTTTAGATAGGCCGACAAGAACTTTGTCGGGTGGGGAAGCTCAGCGTATTCGCTTGGCATCTCAGGTCGGTTCGGCGCTGATTGGTGTTTTATATGTACTAGATGAACCTAGCATCGGCCTTCATCCAAGAGATCATTTGCGGTTGCTAGAGATTCTAAAAGAGATTCGCGATCTCGGAAATACGATCCTAATGGTCGAGCACGACGAAGAAACAATTCGTGGCGCTGATCACTTAATAGATTTAGGTCCTCGTGCGGGCCGCTTAGGCGGTGAATTAATCGCAGCCGGTGCACCGGATGAGGTAGCGAAAAACCCAAACAGTCTTACGGGCCGTTACTTATCTGGCAAAGAGAAAATCAGCGTTTCAAGAGTCCGTCGCCCGGGAACGGGCCCTCAGCTGATTGTGAAGGGTGCGACAGGAAACAATTTAACCAACGTGGATTTAAAAATCCCACTTGGTACTTTAACGGGGATCACGGGAGTTTCGGGATCGGGAAAAAGCACGATTATAGTCGATACTCTTTATCGCATTCTCGCCCGCCATTTTTATAAGTCATCTTTAATCCCGGCCGCCTATAAAAGTATCGAGGGTATAGATCACTTGGACAAAGTGATCGACATTAATCAAAAGCCCATCGGCCGCACCCCTCGCTCAGTGCCTGCGACGTACGTGGGATTGTTTCCCTTGATTCGTGATCTTTATGCCAGCCTACCAGATTCTAAAGTGCGCGGCTTTAAACCCGGGCACTTTAGTTTCAATGTCAAAGGCGGGCGCTGCGAAACTTGTCAAGGCGGCGGCGCTATCCGAGTTGCGATGCATTTTCTTTCTGACGTGTTCGTTCCTTGCGATATTTGCCAAGGCAAACGTTACACCCGTGAAGTCTTAAGCGTTCGCTTCAAAGAGAAATCAATCGCCGATGTTCTCGCGATGACGGTGGAGGAAGCAGCGGAGTTTTTTAAAAATCACAGCCAGATTTTCCGTCGCCTTGATACTTTACGCCGCGTGGGACTTGATTACATGCAGCTCGGGCAAAGTTCGACAACTTTATCCGGCGGTGAAGCCCAGCGTATTAAGTTAAGTCGTGAGCTTTCAAAGCGCGGCACCGGCAAAACTCTTTATATTCTAGACGAACCAACTACAGGCCTACACTTTGACGACATTCGAAAGCTCATGGACCTGCTCCAAGAGTTAGTCGATCAAGGAAACACAGTGGTCGTGATCGAACACCAACTTGATGTCATCAAAGCATGCGATTACGTGATCGATCTGGGGCCTGAGGGCGGCAAAGGCGGAGGCCGAATTGTTGCCTGCGGAACCCCTGAAAAAGTCGCAGCAACAAAGGGCAGCCACACCGGAAGTTTCCTAAAGCCAATGTTGGATATATAGGCTCCGACCCGCTTGGGCGGGTCGATGGCCATTAAATTTTTATTAGCCAGGTGAGCAAGGCGACACCAATGGATACGGTACTTACAGTCAAAAAGCCAAGTCGCGTGGTGAGGCGGAACTCTGATTCTTTAAGTAAGCTCTGAATCTCTTTTATTTGAATCTGAAGAAGGTGCTGATTCTGAACAAATCGATTCTCGAACCGTTCCTGAAATATCGCAAAATCACCCTTTGTCACAAGATCGCCCTCTATCGCATCTAAAACCATCTGCACTTGAGCCTCCGCCTGACTTCTTCGAAATCCGGCGGCCTCCAGATCCTTAATGTACTTCATAGCGTTTGACATTACTAGTTCTCCATTTTGTGTGACCGTAGGGAGCAATTCTGTGACCAGCGAGACGCTCGGTTATATTAGTATCCCGTAACCCCAGCGTCCGAATAATCCGGCCAGTTTTGTTATTGGTAACTTTAAAGTATTTCCGTATCAGAGTGAGACGGGAGGTCTAGTTTTGGTAGGGTGCGCCGATAAGAGATGAGAGGCGAAATTCTCACCAAAACAGCGGGAGCTTAAGGGTGGCTTGGGACGACATTCCTGATTGGGCGACACATTTCGCAAGCGCTATTCTTCAGACCGTTAAAGAGAAAGACCCGCACACATTTCTTCATTGCTGCCGCGTCGGACGAAACTCACGTCAACTAGCAAAAGCCCTTGGCCTAAATCTATTTGAGCAAGCGGTGATGGAGTACTCAGGACTCTTTCACGATGTGGGAAAGGTCGGAGTGCCTGATAGCATTTTGCTTAAGCCCGGGCGCTTAGAGCCAGCTGAAGTCGAGGTGATGAAGCTTCACCCGCTAAAAAGTGCGGCCATCATTGAGCCGATGTCGCACGTGAATTTTTTCAAAGAATTGCTTCCGGGAATTTATGCTCATCATGAACGCATTGATGGCACGGGTTATCCGTTTAATCTCACTGGTGACATGATTCCGCTCTCGGGCCGAGTGATTGCAATTGTTGATTCCTACGATGCGATGACGAATGTACGCCCCTACAGGAACCCGTTATCAAAAGACAAAGTCCTCAAGGAGCTCAGAGATTTCTCAGGCCGTCAGTTTGACGAGCACCTCGTAAAAGTTTTTTTAGAGCTTTTGCCGTTCATTGAAAAGCAAGATCCGGCGAAGCACGACAAAGATGAAATGATAGTAGCGACAATCCTTAAGTCGGCTTAAGCCACTTAGCTGCATCACGGGCATGATAAGTAAAAATCATATCTGCGCCAGCGCGCCGTAAACTTAATAAAATTTCCATCACGACTTTTTCTTCCTCGACCCAGCCTTTTTCAACGGCCGCCTTAACCATCGAATATTCGCCGCTCACGTTGTAGGCCCCAATGGGTAAAGGGAACTTTCGCTTCAAGCGATTGATGATGTCCATGTAGGAAAGTGCTGGCTTTACTAACAAAATATCCGCACCCTCTTTAATATCGAGTTCGGCTTCAAGCAGTGCCTCGCGTGCATTGCATGTGTCCATCTGATAAGTGCGTTTGTCGCCAAAGGAAAGTTTGGATCCAACCGCATCACGAAACGGCCCATAAAAGGCGGAAGCGTATTTTGCCGTATAGGCAATAATGCCGGTGTCCTCAAATCCCCCGTCATCAAGAGCTTGCCTAATTACGCCGACTCGTCCGTCCATCATGTCACTGGGAGCGACATAGTCGGCCCCGGAGTCGGCTTGAAGAAGAGCCATTTGCCGCAGAACTTTCACTGTTTGATCGTTTAAAATTTTACCGTCTTTCACTAATCCGTCATGGCCATGGCTCGTAAAAGGATCAAGAGCCACATCGGTAATAATAGAGATTTCCGGCAATGCCTGTTTAATCTGCCGAATGGATTCGTAAATCAGTCCTTTAGAATTTAAAGCCTCGGAACCGGAGTCATCTTTGAGCGAGCTATCAATTTTTGGGAAAAGGGCTACGGATTTTACGCCTAAGGCTAACGCTGTTTCTATTTCACCAACGGCGTTATCAAGCGAGTAGCGATAAACTCCGGGCATGCTTGGGATCTCTTCCCGCTGTTTTTTGCCGCCTTTTAGAAAGATCGGCCAGACGAGTTGGCTCGCGTGAAGCCGGGTTTCCCGCACAAGCTCTCTTACGGTGGGTGACTTTCGGTTGCGGCGCGGTCGCCTGGGCATTTTCATTTGAAGATCTCCATATTCCACCCCCGCAAAAATCGGCAAAGAGCGACGAGCGGTAAGCCAACAATCGCGGATTGATCACACATGAGTAGATTTTCGACCAGGGCGATGCCACCGCTTTCGATCTTATAGGCACCGGCGCAATCAATCGGATTATCGAATTTCACATACGCATTAATCTCCGCATCGGAAAGCTCGCGAAGTCGAATATGCGTTTCATCGAGATGAGTCTTAAGACCAAGTGTTGGATGCCGCACCCAAAGCGCGGTGCTTAAGGTGTGGAGTTCGCCGCTTAACTTTTTTAAGGTGGCTTTCGCTTTTTCGGCAGTGAGGGGTTTGTTGAGAATCTCTCGGCCAAAATGCGCCACCTGATCACTGGCAATTACAAGATCGTCGGGATTCCACTGAACTGCGGCTGCGCCTTTTAATGCGGCTAGCCGCTGGGCAACCTCTCCGGGGGAAAGGGGTTGATTCTGAATATGACTTTCATCAACTTCAGGATTCACTACGACAAACGGCAACCCGATTTGCTTTAGCAGCGCCTGCCGGTATGGGGATGAGCTAGCCAAAATAATTCGCATGGGAATAAACTTAAAGGACCCGCCAACATTTGGCAATGCGCCGCGATGTTTTAACTGGTACCGTCAGGTCTACGGAGGAATTTTAGGCATGGCTCATGATGTTTATGTCCATAATTTGGACCCGTTCGCCATTGAGTTCTCTGAAGGATTCAATATAGGTAGCTTTCCTCTGGAGGGAATCCGTTGGTATGGCCTCGCGTACCTCGCGGGTTTTATTATCGGCTACTTTACTATTCGGGCCATGGCAAAACGGAAGACCACTCCTATTAAGATCGGCGAAGTCGCCGACTTTATCACCATGGTTGCCTTTGGCACAATGATTGGTGGCAGGCTCGGTTACTGCCTCTTCTACGCGCCTCAACTGCTAATAGATTTCTCTCTTAGCCCCCCATTTTGGGGAGCGCTAAAGGTGACCGAAGGCGGGATGTCGAGTCACGGTGGCATGCTAGGTGTGATTTTAGTTTGTGTTTGGTGGGCGAAGACTAGAAAAATCGATGTGTTTCATACCATTGATTTGGTCGTCTTCGGTGGCGCCATGGGCTTTTTCTTCGGCCGACTGGCGAATTTTGTAAACGGCGAACTTTACGGCAGAGAGGCGCCTGCTGATCTTTCCTGGGCTGTGAAATTCCCGCAGGAAATGTATTTGTGGACGAAGGAGAGCTTATCGAAGCTCACGGAAATTTCGCCTGCGGTTGAGAAGCTCGGCGAAATCACGACTGCCAAAGGCGAGATCGTGAAGCTTACGGCGGACAGCTGGAAAAACTGGGTTAGTCATTATCGAACAGACGGACAGTCTTGGAATCTTGTTAATGAAGTGATTGAAAAGCTCATCTTGGCGACGCAAACGGGCCAAACTCAAGTCATCGAGGCACTTGCACCTTTTTTAACACCGCGATATCCGTCGCAACTTATTCAAAGTCTACTTGAGGGCCTTTTAGTTTTCATTCTACTAAATATAATTTGGTTAAAGCCGCGAAAAGCCGGCGTGGTGTCGGCATGGTTTGGAATTTTCTACGCCGTGGCTCGATTCATAGGTGAGCAATTCCGCATGCCCGACGCTCATATCGGGCTTCAGCTCTGGGGCCTGACGCGCGGGCAGTGGCTAAGTATAGGGATGCTTCTTTTGGTCTTTGGTTATCTCTTTTGGGCGATGCGCCGAGACGCAAAGCCCATGGGTGGCTGGGATATAAATAAAAAAGCCCGCATTTAGTATGCGGGCGTTATTTAAAAGTGTTCGTCGAAGGTGACGTCGCCCGTGATGCCGTGTTGGTAGGCGGACACGCGGCGCTCGAAGAAGTTTGCAAGCTCCTGAGTGTCCTGGAGTTGCATAAAATCAAATGGATTTCGGACTCCGAACTCAGCCGGCAAACCTAGACGCTCTAAGCGCTGGTCAGTTACAAATTCTAAGTAGGTGCGCATGTCTTTAGCGCTTAGCCCGGCAACTCCGTGATCAAGAATGTCTTTTGCAAAGACCATTTCGCATTCGATCGCGTCTTTAAACATAGCTACGACCATATCGCGCATGCGGGCGTCGAAAAGTTCCGGCTGCTCTTCAAGAGCGGTTTCGATCACTTTGTAGGCGAAATCGATATGAGCACTTTCATCGCGGAAAACCCAGTTGGTGCCCGTGGCAAGCCCACTGAGCAAGCCTTTTGATCGTAAGAAGTATACGTAAGCAAAAGCTCCAAAGAAAAATAAACCCTCAATGGTTCCGGCAAAGCAGATCAAATTCAT
Source organism: Pseudobdellovibrionaceae bacterium (assembly GCA_043720065.1). Taxonomy (GTDB): domain Bacteria; phylum Bdellovibrionota; class Bdellovibrionia; order Bdellovibrionales; family UBA1609; genus JAIBAM01. The sequence goes on along the minus strand of JAYSTF010000011.1, from coordinate 10,954 downwards.
CAAGAACTTACGGCGATCCTCGATGGTGTTGAGCTGATTCAAATGGTTAATGGAGTCCATCCACTTGAAACTGAACTGAGCTTTTCTTTGAATGGCAGGGACGTTATTGATCGCGGAGAACGCTTTTTCGCGCTCCTTTAAATCAGGAATATAAGTGTCGAGTAGAGTCAGATAAAATTGAACGTGCAGTGCCTCTTCATAAAGCTGGCGCGATAAGTAAAGGCGAGCCTCGGGAGAATTGACGTGCTTGTACAGATTCAAGACCAAATTATTGCCAACTATAGAATCCCCAGTTGCGAAGAACGCCACCAGCCGGCTGATCAAAAAGCGCTCAGCCGAGGTCATCTTTGTATTTAAGTCGACAATATCGGAGCTAAAATCCACTTCTTCAACGGTCCACGTATTCTTGATCGCGTTTTTATACATGTCATAAAAAACCGGGTACTTCATCGGTCGAAGAGTCAGATTAAAACCTGGGTCCAATATCATTGCTGTTGTCCTCCTATTGACAAGCTTCGCACAATTCTGGGTTCTCTAATGAACAGGCCAGCGCTTCGTCGTCGGTGAATGTCTTCGTCGGCAGAGCCGTCGCGTTGGAAGTCACCTTAGCAATTTTAGTCGCTGGACGAGAACGTAAGTAGTAGGTCGTTTTCACGCCCGACTTCCATGCGTACATATACATACTGGAAAGCTTACCAATAGTTGGGCTCTCGATAAAGAGATTCAAGCTTTGGCTTTGATCAATAAACGCTCCGCGTGCTGCCGCGTGATCAATCAAGGCTTTTTGCGGGACTTCCCAAACAGTTCGGTAGATGGCGCGAATGTCTTCCGGAATTTCCGGGATCGACAAGATCGAACCTTCGGCATTTTTAATTTTACTTCGGATGTCGTCGTTCCAAAGTTTGGCGCGTTTAAGCTCTTCCACCAAGTAGCGATTAATCTGGATAAACTCGCCGCTCAAAGTTTCGCGCTTAAAAAGATTTGATAGCTGAGGCTCTGTCGCCTCATACGCACCTACGATCGAAGCTATGGTTGCGGTCGGTGCAATCGCAATCATAAGTGAGTTGCGCAGCCCAATCTTTTTAATCTTGCGGCGCAGCTTTTCCCAGCGTTCCATGTCCTCGGGCACGACTCCCCAGTGGTCAAACTGGAGAACGCCTTCGGCCGCACGGGTTTCCGCGAAATTCGGGTGTGGTCCAGCCTTTTCTGCCATCGCGCAGGAGGTGAGAAGAGCGTTGTAGTAAATTTCCTCCTGAATTTTGGAAGAAAGTTTTAAAGCCTCTTTGCTATCGAAAGGCAGGCGCAGCTTAAAGTACGCGTCTTGAAGTCCCATTACGCCAAGGCCTACCGGGCGCCATTTTGCATTTGAAGACGCCGCAGTTGGAGTTGGATAAAAATTAATATCGATCACTCGGTCCAGATAACGAACCGCGACCTGAACAGTTTGCGCCAGCTTCGTGAAATCAAATTGGCCATCAACGATATGATTGCCCAAATTGACCGAGCCTAAGTTACAAACCGCGGTCTCACTATTGGATGTGACCTCCAAAATTTCGGTACAGAGATTCGACAAGTGAATCACGTTGCCGTTTTTGCCCGTCTGGTTGCTCTTCGTATTGCTGGCGTCTTTCCAAGTCATCCAGCCATTGCCGGTTTCAGCCAGCGTCTTCATCATTCGGCCGTAGAGGTCGCGAGCTTTAATCTGGCGGGCGAAAAGTTTTTTTTCCTCAGCTGCGACATACGCGTCTTCGAATTCCTTGCCGTAAAGATCAACGAACTCAGGCACGATCTTTGGATCAAAGAGCGACCAAGCGCCGTCCTCTTCCACGCGCTTCATGAAAAGATCAGGAACCCAATTAGCTAAGTTCAAGTTAAACGCGCGGCTCTCTTCAGAGCCAGTGTTGTCGCGCATGTGAAGGAACTCTTCGATATCTGCATGCCAAGACTCTAAGTAAACACAAGCAGCACCTTTACGGCGTCCACCCTGGTTTACGGCGGCGACAGAAGAATCTAAAGTCTTAAGCCAGGGAAGCAGGCCGTTTGAGTGGCCGTTTGTTCCTTTAATAAGTGACCCACGACTTCTAACTCGAGAAAACGAAACGCCGATTCCGCCGGCGAATTTAGAAAGTAGCGCGATATCTTTATATTTATCATAGATAGAATTTAGGTCATCGAGTGGCGAATCAAGTAGGTAACAGGATGATAATTGCGAACGCTCTGTCGCTGAGTTGAATAGAGTAGGCGAGCTTGGCATATAGTCGAGGGTCGAAATCAATTCATAAAACTCTTTAGCTTCCTGGAACGACTTCGCTAGACCGCAAGCAACGCGGAGAAAGAAGAACTGAGGAGTTTCAATCACCAGACGGGACTTAGGATCTTTCAAAAGATAACGATCATAAACTGTGCGAAGTCCGAAGTACTCGAACTTCTGCGTCCGTGGTCCATCAATAATGATATTCAGCGCTTCTTTATGTTCGCGTACGAAATCAAATTTCTCTTTTGAAATTAGGCCAGCTTGAAAGCCGCGCTGAACGGATTCATAAAAATTTCGAATATTCAGGCTATGAACTTCTTCTTCAATAAAGCGTGCGAGCAAACGAGAGGCGAGACGGGAATATTGCGGTTCTTCGCCAATCAGGAGAGCTGCTGTCTGAATACAGAGTTGATCAAGCTCCTTCGTTGTTGCACCATCATAAAGGCCACTGATTGCTTTCGTGGCGACACGCATAGGATCAATATCATTCAGGCCCGTCGAGCAAGCGAGCGCGACGTTGACGATCTTGTTTACGTTCACTGGTTCATATGAGCCATCGCGCTTCTTAACGCGCATGATTTTAGGGCCATCGGTTTCGGCTTGAGGTTGTCTAGCCGGTTCAGTGGCGGGCGTAGGTGCTGGTTGCTCAAGGTCACCTGGCTCGTGCTGCAAATTCATCTGTTGGGCCTCCACTTGGACCAAAATGTTTTTTTTCAGGGGAATAAAAGGCCTCTAGACCGGTGTGTCCTTCGCCTTTAAGTCTTTGACCAACATCCCCTCTTGCTTGGTCAAAGCTTTCAGTCTTCTAATGTCGCGGGCTAAAGCGAGTTAGGTTCGTACCAACTCCATGTACGCCCGGTTCCTTTTAGCAGCCTTCCTTGAACTGCTTCTCGCTACATCTGACGCTATCGCGGCTTTTTTCTCTCCGTCAATATCCCAAAGACCAAATCTTTTTACCGCCCCTTTTAAGGGGGCTCAAGTTGATCGGAATTGCTGATGAAATCAACGACTTAAACTCTATAGAAAACTTGCGTCGAAGTGCGAGCTTTTGTGGCAAGAAATCATCATCCCTTGACGAATCTCTCATGCCTAGAATTTGAGCACGAATCGTCTACGGATTGCAACACCCCAAGTGAAATAAAAGTCGCCAAACGCTTGGCTGGAGCGGAGTTTTGGGCGTCAGTGCGTTGACTAAATCTATACAGCGTCAGCGAACCCTACTGGTTGCGCCGATGTTCAATCAGATTTTTGACGACGGATGGGTCAGCTAAAGTTGAAATATCACCAAGATCAGAAAAATTGTTTTCGGCGATCTTTCGGAGTATCCGCCGCATAATTTTACCACTTCTGGTCTTTGGCAAGCCCGGTGCAAATTGTAGAAGATCTGGCTTGGCGAAAGGGCCGATCTCCTTTCGAACATGCTGTATAAGCTCCTCGCGGAGTTTGTCGCTATCACTGACTCCGGACTTTAAAGTGACGAAGCAGTAGAGTCCCTGACCTTTAAGTTCGTGCGGATAGCCTACAGCAGCTGCTTCAGCGACCTGCGGGTGTAAAACCAAAGCGCTTTCAACTTCGGCCGTTCCGAGGCGATGCCCTGAGATATTGATAACGTCATCAACCCGGCCAGAGATCCAGTAGTAACCGTCATCGTCCCGGCGAGCGCCATCGCCCGTAAAATAATATCCCGGGTATTGCGAAAAATAGGTTTGGAAAAACCTTTCGTGGTCACCATAAACAGTTCTCATTTGCCCCGGCCAAGAGTCTGCAATAGCCAATACGCCTTTTCCCGCGCCCGGGATAATTTCGCCCTTTTCAGTCAACAAAACAGGTTTAATTCCAAAAAACGGCAGTGTGGCAGAGCCGGGTTTTAAGTCGGTGGCCCCTGGCAGTGGGGAAATAATGATGCCGCCCGTTTCCGTCTGCCAATAAGTGTCGACAATCGGGCAGCGGCTGCCCCCAGGGGTTTTAAAATACCAAAGCCAAGCTTCAGGATTGATGGGCTCTCCGACGGAGCCTAGGATCCTTAAGCTGCTTCGCTCGGTAGTGTTGACGTACTTCTCACCTTGTTGAATGAGCGAGCGAATAAGAGTTGGTGCAGTGTAAAGGATGTTTACTTTTAATTTATCGACAATCTGCCAAAGCCTTGAGGCATCAGGGTAGGTGGGAAGCCCTTCGTAAAGAACCGTAGTCGCGCCATTCGATAACGGGCCATAGATCATATAACTATGCCCTGTGACCCAACCGACATCGGCCGCACACCAATAAATTTCGCCCTCTTTATAGTCAAACACCATCTGGTGGGTGAGCGACGCATACAGCAAATAGCCAGCCGTCGTGTGAAGAACACCTTTTGGTTTATTCGTAGAACCGGAAGTGTAAAGCAAAAACAGCGGATCTTCCGCACCCATGGATTCAGGCGGACATGCGCTCGACTGTTTTTCGACGAGATCGTGCCACCAAACGTCGCGGCCCTCGTGCCAATCTACCTTCGCGCCGGTTCGATTTACGACGACGACATGTTTTAATGTGGCTACTTTTGCGGCCGCTAAATCGACATTCGCTTTCAGCGGAACGGTCTTTCCGCCCCGAATTCCCTCATCGGCCGTGATGAGGACGTTAGTCAAACCATCGTTCATGCGACTTGCTAATGCATCGGGCGCAAAACCTCCAAACACCACGGAGTGAACAGCACCGATGCGAGCACAAGCCAGCATCGCCACGGCGGCTTCAGGAATCATTGGCAAATAAATCGTAACGCGGTCGCCTTTTTTTACTCCAAGAGATTTGAGCCCATTGGCGAATTTTGCGACCCGTTCAAGTAGTTCCGCATAAGTAATGCGAAGAGTTTCCTCTCCCGTATTTTCAGGTTCCCAGATAATAGCCACTCGATTTGGGTGTTTTGCGGCGTGGCGGTCAACGCAGTTTTCGCTGACATTGAGTTCGGCACCTTCGAACCAGCGAATGTTAATAGGATGCTCAAACGAAGTGTTTTTCACATTGGACCAACGTTTGTTCCAGTTCAACCGGTTAGCTTGCTCGGCCCAAAATGCGGCGGGATCGGCAATCGACCAATCGTAAAGCCGTTGATACTCCTCGGCATTGATCCAGGCCTGGCGTTTCCATTCCGGCTTCACGGGAATTAAGGTGTCGGACATAAGCTTTCCCCTTCATTTTGTGCCAAAGACGCTCAATATGCGTCAGTTCAGCTGGAGTTTAAACAAGAAATCAGTAAACTCTTTCGAGCGGGTGGGATTAGTTTATGACTGAACCAAAAACTTGGGTTTTATTGCGTGGGTTGGGACGGGAAGCGCGTCATTGGGGTCCATTCACCGAGCAATTCAAAGCCGCGTTCCGGGAAAGAGAGATTCATCTTCTCGATTTGCCGGGAGTCGGCGATGCAGCGAAAGATTCCGTACCCCTTTCAACCCAAGGCATTGCAGAGTACTTGAACAATAAATTAAATTCTAAAGGGCCGGTCGGAGTTTTTGGACTTTCGTTTGGGGGCATGGTGGCACTTGAGTGGGCTGCCAAATACCCCTCGAGCATAAGTCATCTTGTGCTCGTTAACTCGAGCGTGAAAGATGAAACTCCTTGGCATCATAGGCTTCAAGGCGGGGCTGTGCGAACGCTCAGCGAAGTTTTCGCGCTTAAATCCGAACGCGAAAGAGAAGAAAAAATACTTCGGTTAGTGAGCCGAACTGCCGATCGACAAAATGAAGTGCTTCAGTTGTGGATAAAAATCGCCAAAGAGCGATCGGTAAGCCGGTCCACCTTTTTGCGCTATTTATGGGCGGCAAACCGTTTTTCGCTGCCAAGGTTTAAAAAGGTTCGTCCAAAAATTTTATGCCTCGCGGGTATGGGCGATAGCATAGTCGACCCTTCTTGCTCCAAAAAGCTTGGTGAAGCTCTTAAGGCAGAGGTGCATTTTCACCCTTGGGGTGGCCATGAATTGACTCTGGACGACCCGACCTGGGTCCTGAGTCATGTGCAGGAATGGATCGACACGCCTTCCCTTAAGTCGTGACAGAGCCTAGTTACGCCTTGCGTCTATAAATCGGCGCTATGCGACCTCCGATAAATTCGTATATGACACTTTCAATGGTGCTGAATATCCCGGCCGGCGCAATGCTTTTGCTGATCTTAAGCGTCGCCGCCAACACGTCTATTTGCCTTGCCCAAGGGACCAATCAAGGTTCGTTGCAGCTAGAAAACTCGCAGTACTTTCGTGCGAGCGAGGCCTATTACCGCGACGGTGCCACAGCTTCAATGACTTCATGGCGTTTGGGTTGGGCGGGAGAGGCCAGGGCACGAAAGCTCTTCGCAATGGCCAACGTTCGAAACGATTATCATGCCGAAGAAGACCATCATTATATTAAGCCATTTGAGGCCGCGGTAGGGTGGCGAAGCGAGAGGGCCGAGCTGAGTTTAGGTCGCCAGCGAAAACTTTGGAGTCAGGCCGACGAGCTTTGGCGGCTTGGCACCTGGCAGCCGCGATTCATGGATGATCGTCTAACCCGTGAGACCGCAGGATTAACCGGTGCATTTTTCCAGACCAGCAGTTCTAAGATCAAGTTCATGGCGCTCGCTTCTCCTATATATATTCCGGAAATGGGTGCCGACTTTGAGGTTGAAGACAGAAGCTTCGTCTCAAAAAACCCTTGGTTTACGCCGCCGACCCGCTATGTGAATTTGAAAGACAATCTCACGGCAGTTTATTACGACATCAACAAACCTCCTGTGGAAGAGGTTATCTTTCAGGGTACGGCTGGGGCGCAAATTGAATTTCGCCCGCGGGAGACGAGGTTCTTAAGACTTAGCGCCGCCTATAAACCAATGAACCAAATTCTAGTTGGTGCACCAATAAAACTTCATCTCCAGGCTCCCAATTATGCGACCGTGGTCGTGCAACCGCGGGTTGTTTACCATCAAGTGGTGACCACTGATTTCGGCGTGCAAAACGAAAATGGCTTGAGCGCGTGGGCGTCTTACACGCTCGATCGCCCGATTCGTGACAATCCTCCAGAGGAGTGGACCACGCAGGAAGTGGACAAGGCTCACATCGCATCCGCATACCTCGGCTACGATGTTCGAGGAGAAGGGGAGTATGCGAGTCACGTCTTCGCATCTTATTTGAACATTCAAGGTGGGGAGGCTCCAGACGGTGGGGAAATCGTTGGCAAGAAATCCTTCTTCGATTCGCGCTACATGTTCACGGATGCTGTGCAGTTAGGATTTAGACACGGCACTCCTTGGCTAAGTCGGCGATGGCTGACTTTTATGACATCATCATTCATTTACGATTTCGCGCAGCGTGGGCTCGTGTTTTCGACAAACTTTCGCCAGCGGATGAGCAAGTACTGGTCGGCAAACCTTAATGCTGACTTTATCGGTCTGACAGACCAATCCGGGCGGGTGAGTGATGGCTTTATTTCGACGTTTCGCGCCAATGATCGCGTGTCTTTAGGAGTAGAGTATGTCTTTTAGACGTTTTTTGCTCATTGGTTTGAGCCTGGCTCTCGTGCTCGGATGTGCTGGCGAAAACGAAAAGTTTTCTTCGATTCCCGAAGTCACGCTTGATGGTGGAAAACTTCAGTGCCTGGCCAATGCAGAATCTGTGCTCACGCGATTTGTGCAAGGCAATCTGCCGAACTCTGAATTAGCCGCGTTTTGGAACTGTCTCGATACCGCGGTGGTAAAATTCGTTCGGTATGTGCGCGGGAAAGAGGCTGAAAACTATACGCCCAAAGAATTGGCTGATTTTCTCGATCGGTTTTTTCTTGATAATCGTGGGCTTGACGACGACCAAGATCTTATTCGGGAACTGATGGAAGTTAAAAAGCTCATCATTGGCGGTACGGCGGAGAACATAACCTACCACGATTTATTTGTAAAAACCCGAAGGGTGATCGAGCGCTTTAAGGCAATTACGTTGGATTTGAATCCCCATATGTCGATATTTAGCAGAGGCTTAGCAAAGTCGCCTAAAGATTCAGGCCTCTCAGAAGATCAAGTGCGAAACGCTGTCATTGCACTTAAGGACAATGGCAAAGAGTTGGGAAAACTCATTTCCGAAGGCGGCAACACCTACTCCTTTACCAGAGCTAAAAATCTCCTTATCGCGTTCGAAGGTTTCATTCAAAAAAAGGAGCCGGGTTTTAATTTCGCGGCGGCAAAAAAATATCTGCCGCTCCTTAGTGAATTGAAAGGTCTGTTGATTGCGCCCCCCAACGATTTAATTCGAACTGGGGATTGGGCGAGAATTTTGGATTCGGCTACAGCGACGTTAACGTGGACAATGAATTACCGCTTCTACTTCCAAAAAGATGGTTGGGGCGAGGGTCAGGGTCTCGTCGTCCTGAACCAAACGGTACAAGAAGTTTTTGCGCAAATTGAATTGGGATTAAAATCTCAACCGGCGGAAAGGTTCAATTATAGCGATATCGATAGACTAGTTGGAACTATCGAAAACATCGGCATTCTTCCAATGGACTTAAATGCCGCAACCGTGAATACGATCGTTCGTCGCTTAGGCGAAAAAATTCTTTCCGCTCCTGGTGGAGTGGGAGCGGGGATTGATCGGGACGACATCAGTGTTTTGCGTTCTGAAGTCGACCGCTGGATCGAGGCGCAGTTTTATGTGAGCCAGTATCTCTCAACGCAAGCTCCGGCGATCAGAGGCGGCGCGGCTGAACTTTCTCTGCTGTTGGATACGCCGTGGCCACTAATTCGGGATAACAAAGGTCGCTTGGAATTTTCCAACAGAGTTTATCAAGGTAAATACGACCGCCGGAGTTTGACGACCCTTAATTGGCAGCGCGCCCTCATCAGAGCATTAATGCGAGGCTACTCAGATCAAATCGGTCCGGACGGCGCCAGCGGTTTAACAATCGAGCAGTTCAAAGTGCTCGCGATTGACTGGAACAAAGTCGCCGAAAAACTAGGATTGTTTGATGTCGGCGAAGCGGAAAAAACCGCCAGCAAGATATTCATGGAGGCCAACCTCTTCATGCCGTCTTCCAATGGCAATGACCATTTAGAATTTAATGAAGCTGTACAGTATCTCTCGTACGCGATCTCTGGCCTTGCCGCTGCTTCAGAGCTAAAATCGAATTTTAATGGGAAGTGCGCTTTCGCAGGCCCATCAAAAAGATATTCCCCAGCGTGCGTTAGAACTGAACTCTACGATCGTCGGGAACAGCTCTTAGGTCATTTGCCGCTAACGTTGCAATTCCTTGGCAAAGAGCCGGGCAAGTGGATGCAGTACTTGCATCACCTGGAGCAGACAACACGGGTCGATGCCGGTGACGATCCCTTTACTCAAGGTGAAGTGGTGGAGCTCATGGTACTTCTGCAATACATAGAAACCTTTTTTGCCAAATATGATCATGACGGGAGTGAAACAATAAATGTCGACGAAACGCTGGAAGCTTTCCCCGTTTTCAAACGGTCGCTTGATGAGATCGTGCAAAATTCATTCGGTGCGAATATGGGCGACTCGGATTTACGCGCTTTGTTCACATATTTGTTCAATTACGGTAGTCCGCCGCAGTCGACTTTTGGAGGAATGCTTAAATTCCTAAATTGGCGCTGGCGGCGCGATGAATGGCAGTATGATGTAGACAGACAGCGCGTTGTTCAAATCTTAGCTGAACTCAATAACCGCCGCTAAAAAACCATGTAAAAACTTCACGACAGCACCTGTAAAGGCTTCGACTGAGGCCCATCTCATTGTGGAACCACCTTTGCACCCTTTAGACTCCGCGCTCGACTCAAATCTCCCCAAATGGAGGCTACGACGCTTGAGATTTTTGGGCTGTGCTTTTTACGCTACAGTCATTCTATTTACTGCGTTCGCAAATGCTGCGGCGGATGTCGAACTACGTCTTCTCCAAAGTCAGTATTTGAGCAAAACCCAAAACCAAATCCAGAGTGATTCTTACTCCTCTCTCGGCGTCGATTTGGTATTTAAATCTGGCGACGAAAACTCCAAATGGGAATCCGCTGTCGACGTTATCGGTCTGGCGTCAGTCGATGGCACCGAACAAGCTTACGTTGCGGCGCCGCAGATGTACGTCAGCTGGCGTAAGCCGACGCTTAAAGGGTTCAGCCTTCGCGCTGGATCGCTTCCATACTGGGCATTTGATAGATGAGCACGGCGCGGCTGGGGTCGCACACTAGACAGAATTAGCTCCCTCCCCTTTTAAGGGGGAGGAGTTATTTAAGCATTCCTTCCCCCTTCAAGGGGGAGGGCTAGGGTGGGGGTGCACACGTGGCGAACCGCCGCTAGTGGTATTTAAAGTGCATACCCCCATCCTAGCCTTCCCCCTGCTAGGGGGAAGGGACTTGTAATGTGAGTGCTCAAAAATCAGCGCTTTAAATACAGTCTCTAAACTATAGATAGAAAGATAAATTAATGTTTGTTATTAAATGCCCACATTGCCAAGAAGCGCGCGAAGAAGAGGAGTTTCACTATGAAGGTGAAGCCTTTATCGCCCGCCCTGCCGCGCCAGAAGCCGAGTCTGACGAAGCTTGGGGCGATTATTTATTCATGAAAAAAAACCCTAAAGGTTGGCACTGGGAAATGTGGGGACACGCGACAGGTTGCCGCAAGGTTTTCGTAGTTAAGCGCAACACGGCTAACCACGCCATTGCTGGCGCGTGGACATTGGCTGAAGCTCGCGCCGTTTACGATGCAGAACA
>JAYSTF010000002.1:0-6212 GCA_043720065.1 Pseudobdellovibrionaceae bacterium | reverse complement strand
CCGCTAATTCTTTCTCGACGATGAATTGAAGTTCGCTATCAATTGTTAGTTCAATGCGAGCGCCATCGGTGACATTCGTAAGCAATCCGCCCTCTGGTAGCAGGGGTCTACCGCGCGCATCGCGGGGAAGAATTACTTTGCGCTTTTCGCCGCGCAAAAGGGTGTTGTACTTTTGCTCGATGCCTTCAAGCCCTTCACCTTCGCGACCGACAAAGCCGATGGTTTGCGCGAGCAGATCGTTGTTTGGATAAACCCGCCGTGGCTCTTCCACAAGTCCAAGACCGCGCACTTCCCATTTGGCGATGGTGGCCGCTTCCACATCCGTGATTTGGCGCTTAAGCCATATGAACCTGCGGTCTTTTTGTTTTAGTTTCGCGGTGAGTTCCGTGCGCGACATTCTTAAAAGTTTTGCGAGACGTCTTGCCGTGGCTCTGGGCTGATCGATAATTGCCGGATCCGCGAATAAGCTTTGTGCGGCGACACTGGCAGCGAGCTCTCTCCCCTGCCGGTCAACGATGAGACCGCGGCGGCCAGTTACTTCCACGGTCGTCGCGAACTGGCGCTTTTGCAATGACGCCAATCTTTGGTTTGGAATGATTTGTAAATAGGCCCCTCTCAGGATCATCAACGTCCAGAGAAAGATCAAACCCATGAACACAATCAGTAAGCGCGATTTCATTTGCACCTGTTATTGCGGAACCGCGATACGTTGGCCAACGAGCTGAATGATTTGGCCCCCGCGCGCTTCATTCAACGTCAACTTCGAAATGGCATAGCGGCGAATGTGATCGGGTCTTATCACTCGCGCATATTCCATCGCCTTCAATCTTTGATCGTCTTTAATAATTTTGGCGCGACGGGATTCTTTTAAAACTGTGTAACCGAGCCGACGAACTTCCATCTTCATAAAGGCCATGGTGAACAAAGTCACAATGATCACCGTTACACTGAAAAATGGCTTCACGTTGTTAACCTCGCTGAAATACCCGAAGCTTCGCGCTGCGCGATCTCGGATTGTCGACACACTCTTTGCGCTCTGGGACGACCACCTTTTTATTCACTGGGCGCCCCATTGTGCTCTCTTTAAAAGCATACTTGATAATGCGGTCTTCGAGAGAGTGGAAAGTAATGATCAGCAACCGACCTTGCGGGGCTAAAGAATTTATTAACTTTTCAGCGGCTAGTCTTAGGTCCGCAAGTTCTTGATTCACCTCTAGACGTAAGGCTAGAAAAAACTGCGTGGCCGGATGATGGCCTTTTTTTCGCCACCCTTCAGCGCGCTCAATGAGTTCTGCTAGTTCTTTGGTGGTTGAGAACGGTTTTTCTTTTCTAAACTCCGTAATCCGCTGGACTACGCGGTGGGGCCGCCGAATCTCACCGAGGTCCCTAAAAAGTTGAACTAAGTCGTCAGAGGGCCAGGTGTTGACGATATCGGCCGCTGTAAATGTTTGTGATTGGTCCATACGCATGTCGAGCGGACCTTCGTGATAAAAGCTAAATCCCCTCTCAGGACGATCAAGTTGAGGCGAGCTCACACCTAAATCGGCGAGGATGATGTCCCAGCCCTCTTGTGCCTCGGGCATCGGCACTTGCACGTGAAAATTGCCGTGATGCAAATGTAATCGAGATTGATCAATCCAGCTTTTGAATTCCGCGTTCGCGTATTCCAGCGCCTCGAGGTCGCGATCGACTGCCGTCATTTTCAGATCGTTAAACTCCTCGAGAAAGGCTCGCGTGTGTCCGCCTCGACCAAAAGTCACATCTAAACCAAATTTAACGGGCCGCTCGCTTTGACGAACGAAACCAAGGATTTCTTGCAGGAGCACGGGCGTGTGAAGCATGCCCGGCATGATAACACTAATAGACCAAAATCTTTGACCTTTTGACGGGCCGTGCTAACCTTTGACCATGATGATGGAGTGCCCCCGCTGCGCATTTGTCCAACCGCAAGACCGGTTTTGCGCGAACTGCGGGCTCAATGTCGCCACCTATCAGGCGAAACCAAAGCCCTTAAGCCAACGATTGCTGAGCAATCCTGCGCTTTATCTTGGCCTTGGCGTCTTATTCCTCGTTTTTGTCGGCTGGTTTTTAAAGCAATCAAAGATTGCCCCAGTTGACCGTACTGTCGTTGAGCAGTCTGCGCCTGTTGCCGGCGGAGCGATGCCCGGGACGCCTCAAGTGCCATCGGCGCAGCCTGACCTGCCAGCTCCGCAGGCAAATGTCCAAAGGACCGCTGTCTTGCCAGCAGAAGTGGCTGCCACAGAAAGCACACCTGCTGGCGCCGCCGCCGGGGCGGCTGGTGCGAGCACTGCGGCTAGTTCGCCGGTTGTGCCGCCTGTGGTTAAAATGCCGACTCAGGTGGATCTTTCGTTTTATGAAATTGCGCGCGAAACGTGGCAGCCCGCCGCGGCTGAAGGCAAATCTTTAGGCGATCAAGGCGGCTGGCGCATCTTGCAATTTGCGACAAAGGAAAAATTAACTGCGGCCCTCGGAAGTGCACGTCGCCTACCAGGTCAACGCTCGATGGCGACTCAACCTTCATCGAACGCTTCACTGCATTTTCCATCTGGCCCAGCAGAAGCCCATCAGGGAATGTTTTTCGATTTCTCCGTCGTCAAATCTGATGCTGGGAGCTTAGACATTGAAGTGACCGGTCAAATTCAGTTGAAGCTCGACGCCTCAACAGAAATCGCAAACAGTGTAAACACGATGGCCGCACTCCCTGGCGCCGGCGCCGTCGTCATGGTTGGATCCTTCACTCGCAAAACTCCCCCAGAAAGCATCGCAGGCCTTCTCACCGGCTCCCCTTTAAGCGTTCTAAATTCCCTGGACTTCGTCGAAGGCCAAAGTGATTTAATTCTAGTTATCACCGGCAGGTAATCCCGCAAGCGCCAGCTTGCGCTCGGCACTAAATACCTTGGAAAATCTAGATTGTTATTCGCGCAAAATCTTATAGCGGTGCGCCTGATCATTCTGCCCCCTCTCTTTTGCCGGAAGAGGACCATCAGTCACGTGCGTCATGGGATAACGCGATCGATCGATGGTCGTCTTCCAGCAATTGCGAGCACTGCGTGCGGCGCCAAGAACCGGTGACATTATTAGCCAAGTTGGATTGTTCTGACGTCCAACTCGCCCGCCCTGGGGCGGGTCGTCCGCGCCCGCGGACGGGCTCCCTCTATTCTCAAGTTAAAACGGCTTCCGCCGAGTTCCTTAGATTTGCACTCCCAACAAAAGAAGGCGGTGCAAAGATGTTTAACTCACTAAAATATGCTAAACAGTTAGAGAAGGCTGGCGTCTCGCGCGACCATGCGGAGGCCCATTTACAGATTTTGAGCGAGGTTATGGAATCCAACTTGGCGACTCAGCAAAATCTCAAAGACTTGGAAAATGCGATTAAGCATGATTTGGTTCTTTTGAGGAATGACGTTGTTCAACTTAAAAATGACATCGTTCAATCCGAACAAAGAATGACCATCAAACTAGGAACTATTATCTCCATAGCTATTGGTGTCGCGGTCGCTGTCGTAAAATTAGTTTAGATGACCCGCCCCGGGGCGGGTCAAAATTCTCAAAATTTTAGATTCCCGCTCATTCAACCCTTATCTTTTGCGCTCTCGTATTTTACTGCTGATCTCGCAGGCGCAAAACATTTCCGTCCTTGCGAGGGCCTTTCTGCTCGCCGTCCGGGCGAGCAGACCATTATCCCAAAATTCGATTTAAATTTGATCGGTGGGGAAATCGTCTCGCGGCCACGATGGCCGTGAGAAAGGCAATCTCACGGAGGGAAGGATACCGCGCAATTGAGATCCGCTGGAAAAAAACGGAAGTGTCGAGGAGCAAAGTTCGCATACTATATTAAGGAAATGAGATCATAGACCCGCCCCCGGGCGGTTCGTACTTGCGTGGCGGGATGAGGCTCTACTTTTTCAAAAGCCATTCTGAAATGTAGCCCTTATACTTTCGCCGGATCGACAAAGGAAGTCGCGCGTAGTTGCCGATGCGTTTGCGGCAGATCGGAGAGCCGCAGCGGCATTTCAAACTCCACCACCAGCTTTTTTCGGTCATTTCGTAGTCCCAGGTGATTTGTTCGCCTTTTTCGATGGTGCGCATGGCGACGATTTTGAAATAGTTTTTGATGCCGCAGTTGGGATCGCAGGAGTGGTTGATTAATCTTGCGATGCCTTTTGAATCTCGCCATTTGTTTTTGGCGAATTGAATGGCGTGATTATTTAAATCCTTGTTCCAGCCGTCGAAGTCATCGTCCAAAATGGAGCCGTCGAAGGCTGCTATGACTGTGCCTTTGCGAATTCTTTCGCGGGCAAATACTCCGTGGCCATACTTTTTCGTATTTCGAATGACGACTTTTTTCGAATCCAAAAAACCACCCGCTGATTTAGAGAACCCTCAAGGATTTTAGATCTTGTTCCAATTGGTTGCTAGAAACAAAGTGAATTGTTTGAAAGCCGAGCGCGGCCGCCGCGTCGATGTTTTTGCGAACATCGTCGATGAATACCGACTCGGAGGCTTGAATGCCGCCGACCTCCAAAAGGTGGTGATAGATTCTGGGGTCTGGTTTCATGAAGCCCACTCGCCCAGAGACCGCGATATATTCGAACCATTTTATAAACGGGAAGCTGTCTTCGGCGACGTGAAATTTATCGCGTGACCAATTCGATAGTCCGAATAACCGGTGCTTTCGTGTTACCTTGATTTTCTCAAGCACGCGGACCGTGGGTTCGATCGCGCCACTGATCATCTCGTGCCAACGCGTGTCCCAAATTTCGATTTCATTTTTATGATGTGGGAATTTCCCCAAGATTTCTGCGATGCCGTCGGCAAAACTACGGCCTTCATCTTGCTTTTCATTCCACTCTCGATTGCAGACGGTAGAAAGAAACTCCTCCATCTTTTTTTCGTCTTTAAAAATGCCGCGATAGAGATGGCGGGGGTTCCAATCAATCAGAACCCCGCCCAAATCGAAAATTACGTTTTTAATTTCCGGCTTCACCGCTTTGCTCTTCACTTTATGATCCGGCCCGGGCGCCCCGGGGCGTGCGGGAAAGATGCGGTGCCGCGATTCGGCACCGCAAAAAAATTTATGCGTTTTGTGTTTTTACCCACTCAAGAACTTCTTGGGCGTGGCCTGCCGGCTTTACGCCGCGCCATTCTTTGACGAGATTGCCGTCGGCGTCGATCAGGAAGGTTGAGCGCTCGATGCCGCTAACCATTTTGCCGTACATGTTTTTATCTTTCATGACGTCGAACATGTTGCAAAGTTCGCCCTTGGCGTCGCTTAGCAAATCGATGCTGTAGCATTCGTCGGTTTTGAACTTTTCATGAGAATCGACGGAATCACGAGAGACGCCGTAAACTTCCACGCCCAACTCTTTAAAGTCGTTGTGAAGTTTCGTGAACTCGTGCCCTTGGATTGTGCAGCCGGGAGTAGCATCTTTCGGATAGAAATAAAGTACGACTTGGCGGCCCTTAAGACCTTCCAAAGTCAATTTCTGGCCACCGGTGCCGGCGACTTCAAAATTCGGCACAGGATTGCCAAGAACGGCGCGAACGACAGTGACTGTCTGAGCCATTGTGCCAGCGATATTTTTTGTTACGGCTTTCACAGTTGTAGTTGCTGCTTTACTGGTCGCGGTCTTCGCAGTTGTTGCCGCTTTTTTAGTAGCAGTTTTTTTAGTCGCTGCCTTCTTTGTCGGCGCGGCTTTTTTCGTCGCGGTTTTCTTCGTGCCTGCGGCTTTCATCGTCGACTTTTTGGTCGTTGATTTAGCCTTCTTGGCGGTGGTTTTTGTGGTCTTCTTTGTGGCTTTTTTTGCCTTCTTTTTGGCCATATGGAATGCTCCTTCGCAAAAGTTTGATAGCGAACGCTACAACGCTAGAAGATGCTTGTCAGTCTTAAACCGGAACCGGTAGGCTCTTCGAAGATTCGCGACTTCAAAGGGGGCTGCAATGGCGACCGACAATTTCGGAAAATTTCGTTTTCGGCCGGGCTGGGTGGAAGTGATTGTCGGTTGTATGTTTAGCGGCAAAACCGAGGAGCTCATCAAGCAAATGCACCGGGCTGAGTATGCGCGGCAGAGCCTCCAAGTCTTCAAACCTCGTTTAGACGCTCGCTATTCCGAAGATCATGTCGCTTCCCATAACAAAGTGCTGGTAAAAGCCACGCCGATTGAATCGGCCAGCGAGATTTTGGCGCTTGT
>JAYSTF010000001.1:0-49803 GCA_043720065.1 Pseudobdellovibrionaceae bacterium | reverse complement strand
GTGCCGACCACGGCGGTTGAAGGCAGTGAAGTAATAGTTCATTTAACGAGCTCGCTCGGCGCTACAGAATTTACTTTCCCGCCGCGTAAGTAGTCTTGTGGCCCGCGCAACCACTGCTTGTGGAGCCTCGCTTCTTCACGGTAATTTCAACTGCGGGAAACGCTCAACAATTTCTACGTTAGTTCTCGCCGCTCGCTGCTTCACTTCCATCTCGAACGGATAAATCACCGCCAATTGGATGGGTCGATCGTGACCAAAACGCCGTAAAGCATAAGCGTAAACATCGAGCTGCGCAAAAGCTTTTTCAGCGTAGCGGGGATCACCGGACTTATAGTCTACTAGCCATATTTTTCCCTCGAGCTCACCCCAGAGGTCTATCTGGCCCTCAAGAATTCCTGAGGCGGTCTTCACTTGAAAGCCCCACTCAGCAAAAGCGCTGCCGAAAAGTTTTTTCATTGGCGGCTCTTTAAGTGCTTGAACCCACTCTACACCTTTGATGACTTCTTGGGCGCGTTCGCCAAACCAGCTTAACGCTAATTCTCGCCAAGCCGCTTTTGGATTCACGTGAAGTAATTCGAGTAAACGATGCACTTGGGTCCCAAAGACGGCGCGCTGAACTCCGCCAACAATGTTAGGTTGAACAAATGCACCTGGCCCGTCTTTCGACATTTCCGCTTCCAATAAATCCACGACGGAATACATTAAACCATCGGTACCGGAGTGCCGACCGGCGAGAGCTTCACCAGTGCCCCAACTTTGGCGAACCTTGTGTGCACTTTTCACTTGGGCATGATCGCTTTCTACAATTACCTCACCGTGAGTAACCTTGTAGGAATAGCGATCTCTTTTGATTATGCCGGAATCTGTGACCGGCCAGTTCCATCGCGCAACCCATGACTCGGGTTTGCCCACCCCAGACCAGGAAATGAACAAACTCTCTTGCGCGCGCGTGAGGGCCACGTAAAGTAGGCGGTCATGTTCTTTTAATTCTCTTTGGTGGCGAAGGTCCGCTAACTTCTTGGCGTGCGGCGAATACGACCACTTGTCGCTGTCTTCACTTTGCACGACGAGCGACCAAATGCCTTCCTCTTCGGTGGCGGCAAAATCCATTTGCTTCTTTACTGAGGGCCTCTCATCGCAATAGGGCAAAATCACATGGCGCCGCTGGAGCCCCTTGGCAGCGTGAATGGTCATTAAATTTATTACGTTAGGCTCAACGGCTGTGACCGCATCGCCTTCATCTGCGGACTCCGTGTCGACAAGAACCGATTGCGACTGTGCGATGAAGTCCAAAACTTTAAATCCTGGTTGCCGCTCAGCTTGCGCGAAAGCAGAGAGCAGTTTCCATAGATTCGCCTCACGGCGTCCTGTGGCATCATGATGGCTACTAAAATCAAATAGTCCAAGCTGAACTAGCGCTCGCTCCCAGGTTCTTGCAAAGCCATTACTTCCAGTCTCCGCTCGTAGACGTTCGAGGTCTTGGATCACTGGATGATCGATCAATTCACAGTTTTTTATTTGCGTCCAAAATCCCGCTCCGCCATTTTTCAAACACTTAACTAATATATCGTCAGGCACACGCGCCCACGGTGAGCGCAAAAGCTGAATCACATTTTTATTGTCATGCGGATGGACCAGGAATTTTAAAATCGCCAACGCGTCGCGAATCTCACGGCGACCAAAATATCCGCGCGTCGCGTGCACATGAGTGGGAATTCCTTTTTGGCGCAAATGCTGAGCTACCGCAAGCAAGTGATCATTTTTGCGGGCTAAAATGCAAATATCCGAGAGCTCCGCATTCTTTTCCCAGAGCAATCCCTGGATATGGGCACGAATCGCCTCGTACTCCATCGCGCGGCCGGTGAGTTTGTCGGGCTCCGGAGCGCCATGAAAGCTTCCGACCACAGTATCAGGTTCGAAGTCTTCGGACTTTGGTGTCATCGCTTGGAACTCAGGGCTAAGCCTTAAGAAAAAGTCGTTTAAGAACACAAGTAAGCTTGGCCGAGAACGATAGTTCTTTAGCCGAAACTGTGGCTCAACCCCACGCTCTTTAAGTTCGGCTTCGTGTTTAGAGAAAATTTCAACTCGCGCGCCACGGAACAGATAAATACTTTGTTGCGGATCGCCCACCACAAAATGCGGCCGCTCGCCCATGAGCCGCTTCAGCAATTCAATCTGCAGAGGGCTTGTGTCTTGGAATTCATCGACCAACCAATGATCCCAATCTTCAGAGAAAATGCCAGCGACTTCCGGATGACGGCGGATCAAACGCGCTGATAAAATCTCTAGGTCCGACATTTCGATGGAGGATTGCCGCAGTTTAATTTCTATTAATCGTTCGTCGTATTTTTTTGCCAACGGCTCAAATAATTCCGCAAGTTCCGCGAATTTTTCTGCCGTCGCTGGTGACCAAGACGGATCATCGACCATCTTCCCAATGCGATCATTAATGTCCCGGACCCAGCTATCCATTTCTTCCGAAATCTCAGGCTCTTTTTTGCTCATGCGCGGTTTTGTGGGCCAATCCTCTACCACGTTCATCAAGACTTCCCACCCGCCTTCGTCACTTGCCGTCTTCAAAGCCGCGCTGAGTTTTTTTAAAAATCCGCCATACTCTCTCCACTGATCACCTTGGGCGAGCTCTAAAATCTGCGAGCCAAGCTCATCAGCCTGCCTGCCTTCGAGCTGCAGGTGCGTCCGCTGCTGCTCAATGATTTCTATCGCGGTGGCCGGTCGCATGGCTGGATATAAAACAGAAGCCTCAGAGTACTGACTGAGAAGACTCTCAAGCTTCGCCAGTGGAAAAACCTCTAGAAGAGTGGATCCCTTGCGGTCCATCATTAAAACTTGCCGCAAAGCCTGTCGCCGCAGTTGCCGGGCGCCAGTGTCAGTTAAAAAAGTAAAACTAGGATCGACTCCCATCAAATGACCATAGCGGCGAAGAAACAAACCCAGCACCCCATGAATCGTCGAGATATGGAGTAAGGTTCTTGAACGGCAGTAGTCCAGAAGCTCCAAACTATCTCTTTCACAAGCTTCGACCGTTAAACGCTCGCGCAACTCCTGCGTGGCTTTTCGTGTGAATGTGGTCACTACAAGCTTCGGCCACTCGGAATTAACGCCCCGATAATGTTCGATTAAGTCTATTACTCGGCGAACCAACGTCGTGGTTTTTCCGGCGCCTGCACCGGCGCGAACGATTTCATGACCTAACTTTTGAGTTACTGCAGATGGGGGGCCCGACATTGGTTCCTCCAGGCGCATTTTTCGCAAAGTTCGATCGTCTTCGGATTCGGCGCGAATTCGCCGTCGCGAATTTTAAATACCAAATCACCAATCCTCGTATTTAAAAGCGCTAGAACCTTATCGCGCTTTTCCCGATCGACCGCCGTATTGCGGCGCCCTTTCTCGGGCAATAGATTGTTTTCACCAGTGACATGCATGCCACGCGTTCGCTCCATGTCCTTGGCCACATAATAAAATGCGCCACGCACTTCACCAGGCGCCAATTCCGTGCAGCCTGTTTCAAGTGCCTGCGAGTAAAGCGCCAATTGGAAATGGTCGCCGCGCACCCAATAGTCGATCCCCGTCACGTCTCGCGCTGAAGACTTATAATCTAAAATGACATATTGGTTATTCTCATTGCCATCCACGCGATCGATTTGTCCCGTGATGGGATAGCCCTTTTCAGTCGCTTCGTTTTCCCGTACTAGCCGTCGCTCGTCTGCAAGCCAGCGGCCTTTGAGCCGAATCTCCCGACCCAGCGTTTTTGTTTCCGGAAACTGATTGCGCCACTCTTTTTCGGCGGCTAAAAATTTAAGCGCGAGTTCCACGAAACGCGGACGCATGGAATCCCAAAGGCCAAAATCCGGATATCTGATTTCGACCCTTGCGGCCTCGATAATTTCAATAATTTCTTCTTCCCGCCAGTCCCACCTTCTAGGCTCTACGGTCAACCGTTCAAACATTGCATGAATCAAAGACCCGCGACTTGAGGCATCCAAATCAAGATCAATCGCTACTTGATCTTTTAGGTGAAGGAGTTTTTCAGCTGTAAAAATAAATGGGCACTTGGCGTACTTCTCAAGTGACGAGGCGGATAAACTTAAGGGAAGATTTGCCGCGAACGTTGGCAAAGATTCTAATCCTAAGTCTTGTTTTAAGGAATGCAGAGTTCTCGCCACACGCTCTTCGTTCCACCATCGCGCTTCCGCGATCACACTTAATGGCGCCCGTTGGATTTCGTCCCAACGAGTGATTTGTGGCGCCCGTACTCCGGCCAAATCTTGTCTTGGGTTCGAGCTCTGCATCATCCACAGTCTCGAGGGTGTCATAGGAGCTCCACCTGGATCCGTCGCGGAGCAACTCATAATCATGGACTTAGCGCTAGCATCGAGAAGCCAGCGGGCTTCAAACTCCAAATGTCCCCGTTCAGCGGCGGGAACTGTAACTCCTAGGTCTCTCTCTAGCTGGCCCACTTCGGCGCTCGTCAAGCCATGGACTTGCATTTCTCTTAGAGCTTCTTCGTTAAGACCAAGAAAATAAAAATGCGTCACTGGCAACCACTCGCCGGCCAGAAGATTAATGCAATGTATGCCGGGCTTTGCGACCTCGACTGTGACTTCCATTTTTGGATTGCCCAAAGAGGCTTGCAACCAATCCATCCAGAGCCGCACCGGTAATCGCGTTGACGTTGGCGCATCTTCAAGGAGTTGTTTAATCATGCGTTTAAGTGAATCCACATCGGAGCCGCGCCACCTTGCTGAAACGCGAGTGACAAACTCCACGCAATTTACGACATCCGTTGGCATTAGAATTTGTTCGAACTGCTTCTCTAAAAAATCGTCATTCTGCAATTGTGTACGGTCATAAATATTCGTGAACAATCGTTTAAAGCGATCGTAATTGATCGGTGCACCTTCGTCGGAGAACGTGGCGATTTCCAAATCCGATCTTTCAGCCCCACCCATTTCAAGACGCAGCCTTGCCAGCCAGCTTTGCACCCAAGCAATACCATGCGCCCTCACCGTTCGGCTCTTAAGGACGCCGACGCCTTCTTCAGCCAAAGTCGGCGCAAGTAGTGGCCAATAAAGTTCGATGTCGGGCGCGACCAATGCGATTTGCTCTTGGGGCACGCCCTGTTCAAGCCAAATTCGGACCTGCGCCACCGCATCTTTTACTTCGGCGAGCGGAGACGCAAACCGTCTGAGGTCAGAGGCATTTTGTGTGCGAAGGTCCGCCAGACTTTTCAATGGCTGAGCCTCGGGCACCGTCATGAACTTTTCGTAAGGGATCAACGTATCACGAAAAGCTTGCCGCCAGGAGGGTGCAGGAACCAATACATCCACGTCAGTCGTCTCGCTGATCCGTCGTAAAATTTCCGCCTCTAAAGATGTGAGCTGCGCCGAAAGATCAACAATTATCGGTCGCTTCCATGCCGCTCCTACTTCCGCTTCGCCCACCAGTAGGCCTGGCAGCCACTGCGCGGGAATTACTCTTTGGTCCTCGAGATGAGTCCAAACCCGAAGCGCCAACTCAAACCAATGACCCCAGCGCACCAAACTTTGCGGATGGTCATTTAACCATTCGCGAACCAAATCAATATCGGGCACCTGGCGAATCAATGGCAAAAACTGCGGCAGAAGCTGGGTTAAAGTCTTCGCGGCCAAAGGCCCGCTCGCCCACTGGATGCCCTGATTTTCAAGTTCCCGGTAAAGTAAGGTCCGAACTAAATCCATGGAGACAACGCGAACATCAGGCCGCAGGCGCCACGCGAGGCTGCGCCAGAGTTCGCTTGCACGCATCACGGCCACTTCTTCCAGGTGGTCAATTTGACCTAATAAACGACGCTGCAATTCGAGTTTTGATTTTAAATCAGAGACCAACCAAGTTTGTTTACTCGGGTCAAATTGCGCGAGCCGCTCAACTTTCTCGGCCGGCGACGTGACCATATGAATTTTCAGCACAAGGAATTAACGGCGCTGCTTAAGCTTTTTGCCGCCGCCCCAAGAATTGCTACCGGATCCTGCGGATTTTTTCCCACCGGGTCCGCCACTACCGCCACCGCTTCCGCCACCGAGAAAACCGACGGCTGGATCGAAGCCAAGCTCAAGAGTGAACTGGAGTATATAACGGCGATCTTCGCGCTGTCCGGGGTATTCACCCATTTCAACGCCGTAAGTGGCGGCGTCCAATCGCATAAGCCCAAGATTTACTCCAAGCCCCAGGGTGTAATACCCCTCATTAAATCCGGCTCGAATATCCAACACCGGGAGTCCAATTTCAACGCCTAAGTGAATCTTGCGCATGAGTTGCACATCGGTGCGGTTCAAATGTTTAAAATCAAAAACTGGTGTGATCGAAACAATCCCCGCGTCAAAATCCACAGCCGCGCCAAGAATCATTTCATCTCGCTGCGGCGGAGGCGCAGCAAGTGTAGCGGTTGAAGCTTCGAACTTGGTTATCCCAACGTTCTTCCAAACGAACGCGAACGAGGGCGAGACGGGCCCCGGTACGCGGATCGTCGCACCTAGGTCTAACGAATATCCAGTTCCTTTCGACTCTAGTTGAGTCATAATCGCGTCAGGGTTCAAACCACCAACATATGTCGGACCAAACGGCACCCGCGCACCGGTGCGTTGAATATATTTAACATCTAGCCCAAAGTTAAATGCAGGGCCAATTCCAAATCCAGTACCAATTGCATACCCATAATCATTTACAACGCTAATATCTAAATTCGGATAGACGGGGTTATGAACGCCTAAACTAGAATCAAAGTGGTCATAGACTGAGAAGGCAAAGAAAGGCATGTAAAACGCAGTTTTCGCACCGGCACCAAGCCAAACGTGATCGCCATAAAGACTTCTCACCGTATTCGCGAAGGTCCCTGTGCCCTGAACTTTGGATATCGTCTTAAGAACTTCATCACCATTCGCGCCCATTTTGCCATCTAGAATAAGCCAGTTAACACCACGGACTTGGGGGATGCCGGCTGGATTATAAAAGAGCGAGTCTGCATCTTTAACAATCGCCGTATATGCATTTCCCATTCCAAGGGCGCGAACAGAGGTGTTCATCTCATAGAGCTCGGCTGCTCGGGCTGTGAGCCCAAAGAAAAGGGTAACTAAAATAGTGCAGCCTGCCCTTAAGGACAATTGCAGGTTGCCGCGTTGCCAGTACAATTGGTCCCCAACCCCATGTCTTCGCTTTCGTTAATAATGGATCTAATGGCGCGCTCTTCGTTTGCGTCGATATCAGTTGTTAAAACTTGCGCTGGACTCCCGCAAAGTGAATTAAACGGCGCACCTAGGTCTGCGCAAACCGCGGTTACTGCTGTTACGACGGCCGAACCAAGTGTGCTTGATCCGATATTGCT
Source organism: Pseudobdellovibrionaceae bacterium (assembly GCA_043720065.1). Taxonomy (GTDB): domain Bacteria; phylum Bdellovibrionota; class Bdellovibrionia; order Bdellovibrionales; family UBA1609; genus JAIBAM01. The sequence goes on along the minus strand of JAYSTF010000001.1, from coordinate 42,425 downwards.
TAACGCATTGACCGTGATCGTAAATCCGGTGGCGATCTCTTTTGCATCGGCGGAGGAAATTATAGCGCCTGCTGCGCATGGATTAAAACCCGGATCGGCGATTCCGTTCGCGGGAGTAGTATCGCTAAAACGCGAGAGAATCGCTCCCATTTTAGAAAGCCCCACGAAAGCCATGAGAAGATTTTCGTCACTTGTGCGATTCGCTCCAAGAGCGCCAATGGCCTTAATTTTATCTTCGGCGAGAATGCAATTGGTCTGTTTACTGGCCGTTCCTCCAGTAAATGTAGCGACCAACCAAACAAAAATTCGCGTGGTTCCAAGATTCGCCAATGCCTGCGTGATAGTTAGAAAATCAACGCCACAAAGTCCGGCGTATGCCGACGCATGAACGATCATGACTTCCCGTTTAGCCAAATACTCCGGAGACATCCCCGTAAATTTTGCTAAGGCGCCTGTGTAGTTACTTTTGTCGATCAATTCCTTCGCATCAAAAAAGAGCGCTTCATTGGTGGTGGTATCACTGAAGGTCTCCAAGATGTTTCCTGAGCAGCTTGGTAGAACGCTTATGAGAAATATCACCACCGTTACTTGGGTAACGACCTTCCTAAAATCGCAAGGCGAATTTAAAGACATAGCGCCGATCCTCCCTATTTAAGATGGCCGTCCCAATCTCTTCGCCGTAGGTTGCGGCCTGGAGCTGATAGTTTTGCATTTGAATTTCAATACCCGCGGTGAAGTAACGCTGATTATATCCAGCTCTTAAAAACACAGCGTCGGCGAAATTGAGTTCAATTCCGGCATGGTAACGCTTTAGGTCGTCTTGTTCTAAGTGAACGTCCATCACATCCCGCATTTCAAAAGTGATCACCGCACGAGACCGTCTGCTCATGATTGGAAACAGCGCCACGCCCACGTCTACGGTTTGTTTAGTATGCACTGGGACTGTGATGGCCCCGGTGAAAAGACCGCCTTCTACATTATACGAAGTATCACCTGCATCGCGCAAAACGGCTGCGACCGTGGGAAGCAGAGCTACGGGTGCTGCGATGATTAAGCCTACGTCCGCGCCGACTCCAATTCCCTCACTCGCCAAATTTTTTACCGTAAGTCCGATTGAGTTCGATGGAATATCTGTGCGTTCAATTGAAACTCGATTTATGGCGCGCGCGGCGGCACCTAATTTAATGATTCCGTCAAAGAGGCGGAAGTTAAAACCCATCACCGCCGCGTAGTCGTTGAAGTAGTCAAGAGTATAGAGTGTGTTCGCAGCGTTCACTTCAGCGTCGAGAGAATATTTGCCATAAACCCCAAACCCAAAGTTGGGCACGACGAACGACGGGAACACCTGGGCTTTAACGTGATGATGTTCTGCGAGGTTTCCTGGGTCGTTTAGTTTATTCAGTGCAATTTGGGGATCAAACGCATTTCCTAGAGCGACTCCAACAATCTTTGAGGCATTCGCGCCGCCCTCGGCTTCGGGATCCGCAATCGTAAGATAATAGCCTCTGAGTTTCCCAAGACCCGCAGGATTGAGTAGTAGTGCAGTCTCGTCGTTAACAACCGCAACCGCCGCACCACCCATGCCGAGTTGGCGGGCTCCATTGTAAAATTCGTAGCGCTCCCGCGCGTGTCCGGTCTGAGCGGCCAACGCCAGGCATCCTGCCCATTTCAAAATGACTTTGATTCTTCCTGAATCCATCACCTATCTTGTCGTCAACGGCTTGGATCAGGTTGAGACACTGACGTCTCGTTCTTGACCAAAGTCCTGAAAATCTAGACGCGAGGTTCATCTTGCAGACGTTGGAGCCTGCCTACCGGTGATATAATATGGAGTGAATTGGGGGCATTTTATGAACAAGTGGCAAAAAGTCACAGTGATCGGAATAACAGCGCTTGCAGTTGGAGCTTTGAGTGGTTGTGAAGACGAAGAGTCAAATGACCTAGCACAAGCGCAAGCCTGCATGGATAACATCACTTCCGCGAATTACGCCTCTGCAGCTGCTTGCATGACTAAAATCGCAAAATACGACTCGCAGCAGGCAAATATTTTGAAATGCTCAATCTCGTTTTTATCTGGTGGTTTGACCACGCACCGTGTTTCCGAGGCCTATAAACAGATCGCGTTGACGTCAACCGCCGTGAATAACCAAGCCGTTTTCATGACCGTTTTGGCACTGTCCCCCGCCTCGCTTGCTACTACAGCACAAGCCTATTGCGAGAGATCGCAAATTAAAGGCCTAATTTATTTAGCAAATCTTTCGGTTATGGGATCTACACTAGCAGCATTTATTACCCTCAACCCAGCTGCAGGAAATTATAATCCGACGGACCCTACCTCCCCTCCTCCGAGTGCTGCGGAGGTCAATCAAGCCATTGATAGTTGTCGGCCACCGTCAGGCAGCTGCGGTGCCACTCAGTACACTTCTATCGGCGAGTCTATACTAACAATAAATCAGACATATTGTGTGGGCGAAAACGCGGACACAGCCGTTTGCCAATCTTTCGCTAACGCAATTACTGGGTCAGGCGGAAGTCCGACGGTTGTAGCAAAGCAACTGCTTTGCCATTATGCCACGCCTTCGAAACTTTATAACTTCTCTACCGGAAATTGTTATCCATAGGACGACGGACCCTTTCTGGGTCGCGTGACTTCGATTTAATCTTAAAATATATTTTGCTCTGCGCAACCACTGGTGGTTGCGCGCTGCTTCTTCACTGCGGCTCTCTGACTATCACTCGATTTCACGATTACTCCATTTCTCAAAGTCTCTAGTTCCCTAGTTCTCCAGGCCTCCCATTTCCTCAATAAAATGAAGTTGAATTTCTAAGTAGTTAGACTTCGCACCCGGAAGGTGCGGAGTGAGCCTTCTCACGGGGACAGATGTTGCGTGCCCTCGATTAGCTGTATAAATTCTGAGTACCATAGTTTGCACAGCCCCCAACTCTTACAGCAGTGATTGCAACGCGGCACTTTTCCATCCATGCGAACGCCTTTCTGCCGGGCGTCCTGTCCGCCAGAGCATAATTTCAAAACTGGATTTCATTGAATATGCCTATGCAAAAACGGTAACTATTTTTTATAAACAAAATTTAATTTCATTGAATTTATCCTCAGAACTGTTATGTTCCACGCACTTCCAACGAAGGGGAACTCATGGCAAAATTCTCGCATCTATCAGACTCACAAGTTAAAACTCTAATTAAGCAAAAAGTTGAAATCGAACGGCGAACGACAGTTGAAGTGATAGAACTACTAGAAGAGGTTGAGCGACGCTTTCTGCACGTTCAGATGGCCTACGGCTCTTTATTGGAATACTGTGTGAAGGAGCTGAAATATTCTGAGTCGGCCGCTTATCGACGGATCGCTGCGATGCGATTGAGCAAGGAAATTCCAGAGGTGAAAGTGGGAATCGCCGCTGGCACTTTGAATTTAGTGAGCGTTACTCAAGCACAGGTGCTTTTCCGGGATTACGCAAAGAGCGATGAAGCCTACTCTAAAACTGAAAAGTTAGAACTTCTGAATTCGTTAGTGAACACGAGTAAGCGAGAAGCTGAACGCATTATCGCTGAAGAAAGACCGGAACAGCCGGCACAAAGAGATTCAATTCGGGCAATCCCAGGTGGGAAATTTAAACTTGAGGCCGAAATTGATAGTGAGACAATGGAAAAGCTTGAGACTTTGAAGGCGCTCTTGTCTAACAAGCATCACAATCCAACTTTTAATGAGCTGCTTTCAATGGTGGCCGACGCCGCGATAAAGAAGCTTCATCCTATTAAGGGCTTTGTCTGGAATTCAGAACGCAAGACGCAACCACCAGTGGTTAAGCCGTGCAGCAACTCTGAAATGAGTAAAATGACATCGGTTTGGAGAACGTCGTAGCCCGCGATGGGAACCCGCGGCCGAGACATTAGAAATCTAGCGACATTTCGAGCATGTAACGGCGACTTTCTTTCTTGGCGTCGGTCGTGCCGACTTCTTCGCCAAAGCTTGCGACATCTAACTGAAAGATCGCAAGTCGTGCGCCAAGGCCCGCGGTCCAGTAGCCTTGATTCATACCGATGGCCCAATGCCCCTTCCACCAGTTGTACATCTTCCAGGAGAGTTCGGCGCCGACATGAAGGCCCTTCATCCAAGTCCAATTTTTGTGACCAACATCCTTAATGTCGGCAGCAAGACGCGGCGAGAATTTCCAAAAACTGGGCAAGTCGAACTTGGAACCAAAATCGAAACGGCGTTGCAGCTTTGGTGGTTGGCCAGATTTCTTATCGATAAAATGAAAGTTCGTGGTGAATCCATAATCGGCGATATTTCGCGCCACGAGTGCAAAGGTCGGCTTAATCGTCGCCCGAGTCTCCACTCGCGGCGTGTAAAGGAAACCGATGTCGGCGTCCACCGTAAGACCTTCGTTCGCGGCCGAGGTGTCTAGTACATCTGTATCAGACGCCAGTTCCCCAGCGGAAATCGCTTCACTTAAATTCACCCGGTGGATCGCCTTTAAAGTGGCACCGATCGACAGGAGGCTATTTTTCCCAAACCACTTCACGCTTCGGGCATAGCCGTAAGCAAGAGTGGAATCCAAATAAGCGTTCAGGCTCAGCATCGGACCGATTTGTTGGTGGACTGAAATATCAACCGACAAATCCGCGGGGATAAAAGCGATTCCCCAGTTTTTGCGCGCCCACGATGCACCAATGGTTGGCGCGCGGAAATAAAAGTGATCGCCATAGTGCGATGAGATTAAATTCGTCATTGCGTCCACTTGTTCTGCTTCAGTCGGCATATTTTCCGCTTTTTCAATCTCATCAAAGAGTGGCAAGTATTGGTCATCCATCCCACCGCGAAGGAACATGCGGACAACACCGTCTTCGCGCCGGGCAAGTGCCGCTGGATTATAAAACAATGAGCTATGATCATCGACGACTGCGATAAAGGCATTGCCCATGCCCAGGGCCCGTGTGCTCGTATATTCTTGGTGAATCGTAAAATCCAATGATTGAGCGGCACTCGCGCCCGCGCTAAATACAAAAAACAACCCGGCAACAAACCAACGCATCATAGTTCCCCTCGACCAAGTGACTGCACCAACATATAAAATTCTATATGTCGCAAGGCGAGCTGAGGTACTCTAATCTCCATGGTGGTCGGGTTTCGCCTTCACTTTTTGACGTTCGTCGTAACAGTTGTTGCCACAGGTGATATCGCTTTTGCTAATCCGGAAAGACCGAGAGTTCCCCCAGGGAAACCGCCTGGACCAAGTAGCCCGGTGACGCCGACTGGACCAACCGAGCCGTCTCGTGAACTTGAAGAGTACAATTTAATTGCGACGCCCCCGGCTCAACCGCTTCCTCCTGAAGCCTCACGGACCTACATCTATCCTTACCGCCAAGCATTGACGCCAAGGATTGGACTTGTAACCTCCACCGATGACGACGAACCAGATACCTCCTTGCTTGGAATTCTTTATCTTTGGCCACGTTACCTTCCTCCACAAGCCGAAATCGGCGCCGACTTTGTGAACAAAAGAGGTGGACATATTAATTTCTCTGTTCGCGATATATTTTTCGAACGCGGATATTTTCGCCCCTTTTGGCTTTGGGGCATTACCCATGAAGTAGTGCCAGAAGATCGGCTGGCGACATTCGTGAACATTGAAAATTACTATTTCCGCGTCGCTCTCGGAATGGAAGAGGTCATAGTCTTACCGCAGAGCTTCCGCCTTGAGCTAGAGCTTCTCGCCGGCACCAGAAAACAAATGGCCATCGTGAGCGCCGGCTGTTCCTGGGGATTTTAGGCCTTTAAAAGTTCGCCTAAAACTTGCTCGACCTTTTTCTGTAGTTCCGCGCGACTACCGTTGTTCTCAATCACAAAACCGCCGCGCTTCACTTTTTCTTCGACGGGAAGCTGATTGGCGAGGCGGCGAAGAACTTCTTCCCGGCCCAGGGCGTCTCTTGCTGTAGCGCGATCTATTTGGTTTTCACGGGTCGCCGTCACCACAACTATCGCCGTGAAGTCTTTCTCCATGTTCTTTTCAAATAACAAGGGAACATCATAAAAAGCAACCTGATGCCCTGAGTCTTCAGCCTTAGTTCGATTCTCTAGAGTGAGTTTTTTCACAGCTGGATGAACGAGAGCTTCCAGTTCTAAAAGCCGACGAGTGTCGGCGAAGACAATGCTTCCTAATTTTTTTCGGTCCAGTTTTCCATCCGCCCCGACTAGATCCACGCCAAAATGGTCCAAGACTTTAGTCAAGGTCTGGCTGCCGGGCGCCACGGCCAAACGAGCCATCTCGTCGGCATCAATGACGACATATCCCTTTTGGCGAAGAATTTCAGCGACTGTAGACTTTCCCGTCCCCAGCCCGCCCGTGAGTCCAATCCATTTCATACTTAGAACTTTAGCCTAGGATGTCCTTTGTGACCCGGAATTTTCATAAAGCACGCACCGCAAAAAGCCGATCTAAACAATGGAAACTCTTATTTAATCACAACCCCTTTAATGGATGCGACGTGGTTCAGAAGTTTGAGCAGTTCGGCAAATATATATTGCTCGAGAAACTGGCGACAGGCGGTATGGCCGAAGTGTTTCTCGCGCGCTCCCAGGCCGCTGGTGGAATCACAAAATTCGTCGCCGTAAAACGCATTCTACCCCAGTATGCCGACAGTCCTGAATTCATTGACATGTTCAAAGACGAAGCAAAGATCGCGGTGAACCTCAATCATAGCAACATCGTCTCGATCTACGACTTCGGTGTTCAGCATAAGCAGTTTTATCTTGTCATGGATTACGTCGAAGGCCGCAACCTTCGCCAAATTCTGAATAAGCTTAAGAAGGGAAACCTTCGCCTGAGCGTGGATCAAGTGATTTACATCATTCGTGAAGTCGCAACAGGCCTTGAGCACGCACATCGATGCCTTGATGGATCGACTGGCAAACCACTTAACATCACTCACCGGGATATGAGCCCGCAAAACGTGATGGTGAGCTTCGAAGGCGAAGTGAAAATCGTCGACTTTGGTATTGCAAAAGCGGAGAGCCAACTTGAGACCACTCGCGCTGGGACTTTAAAGGGCAAGTTCGGTTACATGAGCCCGGAGCAAGCCGAAGGCCACACGGTTGATCTTAGAACAGATATTTTTTCGCTTGGCATCGTACTCTGGGAATTGCTCGCAAATGATCGCCTCTTCATTGCGTCGAATGAGCTGAACACGCTTAGGAAAATTCGCGATTGCCAAGTTCCGTCTTTACGGAAAATCAATCCGAACATTCCCACGGAACTTGAACGTATTACGATGAAGGCGCTCGCCCGCGATCGCAATCTTCGTTACCAAACGTCGGCGGCGATGCATCGCGATCTGAATCGTTTCTTAAACCGGCAATATCCGGAATTCTCAGCCCAAGACTTTGCGACATTTATTAAAAACCAATTCTCTGAAGACATTTTTCTTACTCGCCAACGCTTGGTTGAATACGCGAAAATTCCAGGGACTGAGGGTCAAGAAGGTGAACGTCTCATTCGCCAAACTTCATCGCAGCTTTCAACATCGAAAATATTAAAGGACGGCAAGACCGAAGATGCTGTCACCAATTCATATGTCAAAAGTGATCTCTCTGAAGAGGCCACCGGAACACAATCAAGTGCGGGCAAGTCTCTGCAAGACAGTTTTTCTGACAAAAGCGCGTACTCATTGCGGCCTGAAGGCATGCCACAGACATCGGATGCGGCAACACGCGCGTCTATACCCGCGCCTCAAACGGCGGCTCCCGCCCCTGAACATAATCAGCTCGACGAAAAAGCTTTACGCCGCGAACAAAATCGCCCGAAGCCTTCAAATTACGGAGTAGAGACCGAAGACGGCAGTCAACCGGCTATTGATAGCCGAAGCCGTAGCTTTTCTCGTACCGGCGTGCAAAAGCGGCGTAAGAAAAACATCTCATCGCAAACATTCATGGGAATGGTTTGCACTCTCTTTGCCTTAAGCTGCTACATTTATCTCGCGAAGTACCAACGTACACTCGTTCTGCCAATGGTCGTTGCACTTGATCCATATCTTAAGCCTTTACATACGTTTGCTGGAATCTCGGGCCAAAATGATCTTGGTAGCGTGGGAGGGAATCCCAGCATTCCTCTACCTCCCATCCCGGATCCAGAAGATCCGCCGGTTTTCGCTTTGCCAATCGATCCGCAACCGGAACCTACTCCGCCACTAAAGCCACCAAAGGATCCCGTTTACGAGGTGGAAACAGACCCAGAGCCGTTACGTCCAGACGAACCTCGCGGCTCTGTCTTGATCACAAGCACGCCTTCCGGGGCAGAAATCTTCGTCAACGGCAAAGCGTCAGGCGATTTTACTCCCAGCCGAGTCGAAGTTCCGAGCTCTCGCGAATTCGCCATCACGCTTCGCCGTGCAGGTTTCATTGATTATCGCCGCTCTGGTCTTAACAAGGCTCAAGTTGGTAGTAAGTTAAGCGCCACCCTGCAATCGGCCTTGGTCGGCTACCTGGATATTGATGTAACTCCCCCACAGAATGTGAAAATCTATATTAACGGCACTTTATTAAAAGGCGAACAGCTCCCAATTCAAAAGTATGCTGTGCCCGCGGAAACCCCTATTACGGTTCGCGCGGTAGACCCCGTCAGTCAGACTTCGGATCAAAAGGTCCTTACAGTTGAGAAAGATAAGCGTAGGCGTGTTGTCTTGGACTTACGCAAAGGCACCTCAAAAAACGATAGACAACCGAGCCGAAAACCCTGACCTTGCTCCCAGCTGTGGAATCACAATTCACCATCACCCAATTACTTGCTCAAGCCCGTCATCGTCCTAGGACGTGGAACGCCATTCAGTTTCGTCGCGGTGATATATGGCTCACGTCGGGTTGGAATGAAGTTTACCGCAGTTGCGAAGCCGTGGGCGGCGGACTGCTCGACCTTGGGGCTAAGCGCGGCGATCGCGTAGCTTTGCTCTCGGAGACACGCAGAGAGTGGTTGTTTTGCGATTTCGGAATTATGGGAGTTGGCGCCGTCACTGTACCGATCTATCCCAGCCAACGGGCGGAAGAAGTTCAGGCCATCATCAATGATTCCGAGCCGAAGATTCTGATTCTTGAAAACATGATTCAATGGAAGAAGTGGGCTGAGATTCGGTCTCAGTGTCCGTCCGTTGAATCCGTTGTAATTATTGATTCACCCCTAGATCTACCGAATGGTTCCGTCTCATTCGAGGGACTTTTGGACCGGGGACATAAAAAAATTCTAGATGAGCCGGATTTTTTCGAGAACTTGATTGCGAAACACAAGGCAAAAGACTTCGCGACATTGATTTACACGTCGGGAACTACTGGCGAACCAAAGGGCGTCGTCCTGACTCATGCGCAGATTTCCGCCGAAGTGCGAGGGGTGCTTAGCGCTGTCCCGCTGTCTGAAAAAGACACGAGCTTAAGCTTTCTCCCCTACGCGCATGTGCTTGGTCGAATGGAATCTTGGACTGCAATCGCCGCTGGATTTACTCTCGCGTTTGCGGAGAGCGTTGATCGCTTGCGATTTAATCTGCTTGATGTAAAGCCAACTATTTTAATTGCGGTTCCAAGAGTGTTTGAAAAGCTTTACGCCGCGATTATTTCCCAATCGGAAGCGAATCCTGCGCTTCAGAAAGTTTTCTCCTGGGGCATCGGAGTTGGGAGCGAGGTTAGTGAGACTCGTCAGGCAAGACGGCGCCTTAGACCAGATTTACTTGCAAAGAATTTTATTGCCGATCAACTCGTGTTCCGCACGGTGAAGAAAAAGCTAGGCGGCCGCATGCGTTTTGCGGTGAGTGGCGGTGCTCCGCTATCAAAAGAGATCTCAGAGTTTTTTCACAGCATCGGACTTTTGATTTTAGAAGGCTATGGTCTGACAGAGACGACTGCGGCGGTCACCGCAAACTCTCCGATTGGTTACCGCTTTGGAACTGTGGGGCGCGCTCTCACCGGTGTGCAATTAAAGATCGCCAGTGACGGTGAGGTTTTAGTTAAGGCTCCGATGGTGATGAAGGAATATTACAAACAGCCTGACGCCAACAACGCTTCATTCACGGATGGCTTTTTCCACACTGGCGATATTGGCGAAATCGATGCCGACGGTTTTTTAAAAATCACAGACCGAAAAAAAGATTTGATTAAAACTGCGGCCGGAAAATATGTGGCCCCACAAAAATTAGAAAATCTCCTTAAGATGAGTCCGCTGATTTCTCAGGCTTTGATTTATGGCGATCAAGAAAAATATATCGTGGCGCTCATCACCCTGAATGCGGAACACGCGGCTAATTACGCCCGAATCCACGAAATCTCGCATCAAGACCTAAGGACTCTGAGCCAACACCCTCAGATCAAAGGTCTTATTCGTAGTCTCGTGGCTGAGGTAAACAGCAAACTATCCAGTTACGAAACCATCAAGAATTTCGCCATTCTTAATTTTGACTTTACCGTGGAGGCCGGTGAGCTGACGCCTTCCCTAAAAGTAAAACGCAAATTCTGCGGTGAGAAGTATAAGGACGCGATTCGCGCTTTGTACGAATAGCGAAATGTACCACATGACTTTCCTCAACTGTCCGCATCAAAAGCAGCAACGTTCGTTGCTGCTTTTGATGCGGACAGTTGAGGAAAGTCATGTGGTACATTTCGGGGCAAAACTCTACGGTTCTTAAATTGCATTGGTTCTCTTCTGCGAATTTAAACCGGAGGAATCAAATGCTTATTTATCAAATTCTACAACAAGACCATAGGCGCGTAGAAAGCTTGCTTAATGAATTGGTCAATTTGGCGGACGATGCCAAGAACCGCGATAATGTGATCAAGCAGATTCGGGATGAGTTGATTCCCCATGCTCGCGCGGAAGAAACGGTTTTTTATAACTCGCTTCGTGCATTGGATTTAGCGAAAGGTCTCGCCCTTCAAGGGTATCAAGAGCATTTCGAGGCGGAGAGTTTACTTCGCATGCTTCAAGTGCGTGCCAAGATCGATGCTGAGTGGCGCAAGACTGCGAAGAAGTTAAGAAATTCAGTTCTGCATCACATTCAAGAAGAAGAAGGCAAGATTTTTGCCGTCGCACAGCAAGTTTTCACGAAAGACGAAGCCGAGATGATGGGGACCGCATTTGAACAGCTTAAAAATGAAATCGTCGACGAAGGTGTCGTTGCAACTACGATGGAGCTTGTAGCGAATCTGATGCCACCACGATTTGCCAAGGTGTTTCGGAACTTCAACCTCGAATCTAGAATTTAATTTTGCAGGCCGGCGAGCCAAGCCGGCCATTGCCATAACGTCTTTCGCCTTGTTATCTTCCCTGAAATTTAAATCAGGGAGAAACAGGTCGAATGAGCGCATGGTTTTTGCCATTTACGATTTTTCTATGTGTCTTTACTGCGGGTCAATCATTTGCGGAATCTCAATCTCGCATAAAAACATTTAAGAACCAGAAGTTTGAAGAGAGTCACACTCTCACCGACGCAAGACTCAAGGCCGAATCCGGTTCGCTGTCAAAACTGAGTACTAAGTTTAGTCTTTCCTATTTTGGTCCCACCTTCGGTGATTTCGCCGCACCGGACCAACCCAATCCCGACGGAAGCGTCGGCAGTTTTTCTCAAGCTATCCGGGGTTCAGTCGCCGCACGATACAGACTTAGTCCTGATCGAGCGATGAGTGCCGGGACCGGAATTTCCATTAATCACCCCTTCCATGGTTGGGATCGCACGGACGTAAACAACCCGTTCATCAGCTACGACTTCAATAGTCGAATGGGAAAGCTTCAGATGCGCAACTCTCCCGGAGCCATCGTTGCGACCGTGCCTGAGTACATCGAAATCGGCGAAGTCGGCGGAGTGAACTGGAACAACTCTCTCGTTTACCGAATCGGCGAATCCAAATTCGCGGTTTCATTTGATTCAGGAATAGATTATTGGATTTATAGTCGCGCCTACAGACCTGGGCCAAAGCGCCTTGGTGGTGATGGTCGAGCGCAGCAGTGGACACTTGCGTGGTACCCAGGAGCAAAATACTATTTTTCTGACGCGCTCAATGTTTATTCATCGGCGGCGTTCCAACTTTACAATCCGAGAGAATCAGAAAATTTAAGTGTACTGTGGAATCGAAGCGTCTCCGTTCGACTTGGAACTGGGTACGCCCATTCGCGAACATTCTACTTCGCGACTTACGTGCAGAGTTACGTCGAAAATCTCTCTTGGGATATGACGACGTTCAATATGTCCGGAGTTTTTTCTCTGCTCTAGAGATCGATATAAAAGCGAAATGCGAGAGAAGCCGTAAGCCCGCTTAAATCCGTACGGCGATCGGCAGCATTCGCATTTAAAAGTGGGGCACCCTTAACAACCAATCCTTCGGCGATGCTGGGTCCTGCATACTTATGCTTATAGCCAGTGACTTCCATAATCCTATACCCAAAATCAAGTGCCAAGGTGGCGTTGTCGGCGAACATCGTCTCTAAACCCGCGCCGAAAAAAGAGGAGACGACCGTCGTCCCGCCTTTTTCCGTGTGCGTGCCTACAGGACTAAAAAATGCGGTTCCGGCAGCGGTCATTTCGTAGTGGTTATCAAGACTCACGTAATTATAAGCGACACCCGCAAACGTAAAAAATCGTACACTTTGCAAAGCGCTATAAACATACTCGACCGTTAAAGCCGGACCCCATGCGAATATCTCGCTCGTCAATGTGTATAAACTCGCACCTGCGCCGTTGCGGCCAATTACTTCCACTTTTGTCGGTCTTAGGGCTTCAATACCAAGGCGAAAATTAAATCCATCAATAGAATATAGGGCGCCAAACTCTCCGCCGAAACTAGATTTTGTTTCCTCGTCATCAAGGGTCACCGATCCACTCGAATTAGAAAAAGCGTCTTGATGAACTATATTGCTCGCGAATGAGCCGCGAAAATACGCGGCTTTGGAGTTGGACTTAAAGGAAAACTCACGGGCTTCGGCCACGCTGCCATTCACAAGCAATAAAACGGCACAAAGGCCAAAACCATAAGTCATAATTTCTTTAAGTCCACAATGATGCGGCTCGCACGCTTAGCCGAAGGCATCTCAAAAACTTCCACGCCCATCGCCTGTTTCAAAACCAAAACCAATGTGGCTGAACGATCCTCTGGATCCGCCGTTAACTCTACAGATTTTATATAGGGGGACTTAGCAAACATCTTGCGAAGCTTTGCTTCCGTAACCGCCGAGCGGCTCACTTGGGCAAGGTCTATCACAATTCGCGCCGGATTTTTCTCAATCGACGCCTGGAAATAACTCGCTCCACCTTTTAACGGGCGGCCTTCCATGTCTCCAAGATCCAGGATCACCCGCTCCATTCCGATTTTCGCAGACAAATCCCGCCTGACGTTGATTAAAGAGTACGACTGCCCGGCGCGGCCACCAACCACGACGCCATCACTCGTGTAGGCATTTAGCTTCTTATCCAGAGCCCGCTTATATTGGGAAACCGCATTCACATCAGGACATACGGCCAATAGACTTAATATATAGATATACGAGATATACGAGATATACGCTCTCATGAACCCTCCACCCTTCTAAGTGATTATTCTGCCTTGATAACGGGTTAAGGCTCAAGGCCTGTCCGGCGCCCGTTAGAGCCCTAAAACGTCACAATGGCCAAGAAACGTCTCCTGCCGCCCCTCCTTAGTCTTGTGATTTCAATAAGTTAGCTCATTGTAAAAAAGGCATGGTTGTTGGATATATATGGGGTGAATAGTTATTTCCAATACGCCCGATTTAAGGAGTTTTCGGTATGAAGAAGCTGATGTTATTAGTTTTAGCTCTAACTTCGGTTATGACGCTAACAGCATGCCCAGATAAAAAAAAGGGGGGCGGAGCGGTACACGTCACCACACCGACCAGCTGCAATAACTACCGTTTCAACAACACAATCGGTGGTTTTGAAGACCCTAGTAATCCCGGGCGAGTCGTGACCTGTGATCGCGGTCCCTATGGATCTACTTACAACAATGCGTATGCTCCATATAATCAGTTTATCGGCGGTCAGCAAATCAACAGCTGTAGTTCATGGTCACAAGTCTATCCTGGCAACATCTATGTTCCGGTTCGTACGGACACTTACGGAATTGTTTGCGTCAACGTAAACACGTTCATTCAGGTTCCACAGTACTCTCAGTACCAAAGCTATTATCAAACGTACCCTTCTCATGCTCTTAGTTGCCGGTATGGATTCGACTGCCCCTCGTCCTGCGTCGGTGGCCAAGGTTCTATGACTATTGGCGTTTCGACTCCGTGGCTCGGTGGATCGCTCGCGCTTTGCTTTGAATAACTCGCCATGTCAATAGGCTCGCGATTGGCGCGAGCTTTCTTAGGTTTTAGCCCTGTGATATCTGTGGGGCATGTATGAAAATCCACTTTTAAAACCGCCGTCCCTACCTAATAATGCTGTTCCGTTTGACCGGATCCAGTCCACGCATTTTCTGCCAGCGCTCGATCAAACGATCGCGCAAGCGCGTGCGAATTTAGATTCGATCATAAACAGTTCCGTGTCGGCGGATTTTACAAATACGATTGAGGCACTTGAAAGCGCCGGCGAGCGCGTCGACTGGGTTGCGGGAGTTTTTTATAACCTGCTTGGCACTGAATCGAATGAGGAGATGCAAAAGCTCGCTCAGGAAATAGGACCAAGGCTTGCGGAGTTTTCCAGCGACTTGCTTTTGAACCCGAAACTTTTCGCCAAGGTTAATGCGGTTCATGACCAATTGACCACACTGACTCTTACAACCGAACAGCGCCGCTTGCTTGAAAACACCTTCACCGAGTTCGTTCGTAACGGCGCCCAACTTAATGAGCCCGCGAAACAACGCCTACGCGAGATCGATCAGCGCTTAAGTCAGCTTGGACCGGCTTTCGCAGAAAATATTTTGAAAGCCACTAACGCTTTTGAACTTTATTTGAAAACTCCCGAGGAACTTGATGGATTGCCTGAAGGCGCCTTAGAGGCCGCGAAAATCGCCGCTGAAGCTAAGGGTCGCAGTGGTGAATATTTATTTACACTTCAAGCGCCGTCGTTTTTGCCTTACATGAAATATGCGACTCACAGGCCGACTAGGGAAAAGCTTGCGCGCGCCGTTGGCTCCCGCGCCTTTGGCGATGCCTTCGACAATCAGAAAAATGTGCTTGAGATCGTTGGCCTTCGTCATGATCGAGCGAAACTTCTTGGCTATCAGACCCACGCGCACTTTGTGCTCGAAAAGCGGATGGCGGAAAGCCCCTCGCGCGTTCATAAGTTTCTAGAGGATTTGCTAGATGCCACGCGCGCTGCCGCGGCTCGTGATGTTGCGCAAGTTCAAGCCTTTGCCGATAAACTTGGTGGACCAAATCCACTACAGCCATGGGATTTTTCGTTTTACTCGGAGAAGCTCAAAGAGCAGGTCTTTAGTTATAATGAGGAAGATCTTCGCCCCTATTTCCGTCTGGAGAACGTCATTGAAGGTGTTTTTCAGGTGGCGTACCGCCTCTTCGGTTTGAAATTTAGCCCGAAGTCGGAGTACCCCACCTATAACAATGACGTAAAAGTCTTTGAAGTTTACCAAGAGAAATCCGGCAAGTCAGAGTTCATGGGCCTGTTTTACGCCGACTTTTTTCCTCGTCCGTCGAAACGCGATGGGGCTTGGATGACGAACTTCTTCGAGCAGGGCTACGGCCGTAGACCCCATGTTAGCATCGTATGTAACTTCACGAAGTCGACTCCGACGAAACCCTCTTTGCTAACCATGCAGGAGGTTCAAACACTGTTCCATGAGTTCGGTCATGCTTTGCATAGCTTGATGTCGCGCTGTCATTATCGCACATTATCAGGCACGAATGTTTATTGGGATTTCGTCGAACTCCCCTCTCAAATTATGGAAAATTGGGCGCACGAAAAAGAGGCGCTGGATCTCTTTGCGCACCACTATCAATCGGGCGCGAGCATGCCTCAGGAATTGATAGATAAAATCAAAGCGAGCAGTAAATTTTTGGCCGGCTATAATTCTCTTCGCCAATTGAATTTTGGCTTCTTGGATATGGCCTGGTATAGCGCCGACCCGAAACATATCACCGACGTGCAAAAGTTTGAGCGCGCGGCAACGGATCGCACAACGGTTCTGCCTCGGGTAGAGGGCACCAACGGCTCTTGTAGCTTTGGGCATATTTTCGGTGGCGGCTATTCGGCAGGATATTATAGCTATAAGTGGGCAGAAGTTTTGGACGCGGACGCGTTTGAGTTTTTCCAGGAAAAAGGCATATTCAGTCGGGAAGTGGCGGAAAAATTCGAGCAGTTTATTTTGTCCCGTGGTGGCAGTGAGCACCCAGCCGAACTCTATCGCCGATTTCGCGGCCGTGAACCCGATCCCAAAGCTCTTCTCAGGCGGGATGGACTGTTGCAATGAGAGGAAAAAAATCCGATTTTTTCCGCGCCTCCGTAAAGAAGGTCTTAGTTGTTTATCGCAATGATTCCGATATCGCCTTAGCGTTGGCGCAAGAGGTTTCCGCATGGCTCAAAGAGCGGAAAATCAAAGTCTTTAGCCACCCTCAGCAGAAAATCTCCAAAGGAACGGTGGCCGCCAAGGGCGCGGCCGTCCGGAAAGTGGACCTCGCACTGGTGCTTGGCGGCGACGGCACTTACTTAGAGGCTGCCCGACTTTTGCAAGACTCCGATATTCCAATATTGGGAGTGAACTTGGGATCCTTAGGCTTTTTAACTGTGATTCGGGCGGAAGATTGCTACCACGCCCTAGAGCTGACCCTCAGCGGAAAAATGCAGTTGCGCCGCAGAAGTATGATTTCAGTTGAGGTGCGAAGGCTTGGAAAAGTGCATAAGCGCCTGTTTGCCTTAAACGACGTGGTTATTGAACGTGGGCCAGTTAGTCGACTGTTAAACTTAGCGATCTATGTCGATCGCCAACTGACCGCCCCAGTTAAGGCCGATGGCTTGATCATCGCTACTCCAACTGGATCAACGGCCTACAACTTAGCCGCTGGCGGCCCGATCTTACATCCCAATGTAAACGCTTTTGTCGTGACTGCGATTTGTCCGCACAGTTTAACCAATCGACCCCTGATCGTGCCAAATAGCGAAGAGATGCTCTTTCGCTTGATCGATCAAAACCAAAAGGCTCTTTTGACAGTGGATGGGCAAAAAGTAACGGAACTTACCCATGATGATGAAATTCTTGTGACTAAAGCAGGACACGATCATTTCGTTTTGCGCAAGCCCACGGACAATTACTTCAACTTGCTACGGGAAAAGCTCAAGTTCGGGGAACGAGCTTAAATCACTTTGGGGGAAGTCTTATGTTACTCGAGCTCAAGGTTAGTCAGTTTGCCATCATAAATAGTCTAGCGCTCACTTTTAAGCCCGGATTTAACATCCTCAGCGGCGAGACTGGCGCTGGAAAATCTGTTGTCCTTAAAAGTTTGGCTTTGTTAATGGGAGAGAAAGCCGACACCGATACCGTTCGTCACGGCGCAGATCAAGCAACAATTGAGGGATTGTTTGATCTCACTGGCAGGAACGACGTGCGTGCACGACTGGGCGAATACGGAATTTCAACGGAAGAGGATGTTTTAATTGTTCGGCGAGTGATTACTTCTCAAGGAAAATCAAAAGTCTATTTGAACGGCAGCCTTTCCGCACTTGGAAGTCTGCGCTCGGTTGTCTCTCCCTTGATTTCCGTCACCGGTGGGGCGGCGCCGGCCGATGAAGTCGGAGCACCGCTAATTGAAATGACCGGCCAACACGAGAACCGTCATTTGCTCTCGCGCAGTTATCATCTCGAGTTGCTTGATTACTATTCTGGAACCATGACGCCAAGAAATGCGTATTCAACTTTGTATCAACGTTGGCAACAGCTGGCGCGTGAAATCGAGAAGCTTGAAAACGAATCTAGAACCCGAGCTCAGCGTTTGGATTTTTTAATTTATCAGCGTGATGAAATTAAGAATCTAAACTTAGTGGCGGGCGAAGAAGAATTGCTTGAGGCTCAAATTCAAAAGCTTCGCAGCAGTACTAAACTTATTGATTTTGTGAATTTAGCGCAGAGTCTTTTGTACGACGACGAAGATTCGGTGAATGTTCGTATCCACCAGTTGGTTTCGCGAGCCCTTGAACTTCGCACCTGGGACCCCTCTTTACTGGAACGTTTGGCGAACCTTCAGCAGGCCCGGACACTAGTGGAGGAAACCGCCTACGATTTGCGTGAATACAGCAAAGAATTGATGGCCGATCCTGAAGAGCTAAACACGATGGAAGAGCGCTTAACGTTAATCCGTCGGTTGCAAAAAAAGTTCGGTGGGTCTGTAGCGGACATCATTGATCAGTTCACACAGATGGAAAAAGAAATCGATTCGCTTGAATCGGCGGACACTGATTTAGCGCACCTTCACGATGAGCGCGCTCAATTGGATAAGGAGCTCAAAGTTTTGGCCGAGCAGCTTCACACCAAGCGATCAAATGGGGCTTTGCTGTTGGCGCGTACGGTGAATGATGAATTGGCGGACCTGAATATGAAGGGCGTCTCATTTGGCGTAGCACTTCAACGGTTACCTGAGCTTGGACCATCCGGAATTTCTGAAATTGAATTTACCATTCGTTCATCTAAAAAAGACGAGCCAAGGCCGTTGGCAAAGTCCGCGAGCGGGGGCGAACTTAGCCGTATTTTGCTGGCACTGAAACGCGTTGTTGGCCAAAGCGACATGCCACGCACCTATTTATTTGACGAAGTCGACGCTGGCGTTAGCGGCGAAACAGCCGAAAAAGTCGGTCGCAAACTTAAGGCGATTGCGCAGGGACAGCAGGTGATTTGTGTAACTCACCTTCCACAAGTCGCAGCTTTTGCCGACGCCCACTTCTTTATTGAAAAGCACCCCATGCGCGGCGGCTCGGTGGAACTAAAAGTGGTGGAATTAAAAAAACCAGAGAGGGTGCGCGAGCTAGCGCGCCTCATTTCCGGCGAAAAGATCACCGCCTCAAGTCTCGATCACGCCCGCCAACTCTTAGGTACCACATGAGATTTCCTTCCAAATTACTTTGTCGGAAATTTCCAAATATTTGTAAGGCTCGTTCAGCCATGTACCGAGATTTAGAGCCCGTCGTGGGCGGCCGCCACTCATAAATGAAAAGTCATCGCGGACATGGACGTGGCCATTCACCAAAATATCAAAACTTTGTTGAGCAGCGACGAGCTCCGCGTGTTTATGTAACTTCGCGATCGCCGCGTCGTCTGTCACCGTCTTCACCATTGAAGTGTACTGCCGACTTGAAGCACTGGCGCGATTTCCAAGCCATAAAACAAATCGGCCTGGCAAATGATGAGCAAGCCACCGGAGTGGCATTGTTCTTAAAAACCAACGCAAAAATCTATATCCCCGATCTTCCGGGTCGGTTTGATCACCGTGCTCCACACGAACGGACCATGAGCCTAATTCAAAAAGCGACGGGCCTGGATGAACTCGAACGCCCAAAGATCGCTGCCAGTAAGTTTCCAAATAAAGATCGTGGTTGCCTTCAAAGTAATGAACTTCCACGCCTTCACTTTGTAGGCGATGAATTTGATCAATCAATTTGCCAAAACGCTGAATAAAAAACTGATGATCCGCGAGCCATAAATCAAAAATATCGCCGACTAAAAATAAATGTGAAACGGGATACGCGTCATCAAACTTAAGGCCTGTTAAGCCCTTTAAGAATCTTAAAAACGCTTGTCCTCGCTGATCTTCCAGCGAGGTTAGGTGTAGGTCTGAAAGAAAAAGGGCTCGCAACATTAATTTAAGGTACGAGACATTAAACTTCGGCTTCTGGGCTCTTTTTGCGGCGTAAGTAAGAGGGCACTTCCAAGTTTTCAGTCTCGAAAGGTGACTTTCCCACTTCTTGAGCCATTTTTCGAGCCAGTGCTAAAGGGTCAGGGGACTCCTCCATGTTCATTGAAAGCTGCTCAGGCTGAGTGCTTAACTCTGAACGCGACTGACTCTCGCGGTATGCGCGGGCCTTCGCTAACAAAATATCGCGCGGCAAAGAGGCCACTCTATCAGCTTCAGTTTGCGCGGCAACCTCAAGCTGGGCCTGAGTTTGCGGCGCACGCTCTGGCATACTAAGGCTTAAGGGCGACAAACGCTCTGGCACCTCAGCGGTTGGACGAACTGCAGGCTGAGGAGCTTGCGGTTGAAACTGTTGGTAGCGAGTCTCCATTCCCATTTGCGCATCGGCCATCGCCTGAAGCTTCGACATTTGATCGCTGACGTAGCGCTGATTATCGGTGCCGAATCCGGTCGCGATAACTGTGACGCTAACATTCTCACCCATATTTTCATCAATAACGGCGCCGAAAATGATTTCTGCATCTTCATGCGCAGCCTCTTGTATTAATGTGGAAGCTTCGTTCACTTCCCAAAGAGTTAAATTGCTGCCGCCAGTGACATTGATGATGATGCCGGTAGCACCATCGATCGAAACATTCTCTAGAAGCGGCGAAGAAATCGCCATGGTCGCAGCTTCCACAGCGCGATTTGGTCCTGACGCAATTCCGGAACCCATAATCGCCATGCCTTTAGCAGCCATGACTGTGCGAATATCGGCGAAATCTAAGTTGATCAATCCACGAATGTTGATCAAATCTGAAATTCCCTTTACCGCGTGAAACAAAACGCCATCGGCTTTTTTGAAAGTCTCAAGTAAAGGCGTGCTCTCTGTCGAAACTGATAACAATTTCTGATTTGGAATAACAATCAGTGTATCAACATTCTCTTTTAACTCTTGAAGACCGGCGTCAGCTTGGCGCTTGCGCTTTTTGCCCTCAAACATAAATGGCTTAGTCACGACACCTATCGTGAGTGCGCCGAGTTCCTTTGCGATCTTAGCAATTATCGGTGCGCCACCAGTTCCCGTGCCGCCGCCCATACCGGCAGTGACGAAAACCATGTCGGCGCCCTCTAGGTGCGCGACGATATCATTATATGATTCGATCGCCGCCCGGCGGCCGATTTCAGGATTAGCTCCTGCGCCTAATCCCTTTGTGAGCTCTCTTCCGAGCTGAATTTTGCCTTCCGACTTTGCATGAAGGAGCGCTTGTCGGTCCGTGTTCGCGACGATGAACTGAACTCCTTCGAGCCCGTTTTCAATCATCGTTTGAACAGCATTGCTTCCGCCGCCACCGCAACCGATGACTTTAATACTGGCGCCGAAATTGGCATTCTCTTCGAGCTCAAACATGTCCCCTCCCGAGGCTCTAACGATTCCCGTTAGTTCAACAATTCTTTCAATTTACGAGTCCAAGAACCGAGGCGCTGAGTCCAGGCGCTTTCGGTGGGTGCTTTCACGTCCACGGGCAAGATGTTGTCTTTGTCCATCTCGCGGCCGTAAAGAAGTAAGCCGATCGCAGTGGCGTAGGCAGAGTTACGAACGATGTCCGTTAGGCCGCCCACTTTTTCCGGTTGTCCTCGTCTGACGGGAACGTCTAAGACGAAATCCCCCATCTCAACGAGTCCCGTAAGCAAACTGGCCCCACCAGTTAACACCACACCGGAACCAAGCTTTTTAATCAAATTCTTTTTCCTTAATTCTTCAGCTAACAATGCAAGCGTCTCTTCGGCGCGCGCTTCAAGGATTTCACACAAATCACGGCGCTGAAGAGTGCGCGCTTTTCTGCCCCCTACACTTTCGACTTCGATGGCCTCATCTCCGGTTACTAAATCGGGTAAAGCAGCTCCATATTTTTTCTTTAAGTTCTCCGCGTTCGCTTGAGTGGTCTTTAAACCCATAGCCACGTCGTGAGTGAAGTTCTGGCCACCAATGGGAATGACTGCTGTGTGAACAACGCTTCCCTGATGATAAGTGATCAAATCGCAGGTGCCGCCACCCATATCGATGACACTGACGCCAAGGTTCTTCTCATCACCACTCAATACCGCTAATGCAGAGGCGAATTGCTGGAGAACGATTCCAGACACCGAGAGTCCCGCGCGCTGGGTGCATTTAATCGCATTCAAAATCGCCGAGTTGCTTCCGGTAATAATGTGGACCGAAGATTCTAATCGAACACCCGACATGCCGATGGGATCGAAAATTCCCTCTTGGCCATCGATCTTGAAATCCTTCGGCAGCACGTGGAGAACTTGGCGATCATTTGGAATTGCTACGGCTTTGGCTGTCTCAATCACGCGATCAATATCTTCTGATGTGACTTCTTTATTGCGAATAGCAACCATGCCGCCGGAATCAAAGGATTGAATATGAGAGCCGCCAACGCCAAGCCAAACTTCTGTGATTCGTTGACCTGCCATTAATTCGGCTTCTTCTTTTGCCTTGCGTATGGCTTCTGACGCCGACTCTATGTTGACGACGACACCCTGTTTGAACCCAGAGTTAGGAGCCGTTCCGATGCCGACGACGTCGACCCCATCTGCCGTGATCACGCCAATCGAACAAGAAACTTTTGTAGTACCGACGTCCAGGCCTGCTACTAAATGAGGCTTTTTACTCGCCTTCAACATTCCAACCCTCTAGACAACATCCATGTGAGGCCTCGGGCCTTAAGTCACAAAACGTGACAACTGGCCGCGACCACAGTCTATATAACTTAAAGGCTAAGGATCGTTACGCAGTCTGACAACAACTTTCTTTGCTAAGCGCGCATCGATGACGCGTCCTCGAAGTCGTTGGTCTTGGAGGTAGTTGATGACTCTTTCAGCTCGACTAGCCTTTAGGCTAATGCTGCCTTCACCTAACCGAACTTCAATTCCACCTTCAGTGAGCAAAAGTGCAAATCCGTCTTTCGTAGAATGAGTGATCTCTGCGATTTTTTGTTTTGAAAGCGAGCCTCTCTCCGGGAGTTCATTTAAAAGAGAAAGTGCTTTTGCCCGTAATTCTTCATCCGTCTTAAAGGCTTTCCCGCGAAGAAGAGGAACATCGTTTACATTTTGCGCTGGCGATGCCGGGAGAAGTGTAGCGTCCATAGCGACGGGATAAAACCGCCCCATTTCATCAACCCAAGCGACAGCCGGCTGGTGAGGCAGCACACTTACTTCGAGACGATTGGGAAACACACGCGTAATTTTGGCCGATTGAACGCGCTTATCCCCTTCGACTTTCATTAGTACATCTTCGAGCGGAACGCGCCAAAGCCAGTTGCCTTCAAATTTACTTAAAGCCTTTTGTAAACTCGGCTCGATCTGTTGAAAGAGCATCGCCTGATCGGAGCTAGCATCCATGATGACTTTCACTGAGCCAAGTTTGCCCCAGCCATTCTCTGCACCCAAGTACAGGCCAAGCGCCAATACAAGAGTGAAGCCAAGAAGCATTACTAATCTAACGAACGCCTTCATAATCTAGCGCTGCCTTCTCAACAAGTGTGCGAATGAGTTGTGGAAATGAAATCCCGTCGTGCGCCGCGGCCTTCGGAAGTAGCGACGTGGGCGTGCAACCGGGAAGCGTATTTAATTCTAAAATATAGGGTGCGCCTTCAGGGGTCACACGAAAATCCACTCTGCTGTAAACCCGGCACTGCAGCGCCTGATGCGCCTTTAGAGCTATCTCTTTACAGTTTTTCAGAACTTTTTCATCAAGTCTCGGCGGCAAAATATATTCCGTGTTGCCGGCTGTGTACTTGTTTTTGTAATCGTAAAATCCTTGCTTAGGTTCAATCTGAATCGGCGTAAGTGCTTTATCTTCCAGGATAGGAATTGTGATCTCCATTCCTGGAATAAAGTCCTCAAGAAGAATTTCTTGATCATATTGAACTGCTAATTTTAGCGCGGCCTCTAGGTCATCTGCTTTTTTAACAATTGAAATGCCGACCGTAGATCCTTCGCGCGATGGTTTTACGACGAGCGGGAATGTGAGTTTCGTTTTAAAGCCTTTCATGTCGTGGCGCTTAGCGAAGAACATTTCAAAGTCTGGCGTCGGCAGATTATGAAATTTAAGGATTTGCTTGGAATAATATTTGTTCATGCAAACTGCGGAAGCCATCACTCCACTGCCAGAATACGGAATTTTTAAATATTCGCAGACGCCTTGAACAGTTCCGTCTTCGGCGTACTTTCCATGAAGTGCGAGCAGTGCAACAGACGGTTGGATTTTTTCAAGCTGCGATGGAAGATCGGCGCCGGCCTCAACCCATTTGTAATCGAGCTTTAATTCTTCAAGGGCCTTTGCGAAAGCCTTGCCCGTAACAAGGCTGACCTCGCGTTCCGCACCCATTCCGCCCGCAATCAGGGCGATAGTTCCGCCTTTTCCCATAAGTTTTGCACCTCTACACCATTGTGCCGTGCGAGCTTGGCTTCTGCCAAGGCTCAAGGAAATAACACGGGGCAAAAAAGGGGCGGTTGAGACTCGACGTCGGGCTAGGTAGTGTAGAGGTCGAATAGTTGTATGGGCTACTCCCCAACATTGTGGGCCGTCAGGTATTCTTATTTGTAGGAGTGTGAATGAAATCTCTATTTTTAATTCCGATTGCAGGTTTGTCGCTGGCTTTTGCTGCTGCAAGTACACCTTGCGAACTTTCAACAGCGGCCTTAATGAAATACGAACGACAGATTTTGCAGGCTACTGAGAAGTTCGCCACAAAAGACAATAGGAAGTTTCTGGATGCGGTTTCTCCGTCTTTGAACTGTGTTTTACAAATCCAAGCGAAGGCCCAAGGTTATTTGCAGATGATGGCGAATAGCTTTCTTAAACCATTGATGGGTGGCGGTCAGGTTCGGGGTGTCCCTGCGGACAAACGTTATGCTTTGTTCGCCCGTGAGATGACTCGGGTGGCGGAACAATCTTCTCACGTTTTGCGAGATTCCTTACCGGCCGCACATCTTCGCGGCGCCTGGGGAATGTATCAGGGCTTTTGCGGTCCGCAAAACAATGTCTATTGCACGGATTTTTTGCCAAATGAGTCGTTGATTGATGGACAAAGCCCCCTTTTAGGCGCCTCTTCAATGATTATGTTGCGCCAAGCTTATTTTGCTTTGGATGGCCCGGCCCGTGAGGACGTTGCCAATCGAATTCGGCGTTTGTATGAGCGGACGCCCACATCAGATGTTTTAAAACGCAAAGTGATTAACGAGATCTATCAGGAATTGTTCCCGCGGCTGGACAATCCGCTGTCTTAATTTTGTGCCTTGCCTGGGCTCCGCTCATGAACCTGTACTCATATTAAGTCACATGCACATTGTGCGCCCCCGCCCCGGGGCGGCCGCGGCCGGATTCGCGGCTCCTTTTCCAGCCCGCTCCTCTCGAGCTCTCGTTTTTTCCGGCCGATCTCGAAGGCGCAAAACATTTCCGTCCATGCGAGGGCCTTTCTGCTCGCCATCCAATTGTCTCGCGGCCAGGATGGCCGTGAGAAAGGCAATCTCACGGAGGGACGGACATCGCGCAATTGCGATCTGCTGGAAAAAACCGGAAATGCCGAAGAGCAAAATTTGGATTCTATTAAAAAATAAGATCTTTGACCCGTCCCGGGCGCCCCGGGGCGGCTGTGACCAGACCTCATAATTCTCCCTCCGGTCCGGCTGCTTGCAATTTAATTTTCAATAATTCTGTATTGATTCCTGATTGCTAATTCTTATTTCTATTCCCTATTCCCCGCCCCCCCCCTGTCCCCAGTGCCTATTTCCTATTTTGCCTTCCCACCTGCCCATTTTCATTCCGATCCCGTGTTCCCTAATTGCAAATTGAAGTCCGCACTTTTTCCCATTGGGCTCAGCTCGTTTCTTTGAAGCGTTAAGCGAGTATGCCCTCGACTTTTCACCCGGGACAAATACTCACAAGCCTATATCATATAAACATCTTTTATTGTTGTTTAATTTCCATCGCATAGATTTTAAATTGTTTTCTCTTGAACTTTTATGTTACATTTTGCGCGGGCTTGAGGGAGGCAAAAAATGTTTGAGTCGAATTTAGAGTTCTCAATGCCCGCGGAGGAATCTGTGTCCTTCAAGATAGAATTAGATGAGCGCGAGACTTTCATTCACGAAAATGCAGTTACACGCGCCCGGAAATATTTGGGTGCGGAAGCTGAGTTGCTCAGCGCGATTGTTGAAGTCGACAAAAATAAAGTTTATGAAAAGTTTGGGTTGACGCATCTGACTCCATATTGCGTTCGGTATTTAGGACTGTCGGAAGACATCGCGGGTCATTTTGTTCGAGTCGCCCGCAAAAGCATTCAAGTTCCCGAGCTGAAATGCGCCATCGACGACGGTCGCCTTACAGTTTCTAAGGCAAAAGCTGTTGCGGCAGTTATTACGCCTGCCAATCAATTGGAATGGATTGGTAAGGCTACGACTTTGAGTCGGGACAAACTTGAGCGAGAGGTGGCGAAAGTTTCACCTTATTCGCCGAAAGCTGAGCGCGCCAAGCCTGTAGGTGCCGACAAATTTTTGGTGAGCTTTGAGTTGTCGCTGGAAGAAATGAAAGCTTTTCGACGGGCGCAGGAAATCGTAAGTCAAAAATTAAAGTCGGCGGCTACACAAAGGGCGACGGTTGTTGATCTGGTGAAATGCTTCTTAAAACACAACGATCCGGTCGAAAAGGCCGAGAGAGTTATCGCAAAGCGCTCGAGATCGTTTCAACAAGCGCAACGAGCGCAATCGATTCAGAAGTCGCACCAGCCGCAATTTAATTCTGAAATCCCGGAATCAATGCGGCACCCGCCCCGGGGCGTGCGTGAAGATAGTAAGCTACGGCAGGGCGCAAAACGAAAAGCAATTTCAGCAGCCGTTAGGCATGCCGTGTTCGCCCGCGATAACGGCGAGTGCCAAGCGAGAATGCCCACAGGAGAAAAATGCTCGCAGCGGCGATGGATTGATCTACATCATAAGAAGAGACGGTCGATGGGCGGTAGCGACACAGTGGAAAACTTGGTCACGCTCTGCTCAAAACATCACCGGATGTTGCACGCTCACGAAGAGTCATAATTTCGAGGATTCGAGGATTCGACGAAGACTCTAGTAAATTACGAGAACCTTGCAAGCTTAAAAAATTTAAGTTGTGACACAGACCCTGGGGATGACCCGCCCGGGGGCGGGTCGGATTACCACCGCCCGATGAATTTTACTTCCGGGTGGAGCTCTACTCCGTGCTTGGCTAATACAGTGGCTTGAACGTGTTCGATTAATCTGCGAACGTCGAAGGCCGAGGCGCCGCCGCGGTTAATTATAAAATTGGCGTGCTTCTCGCTAATTTGTGCGAGGCCGATTTGAAAACCCTTTAGGCCTGATTGCTCAATCAAGGCGCCAGATTTTCCGCCGGGGGGATTGCGAAAAACAGACCCACAACTAGGCCATTCCAGGGGCTGACGTGATAAACGATTTTTATTTGCCAACCGTACCTTGTCCATCATGTCAGCTTGCGGATCTATAGGCCAGGAAAGGCCGACTCGGGAAATAACGCCCGGCTGCCAGCCTTCGCAATGCCGGTAGGTCCATTTCAGTTCGCGGCCAGAGAAACTGCGCTTTTCGATTTTTCCACTTTCCAAAGGTCGCAACACTTCGATCCAATCGGTGATTTCCACAAATTCACGAGGCGTGATCATTTCGCCAACGCCTGCGTTCATCACCACGCCGCCACCGATTTCACCTGGCAGCCCGCACAAAAACAACGCCGGCGCGAGTTTCCGAGACAAAAATATCTTAGTCAGTTCCGCCTTATTTGCACCGGCAAGAGCCACGACATGAAGACGCCCGCCCCGCCCTTCTACCGACTCGATCGCGCTTAAACCGCGAAGTAAAATCGTCAACCCCTCAATGCCCCTATCACTCACTAAGATATTTGAACCACCGCCGAGCACAGTGACCGGCCACTTATTTCGAAATGCTAGCTCGAGGGCTTCCGCAAGCTCTGCCACGGTCTGCGGTTCGGCAACTTGATCGGCAACTCCACCGATTTTCCACCAGGTGAAGCTTGCAAGTGAAACTTGAGCTCGTAGCTCGATCATGATTTGGCCAGATTTTCCATAAGTCGTTCGCCCATGCGGTAGATATCACCGGCGCCTAAAGTGACCACCACGTCTCCTGGACGCAGTTCTTCTTGCACGGCTTCAAGCGCGGGATTTTTTTCGCGCGAAAAATAAGTACAAGAGCCATGATCCATTGCCTTAATTAGAAGTTCGCTTGTGATTCCCGCAATTGGAGCTTCACCGGCTGGATAAATATCAATCAAAAAAAGGCGGTCAGCCTGCTTAAAGCAGCGGCGAAATTGATCCCAACAAATTTGCGTTCGTGAATAACGATGCGGCTGAAACACAACGACAATGCGGCGTTCGGCAAACCGCTCTTTAAAACCGGAGAGAACGGCTTCCACTTCCGTTGGGTGATGACCATAATCATCGTAAAATTCAATGCCACGAATGCTGGCCTTATGTTGAAAACGGCGATCGACTCCCTTAAAGCCTGCAATTCCTAGAATCGCCTTTTCAATTTCCACTCCACCCTCTCGGGCGGCTAAGATCGCGGCACAGGCGTTCAAAGCATTATGTCGACCAGGAAGTGGACAATTGAATTCACCGATGACATGAGCGGCCTCGCGCAACCGGTATCCGTCTTTAATAGGCTCAAGCACGACGGTGTTCTCTTTCTCAAAACCATAGAAAATCACTTTTTTAGGAAAATCTTTAAACAGCTCGCGAGTTTTACCGTCGTCACCACAAATGATCGCAGCACCATAGAACGGAATTCTTAAAGCGAAATCAACAAATGCCGACTGCAAAGTTTTAAAATCACCATAATGATCCAAATGATCATTATCGATATTCGTAATGATCACGACTTCAGGGGAAAGTCTGGAAAAACTTCCGTCGCTTTCATCCGCTTCGGCAATGATCCAGTCCCCTTTGCCAAGTTGGGCCGTCGATTTGATCACGTCTAAGCGGCCACCGACGACAATGGTTGGATCCATTTCTGCGGCCAAAAAAATGGAAGCAGCTAAACTGGTCGTAGTCGTTTTTCCATGGGTGCCTGCAATCGCAATCCCGCGCTTTAAACGCATAATTTCTGCCAGTGCTTCTGCCCGTCTAATTAGCGGAATACTTCGGCGGCGAGCTTCCACGTATTCCACATTGTCTGATTTCACGGCACTTGAAAACACCACGACTTCAGCTTCGCCTAAATGACTACCGTGATGACCTTTGAAAACAGGTATACCCAAAGATTCTAAACGCTGCGTTTGCATATTTTCGTTGGCGTCACTTCCTGTAACTTGCGCGCCCATGTTATGAAGTAATTCCGCTAAGCCGCACATTCCGATGCCACCGATGCCAATAAAATGCACTTTTGCTTGAGCAAGACGAAATTCGCGGTTCATGGCTCTGAGGCCTCCAAAAGATGCCGGGCAATATTAAGTCCGGCGTGTGGCTGGTGGAATTGTCGGATGCTTGAGCTTAGGCGGTCAATCTCTTCCGGATGAGATTTTAGCCTTAAAACCAACTCTTGAAACACTTGTGGCGTAAAGTCCTGCTGCAAGACCAAAATTGCTGATTGCTTGTTCACCAAAGCTTCAGCATTTCTCTGCTGATGATTATCAGCCGCTGTAGGTAAGGGCACAAGAATTGCGGCCTTTCCGCACGCCGCTAGTTCCGCTACTGTTCCCATGCCTGAACGCGCGACAACCAAATCTGCCCATTTATAACGCTCTGGCATGTCATGAAGATATTCACGCACTTCAACTTTTAAGTTTTGTTGCTCGTACTTAAATTTTACCCGTTCAAAATCAGATGGTCCTGTTTGATGGACGACTTCGACACCGTCCATCCACTCGCCACCTAAACAGACCGCTTGAATGATCGTCTCATTTATGGCCCGGGAGCCTTGGCTGCCACCGAAAACAAGGATATGAAATTTTCCGCTAGCCCTTGGCGTCGCTAAGTTATTTCTTAGCTGCTCAATACTCTCGCGAATGGGCATACCGACCTTCAACGTTTTTTCAGAACGCAGAAGCAGAGCTGCCTCATCAAGAACCACAAGAGCTTCGTCAACAAACGGCGCAAGCCAGCGGTTGGCTAAGCCCGGATGGGCGTTGGGTTCCCAAAGGTAAGCCTTCCGCCGCAACAAAGCGCTAGCGAAAACTACGGGACCTGTAACATGACCGCCCACTCCCAGAACAAACCGAGGTTGAGTCTTGCGAATTAGCCGAATGGCTTTCCAAATCGCAATCGGCAAACTCAAAACCGTGGTCAGGCGTTCGCGCAAAGAAACGTTTCGATTTAAACGGCCGATTGGGACATGGTGAACCAAATAACCTTCTCGCGGCACAAGTTTGTTTTCCAAACCGTGAGGTGTGCCAACAAATTCAATCTCGAGCTGAGGAGATTCCCGTTTCAAAGCGGCCGCAATCGCAAGCGCCGGGTAAATATGCCCCCCCGTTCCGCCGGCCGCGATAAGGATTTTATTTTTATTTACCAAGTTTTTTTTGCTCCGGCCGCTGGTCGAATCGACAGATGGCGCTCAAGACTTAACAGCAGCCCATAGGCGATCCCAGTAGAAAGAAGAGAACTACCGCCGTAACTGAGAAATGGCAATGTTAAGCCCTTAGTGGGAAGCATTCCGGTGACGACACCGACATTAATAAATACCGAAAGGGAGAGCGTGATCGTAAGTCCCGCAGCGGCTAATCGTTCTTGCGCAGAGTCCGCCCGCATTGCAATCTGTAAACCCCGGAACATCAAGAATCCATAGATTAAAAGAACGAGAAGAAAACCCACATATCCGGTTTCCTCGCCTAAGACGGCCAAAGTAAAATCCGTATGCGCTTCCGGCAAAAAGAAAAGTTTCCCCTGCCCGTGGCCAAGGCCCACGCCGGAAAGTCCGCCGGAGTAAAAGCTAAGCATACTTTGAATGACTTGAAATCCGGACTCAGTGGGATCTGCCCAAGGATCAAGAAACGACTTCACGCGCGCCAAGCGATAAGGAACATTGATGATCAAGATATAAGCACTCGCTGCAAGCACACTCGCACCCGCCACCACGAAGTGCCAGCGAAGACCGTTGATGAAAATCAATGTCATCGCGACAACCGCGCAAATGGCAAAACTGCCGAAGTCGGGTTGCTGAAGCACCATTACAAGGGGAAGTGCCATCACTGCGGCGCGCGCCGGTGTCTCCCAAATTCCCCAGGCACGAGACCCTCGGCTTAACAGATATGCCACCACAACCGGAAAAGTGACCCGCATTAATTCCGCCGGTTCAAAGCGCTGACCAAACGGCAACTGAATCCACCGCAGTGCGCCCCCGGCGCGGATGCCAATCCCAGGAATAAATGTCGCCGCGACACCAGCGAGTGAAACCAACCATAACACCCACGCCAGGCGCTGAGCCCATGGCCAAGGCATACGCCCTATCCCAAAAACTGCACAAACCGTTAGAATAGTAAATAAAAACTGTTTTCTAAAAAAGAACAGTCCATCGCCATAGCTTTCTATCGCGAACATGTAACTCGAGCTATAAACTTGCACAAGCCCAAGGCCTAAGAGAAAAATAACGGCGAGCAATATGCTGTTATCAAGATGGCATGAGTTGTCTTTCATGACCCCAAGGATATCACCGGCTTAACTTCAAATCGAGGGTTTAGAGCTGCTAATTCCCTGGACCAAAGTCAGGGCAAGAGTTCGCGGTGTAGCATTGGGCTGTGTCGCTATGGAACTTTTCGAGCTCGCGCCGGAAGTTGTCGAAAATATGCGGCGACAGAATAGGATCAGTGATCACTTCAAAGTTCGTGATATCGGCGCGCGGGCGCTTCTCTACCGGGAGCTGGGAGAGAGACTTCGACAGAGCTTCTGTTTCACGCGCGAAACTGCCAATTCGACCCACTTCCCTTTGCACGACGGAACGAACGCTCTCTTCCATTTGAACGTCCATGGCTTCGTTGACTGGGAACAAGAACTGCGTGCGGCTCTCTTTCTTTCTTAGCTGGTAGTACTTTTTCGCCAAATCGCGATAGCCGATGTGGCGGTATTTTTCCCACTTCGCAATCGAGCCCATAATTGCATCAATACCGCCCCCGAACTTGGCGGCCTCGACGGCGGAGTAAGTGGCACCTAGAATTTCAGCGACCACGTTGTTCGCTGGCATATCGTAGAGTCCCCAACGATTGGTCACTGTCGCCGTCAATATATCATAATCCAAAAGGACGCGAGCGAGGTGCAACCCATCAATTCGGCGATTGCGGCCAAGAATTTTCATATATCTTTTGAACTCAGGCTCAAACTTTATCAGTCCTAAGGTCTGCGAGTGGATCGCCAGCACTTCTTTTGCCGTTACCATTTCAGTCGGCGATGCACAGGCCCCTTCCGTCTTGCAAATTTCCTTTAGTAAAGATGGATCGGTTACGCGATTAAAAATGATCGCCGCGTGAACCCGGTCATCCCATTCGGAAATCGCACCTGACCTCAGCTCAAACCAATTAACAAATTTGGGTGGATTAATAAACGCTTGTAGACCCTCTTGGACGAATGATTCCTCATCGGCAAACGAAATTCGCACTTCGCGCGAGGACCTAAGCTCGTCGATCTCCTGGTCAAGGCGGTTACCTAAGTTGACCCTCACGCCAGGTGTTACAGCAGGAAACTTGGCGCTTTCCGTTTGTAAACCACTGGAAACGTAAGAAATCTGGCGGATTAAAGCATCAATTTGATTATAAAGGTAAGCCTCATTAGTGAATTGATCGAGGCCCTTGAAATTACTGGGTAGGCCGCGAAACTCATATTTATTCTTTATTTGCGTTGAAGTTAATTGGCCAGCGCGAAGCCTAGAGATGTCTTTATAAACCTGGCGCAGGTGAGCCTCTTCCATTTTCAAAAGTTGCAGTTTGCCTTTTTCCTCCGCCCAAGCGAGGCGCGAGTAGCATTGATCGATTTTACGGAAATTTTTCCCCGCGTCGGCAAGAAAGCTCACTCTAAATTTTTGCAAACTCTCGATAGTCGCATTGAGGCTCTTAAGCTTCTCCTCAGCATGAGCGGGATCGACCCGCTGCAAATAAGATTGGTACGAGGTCCTAAGCGCTTCAATCCAGCGTAAGATGTTCTCCATGTCCGAACGAGACTCTTCCAGTTGTGCGGCGAAACGTTGATCGAAGATCATGATTCCGCTAATAATTTTATCCGCTTGTCCTTTAACTGGCGATCCTTTATTGCCACCACTTCTATTTGAAATCGTGGTGTATATCGTATCTGCCGCCTCACCTAGGATGGGAGAAATCTGAATTTGCGTTAAATTCATTTCAGTCTTAAAAATGCCTTTTTGTACACTCTCGCAAAGATCTAAGAAATCCCTAAAATTTTGCCCCGCCATTCTGGATTGAAGAAGCGCTTGATAATCGCGCGTCCGCCTTTGCGCCTTGCGCCCGAGCCGCTTAACAATTTCGGTCGCGAAAACATCCGGTTGGATCCGGAAGCGCTCGAACATTCCAGTTCGCAAGGCGAAGTCGAACGAGTATAGCAATTCAATGAAGTTGAGTGCCGTGGAATCTTCCGAATAGTCAAACCAGGGGGCATAGTGGCCCATGAACAAAGACTCAATGATCGTGTCAGTCTCGATTTCAAACTCACCGAAAAATCCCTGCACTTTTACCTTCGCATCGCGCTTTGACATATGAAAGCCAAGCGCAAACATGGTGGGGTATGTGCTGATGTATTTAATATTCAAAGGCAGCCCGCCGACGACACGGCGAAGGTCAGTCACCATCTTGTCACTTGCGTCGGAAACCGACAACAGGACCACACCAAGCCTACGCAATTCGCCGGCTCGCGAAAGGAACGTGCCCCAATGAGGCCGCACATCACTTGCAGACTGCCAGGCGTGAAAAAGGAATTTGTCGCCAGCGACATCTTTTTCAAAAAACTTTTTTTGTGCCTCATCCGTGGTGCGAGCAAGAGTGTCGAGAAAACGAATAGTGAGAATTTGCTTTAAGATGTCGAATATCTGCTTTCTCTCAACTTTTACCGACCGCACCAGGGCTACGGCTTGGTCTGTTGTGATCTGGCCGAGAAACGCCATATCGATGGCGTAGACCAACGTGCTCCACTCTCTGAGCGGAACCATCTGCATTTGGGCGGCCATCGATTTTTGCTGCGACAATAAGTTATTCTGTGCGACTCGGATGCTGTCCGATCGAGCGAAATGCGCTTCCATCGCCGCGCTTACACCCTGGTGCTTGGCATCTTCACTAAAGCTGCCCGCCAGGGCAATCAGGCCCACAATCGTGTCCCCGCTCACTCCGTAGCGAACAAGTTCCCCTCGCGTCTCGACTTTAATGATGCCTAGACGCCTTACCAACTCTTGCGCCGCCGCTTTATCGGAACTAGCAATCAATTGCTGAGCTGAGACGGTTAGCATTTGCGCAAATGTCTTCGCTTTTCTAGTGTTTTTTGAATTTAGACTTTTCAAATAGGGCTCGGCCTCTTCGGCGAACATGCGGTTCAAACTCGCATCCAATATCCGACCCTTTACTTCGAAAGCCATGTACAAAAGCTGATAGTAGATGTCTAAATCGCCTTTGTGCTTTAGCGCCAACTCTTGAATGACCGATGAGGAATTGCTCGCCTGGCGGAAAAAATCAATCGCGTGACATTGCTGCCTTAGGCCTGAGCAATCCTCGAGAAGTTTAAGTTCGTAAATCTTAGCGACCTCTGAAATCTCGCGATCAGTTACAAGGGCACCCCGCATAGCACTCGCAAGCTCTTCATTTAGTCGCATAAGCTTTCTTGCGACCTCGAGCTTGTTCCACGAACCGGGTTCGTGCATCACTTGGGGACGCAGTAATTCATTGGCAAGTTTAAGGATCAGAGACTTTTCGCCCGTGACCGCCTCATTGTGAACGAGCGTATCCGCGGCAGCGGTCGCCGCTGGCTTAGCTTGAGGACCTTCTTCCGGTTTTGGCGCGTGACCGTGGCGTTGACGTGGATTGCCTTTTTCCACACAACCGGCGCTCACCGCTAAAATAAAAATCACTAAACCTAAACGCATTTTTGTCTGCCTCAAAAACTATAAGCCAATGAAAGTGACACAATCCGACGATACTGATCGATGTACCAAAGGGAAACCCGGCCATCATCCGTGTAACCGCCATTACTGGACGTCAACGAGGCGGTCCAACCACCCCTAATTACCGCCGCGCTGATCCAAGTGTTATAGGCGTAATCCCAGAAGCCATCGAGGTAGCGCGTTTGCTTAAGGCCAAAGCCACCGCTTAAGGTGAAATGCTCGCCAAGCCCAAGCGAGTTCGCCCAGCCGTAAGCCACCGAAGTTCCCTGATTTGGAGTACCCGCGCTGGAATATTCAAAAGTATTCAAAAGTTCCGTCAGGACAAGAGTGTGAGTCATAGAAATTCGGTCGTCCCAAAACTTCCATGTGCCACCAACGTTCCCACTCAGTAACCCGACGTATCCTTCAAGCCGGCTAGCCGAATCCATGAGAGCAGTACCCGATACGCCGAAAAACCAAGGTGACATCGCAGCGTTGGCATAGCCTAATCCCACGCTCGGGTTTAAGCCCGAAGCCTCCGCTACCGTGTTTTCTTGCTTTTTATCTATCTGACCATCGAGAGTCGTGAATGTGGCCGCTACTCCCAAGTTTCCGGTCCACTGCGGACTGAACTGGCGACTGAGCATGGCGGTCAAGCCCTGGTAGTAAGCTCTCGGTTGCGCTTGCTCGGCAAAGTCCGTACTTACTCCGTAATTGAACGCTGCATTCCACGGACTTTGTTCCACTGGATCCATCACTGGTGCTTGCATGGTTTGCCGGTTGGACTTCGCCGCCTCAGCGCTCACGGCAAGCGTTGCCAGAAGAATGAGAGAGAAAAAGCTCAAATGCCTGTAGAGCATTTTACCTTTCCTCTCCGGCCAATACCTTGAGCTTCTTCGTGCCGAACATATCCGAGGTGATATGAGAATAGTCCGCGCTGTTGGTTTTGAAATCGCTAAGAATCTGTTTATCGATGATATCGTAAGCCTGACTGCCACGATTGGTTTTAAAGCTAATCACTCGTCCATCTTCCACTCGCAGTTTTATATCCAACATCGCTTTCCATGACGGATCGTTTTCCAGGGCCGGCATAAGATTGAGCAAGTCCGTACCACGCGACATTATGCGGAAAATCGGCTGGGTGTAGATATTTACTAGAGTTTCTGCGAATGACTCGTCTGGTTCAAAAATCTTTTCGCCTTCGGTCGTAAGCATAGCTCCCATGGTACGTCCACGCTGGAGCAGACTCGAACTACCGCCATCAAAGCCCGTGCGGTCATAGATCCGCTTAGAAATATATTTAAGCAGAGGATCTGATTTCAGGGACTGCTGCTCAAGAACAAAGTCCTCCAGCTTTTCAACGGCCGTTCGACCGTCCACACCGAAAACTGGCGCCAGCTCGATATCAACCGATGTCAGGTTAAACATCTCAATGATGGATTTAAACGTATCAAGGATCTCTTTGCCCTCGATGTAGATTTGTTTTACGCATCCAGCTTCCTGGCACAAACCCACCTCCTGGCCGTTCACACCGATGTTTCCCATAAGATAAAGATCGATGATTGTATCTAGATACCTCTTGAATCGCACGATCTGATCGGCCTGGCTGATCCATTCGGCGAAGGCGCCGGGTTTTCCGCTAAAGATTTTCATTCCATTGCGAATGAATTCCTCTTTTATTTCCACATAATCAACGGTTTGCGCTTCGGCCTTCGCGTACATATCCGCCCGTTCAATTCCAGGTGGAACAATCACCCGCACCGGACGCCTTCGAGTCATTCTCGCCACGTCCTCAGCCGATAGCCCGCGCTCTTTAAACAGCTTTAAATCCTGCTCGGATGGTTTCGCAAAAATATCTTGCTCAACATAGGATCTCACACGCATGAGAAAATCATATTTAGAGAACTTAAAACCATCACTTTGCAAGCTATCAAACTTCGCTCCAGCAGCGGTATAATAAGTCTCATTGAATTCTTTGGTCTTCGCAGTACGTTCAGCGCTCGGCGGTAAAGTGTTGATCTGAGTCAAAAGGTCATGCGCCCGGCCCAAATATTTTCTCTCTTCCTCATAAATCCGGTAAGAGCGGTGCAGTTCGACATTATAGAGCTGACGGCTGCAATCAAAGAATTTCTTGCGATACTTCATGAAGGCAGTAAGCAGGCGGCGCTCATGAGTCTCAACCTCACTGACGATGGCGCGCATTTTCGCAAGCTCTTTTTGCAGCGCCTCGGGGTTCGTCGTTTCGCCACTGACTTTAAGATGATCTTCAACCAGTGCGATCACTGCGCGAGAGAAAACCCGTCGTGGTTCGGCTTGCTGGAGAATGCGCGTAATCTCCGTGCCGATTTCGCCGCTTAAGAATTTGACCATTGGCTCGTTAATCCCATTGTCACTTTGACCTGTGTATGTGTAGTTCCCAAGCTCGCCCAGATTTATGTCCATCGAAAGGGAGGGATCTACCTTAGCAGCGTCAGACGCCTCGTAGGTGCAAATATTCTGCAATTTTGTGAACGCGGGCGTGTTCATTACCAAGCGTTCCAAGTTCTCATAAGACTTTTGTGCAAGGCGAAGATCCTTCTCCAGGTACTTGCCGATGGTCAATTCAAAAAACTTTGACCGGTCGCTTTGCGACTTGTCGTTTTCCTCAACGGCAAATGTATCGAGCGCCCGCGTTTTCAAAGCGTAATAGAATGCTAAAAGCAATCGTTCGCGTGACACAGTCAAAGTATCCGCGGAAAACTTAAACCAAGGCATTGTGAAATTACCCTCGAAAAGGTCTTCAACCACAGTCTCCGGTTTAATTTCAAACGTCTCGCCCCACCAGCTTCGGGCTGTAATGACACCTTGTTTTTTAGCCAGGAAGTAAGTCATACCGATCATATTTGGGTAAACGGAAAGATAATGCACATTGCGGTTAAAGCTTCGCATGATGCGCGATGCCTTTACGAAAGCGGGAGAAAGTTTAGCTGAGCGATTATAATAGCTGCGCATGAAGCCATCAAGCAAAGCCAGCTGGGTTTGAGTCCGCATCCACCGGGTGGAAAGTTCTTTACTCACCGTGATGGCCTCTTGGAAAAGCTGATCGCTACTGACGGTGCTAGAGTTGTAAATCTTCGTCATAAAATCCGTTGTATCCAGAGTCAAGTTCGCTAAATGGACTCGCATATAAGCCAAAAGTACATTTAGAAATTCCTTTTCGAGTCGTTCCGGATTCGTGCGCTCTAAAATCTTCATGGCTTGGTTAGAATCCAAGTGATCATTGAAAAGGCGGTCAATGAGGAAAAAATATTCGTTATAAAAACCTGATTTTAAGTTACTGATACGCGGAATATCCGCGTTCATTCCAAGATCGCTTAAAATATTGGGCGTGTTCGCTTCGGAGCTGCCCAGAATTTTAGTAACCATTTGGTAGAATGTAAGTCGTAGGGGGTCGGCCTCCTTTTGCGACTCTTCAATGGCCTTCTCAATAGATGGCGAAAGCTTCGTTCGCTTTGCGTCCTCATACAAACAGCATTGCGCGGCCAAATCAAAGAGTGCCTTAGAGCCGCTGCGGAACTCATCCATTTTGTTATTGGAGAAATTCCATGGAATGAAGTTTTCAATAAACTTGCGAAATTCCGGGTTATCGGGGTTTTTTGGCGTGTAGCGGGCAATAAGCTTTTCAAAAATCGAAGTGTACGTCGCATTCAAGTAGCCAACGTCCTCGCCTTTTTTGACGAGCACTGAAAGCACACGAGCGTACTTCATGAACGCAAAATTGACGTCTTCGTCTATTTCCCGGTTGCGCTTAAGCATCAAAGCCATCGCCAAACGGCGGTACCGCAGATGGATCATGGTTCGGCAAAATTCACTTAGCTCTACACATTTAGCTGCCGAGCCGGCGGCCTCAATTTCTTTATCCAATTTCGCTTCTTCCGCAATGGCAGCGAAATAAAGCAATTGGCTTGTGTCCGGGCTAGTGGCGAGAAGGCTTGCGTTTATGCATCCACGGCGCAAATCGCCTTGGCACTCAGAGAAAATCGCGTTTTCAAACTGAGTGAAGTGGGTGCGGGCCTGCTCTTCCGTCAACGCCCCTTTGACTTTCAAGGCACGGGCAAAGCTTAAATGCAAAATGCTAATGGCACGCTCAATCCGGCCGTCTCGCTGATTGGCGGGAAGGCTGATGAACTCAGGATTCCAAACAAATGGACTTAAAACCCGCAGTACATCTTGTTCAAGACGTTCAGCCGGGCCACTGGATGCCTTATCGAGCGCGACTAAATCCAGTTTATTAAAATCTTGGGTCGTGACGGCGACAGTCTCGCCGACTTTCTCTTTTCCGCCCCAATCTTTTTTGGGCTCGTGGGGCATGCGTTGTTGGGGCTTCGGCGTACAAGCTGAAACACCGACTATGAGAAGGGCCAGAAGAATTTTTTTATTGGTCTTCATGTTCCCCCCTACTTTAAGAATTCTGATGTGATGCTCAGCCAGTAGCCATTCAGCAAAGCCGCCGTGGCAGTGATCTGCCCGACTCCGCGAATCGCTTCCGTACAAAGATTTCGCATATCTTTGCCGCGCGCACCGTTGTTAGATTTGACCGACATTTTACTCTCGTAAAGCTTGAACTCCTGGTCCAACGACTCAAAGAATTGCTCGCGCTTTTCTTTCGTGATGGTTTCTTCCGCGATTCCGGGCGGAATATGAAACCCTTGGAAGTCTTCAGATGCAAAGTAACCGTTTAGTCCCGTTCCATTGACACCTTCAATACAAGCCTGATTTACCCGTTCGTGTTGTTCGTTGAGTACGAATTTTACAGATTCTTCGACAAGCTTATCGCCGGCCTCATAGTCGTAATCCACTTTCACAGCGATCACATAGGCTTGCTGATTATCCAAGAATCGAAGCTGCGTGATCGGATAAAGGAATGTGTCATTCACACGAGCAAGAACAGTTCCCTTAGGTAGGAGATAAACCTCCCTCGCGGTGCGCTGCTTGTCCAGCATGACGTCATACATTGTAGCCGTGAAGCGCTTGTAATAATTTGGCTTTGTCTTTAAGTCCCCTTGAAGTTTGTTAGCCGTTACAAGGACGGCTGCAATAGAGAACTGAAACTCAGTTTGGTTTCTTAACGTGCGCTCGTAATCAGGAGGCAAAAGACCTGCATCCTTTCCCATGTAATCTTGGCGCGGCAACAGCCAGCTTGATGCCAAAATTGTACTGCCTAAATTCGTGCGGTCTGAGTCGCCGAAAATCTGATAGCGCAAATTGCTCTTCACCATTTGTGAAACAAGGTTTGTATACTCTCTAGGATAGAGCGAGCGATAGAGTGGCGCATGGCTTTCAAATGCATAGAAGGGATTTGTCCAGCCGAACCCGGAATAAGCTTCCGGCGCGGTAAGGGCGAAAAGGGCTCCCACTTTCAGAGGTAAATTCGAGAGCTGGTACCATTTACCGAAAATCTGGCGGTAGTCTGCAGCAACGTCGCCGACCAAATATCCGCCCATAACGTACCGTTCTTTATGATCGATCCGGTTGTAATCTGAATCCGGAAGCGTCAGTAAGAAGCGCATTTCGTTCAAAACTATTTTCGATGCCCGGCAAAGATCACGCATTTGCTCAGACTTTTTGCCGAAACCGAAAAACAGGTCTTTTAGAATCGGACTTTGCACGTCTGACGCCTGATCAGTCGCACAAGCAGTTGAGAATTCATGCAGTGCTGGTTCATTGGCGCGGACTTTTTCCCAAACAGGAGAAAGCTCACGGTCCGTAGCTAAACGAAGGCGCATTTCATCGTAGAACAATCTTACGCGCGACATGGTGTCAAACGATCGCCACCAGAGATTCCGCTCTGCCTCATCGGCCGAAGAACGCATTCCGCCAACAAGCGAGTAAAGGTCACGCACTAAATTATCCGTTAAGTCTTCGAAATAAGTGGTTGTTAGGTCGGCCGCTGTTGCTCCACGGTCCCATCGGTTACAGAAGGGATCCGCATCCCATGACGCTTCAATATCATTACATTGGGGGAAATAGCTTGTCTGGTAGGTCTTGCCATCGAGCTGACCCGTCTCTGGCACGCGGCCGTGCGCCGGCATTGGCAAATAGGCAAACCGGTCTGCGTCTTTATTATAGACGGTATATTCGCCTCTGTATAAATAGCGGGTCAGCAATCGATCGTGAGGACCGGGCAAGACTTCTTTCGCGTTGATCAGCATCCAAGTGCGACCGTTTTGGTAGCCCATCACAGATGTTGCGTTTGAGAAGCCTTTTTCGCGTTTTGATAGTGCGGTTAACTCTTCAATAATTTTCTTTGGTGCTCTACCTTCTTCAGGCAAAATGTTTTCTTTGAAATTATGGCCCATGCCGACCATGTGGCCGATTTCGTGAAGAGCCAGCTCCATGACAACACCTTCATACATATCCTTAAAAGATCGACGGCCATTGGCCTCGGAACGTGAGAGCGCGGCTTTTACCGCCGCTCCAGTCAATTCTTGATCGGGAAAGGCGGTGTTTTCGGCTCTCAGATAACCGCGCAATTTTTTGCTGCGTTCAGCTGGACTTTGCGAGTTCTTTAGAATCCCCTGAAGCTGCTTGCGATCTTCAGGCGCGAACTCATTGACGGCCGAAGCCCGCTTGTCCGTGTCGTCAAATCCAAGAGTGGAAAGAAAAGACTTGTGCGCGAAGTGCGCGGCAGTTTTTTCTTTTTCTTTGCGACCCTCAGCAATGAGGTCCTTAGTCATGATTGAGGCGAAGCGCTTGTTAGTTAGCGCTGACATTTGCTTCTTGAGAGATTCAATCTGTGACAAAATCAGATCGGAATTTTTCGGCCCTTGCGCCTTTTTCAAATCGGCGCCCAAGCGTTGCATTTCGTGAGCGAGGAAGGTGGAGCCGTCCTGCTGGAGTTTTTCCGCGAAGTCGCCCGACTTTTGCTG
This sequence comes from Pseudobdellovibrionaceae bacterium, assembly GCA_043720065.1. GTDB lineage: Bacteria > Bdellovibrionota > Bdellovibrionia > Bdellovibrionales > UBA1609 > JAIBAM01. The sequence goes on along the minus strand of JAYSTF010000001.1, from coordinate 547 downwards.
TGGATCCCTAAGTTCCGGAGGAGATGGAATCGCAGATGGAATTTTTAACGACTTAGCATCGCCTGGGAAAACACGCTTCCCGATTGCAAGATCACCCGCTTTGCCACCACCACCAAGTGAGGTGTAGGCGCTGATCATTCGCTCTAGAAGTCCACCCCAAAGAGTGACACTGCCCCAGAGAATTTCTCCCGTCGTCACATCCGCGTGAGCTTGTCCAATGCCAAGGGCGCTTTGCTCTGAAATACGGCGATCGGAGACCCAAGTGATTGTCGGATAGCGCAGATCGAATTCGTGCTTTAGCTGCTGTACGATTGGCTCAAAAGCCTGCTGACCTTTTGGCACCACACCTTCTTCAACAAAGATCTGGTTCCACTTTTCAACCGCTGTAATTAGTAAGCGCTCGATCTCTTTGTCGGGCGCCCCACTAATATATAGTTTCACCGGCTGGCGGAAATCCCAGTGAGCGGCATAAAGTTCCGGAGCCAACTCATGTCTGCGGCCCATAACGTGGAGGATGTTCATGTGGCGCGAGTTTTCTGGATGATAC